>RDYJ01000144.1 GCA_004293145.1 Nostocales cyanobacterium | reverse complement strand
AAAGCCGATAAAACCAAAGGTAGCATTATTTTAGATGATGTCACCACATTAAATGATATTCCTGACATTGCATGGGAATATATGCTTGGTAATCGTTGTGCATTAGAATGGATTTTAGAGCAATATAAAGAAAAGAAACCAAAAGACCCAACAATTGCGGAAAAATTTAATACTTATCGTTTTGCAGATTATAAAGAACAGGTAATAGATTTATTAATGAGAGTCTGTACTGTGAGTGTGGAAACGATGAATATAATTAAAGAAATGGAATAGTCATGTATTTTTGTAGGTTGGGTTAAGCGACAGCGCAACCCAACAAAAGTTTTAATAATTAATTATGTTTAATAATGTTGGGTTTCCTTGCGTCAACCCAACCTACTGGAAATTTACACCTTCATAAATATCACTAAAAGGAATTTGAAAATCTATTGATTTCAATGACAATATATCATTTATTGATTCATATTCAGTTAATACCCATTGTCCTTCTGTATTTTTAGCAAATTGTTCAATAAAGTATTCATATTGGTTAATCATAATATATTCTTTCAAGTCAGAAAGAGAACGATAAAATCTAAATTTGTCGGTTTTATCATAGTTTATATTTGACTTAGATAACACTTCAACAATCATGAACGGATTTGTTACTTGAGTAGTTCCAGTTCCTTCGTATTTTGGTTCTCCTTGAATTACCATAATATCTGGATAAGTGTAGATTTGATAACGCGGTATCCATAAGTTAACATCACCCATATAAATCTTGTAATTTTTACCCCGCATATTAAATTTAAAATTGGTGCAAAAATTTAAAGCTATTTCATTATGATTTGTAGTTCCACCAGTCATAGGTATAATTTCCCCGTCTATATATTCATTTTTAACTTCTGATTTTTCCTCTAGTTCTAAATATTCTTCTGGGGTGTAGAATTTTTTGGAAGCTTGAATTTGCATATCAACCTCATATTTTTAATTTCAATTACCTGGGATAATGCTTGGTTAAAAATTCTCGTGCTTCAGCTTCATCCTTAATTATACCATCTAAAGTAGCAGTCAATAAATGATCGAGAATTTGCTTAAATATGGGACTAGGTTTATAATCCAAAGCTTTTAAATCATTCCCATTTAATAGAGGCTGAACATTGACTAAATTAGTTAAAAAATGCCAAATTTTACGTCTAATTTTTCGCTGACTTTGCAAAGCAACTAAAATCAGAGTTGGTAAATCATACTTTCGCAAATACTGAAAAACTTGACTAGGAAGTTGACAATTTGGTAATGATGTTATTATCGTTATTTGCGTTTCTGCTAACTTCTTTAATCTCTCAATGCTATCATCAGCTAATTGCAGATTTTTAGCTACCTTAGCTCTATATTGTGGTTCTAAGTGGGCAATTAATACCTCTAAACGCATTTGCCAATGATGTATACTTCCTTGTTTGTCAAAATTTCGCAAACAACTTTCTAATAAACGCAATTGTCGTAAAATTTCGCCATCTAATTTTAGACTAGGATGGATACATTGCAATGCTCCTAAATTATCTAATAACTGTAAAGCAGATTGCCAATAGGGTGCTTCAAAAATATGTTTTAATTCAGTTTTTAACCGAGTTTGTAAAGCTGGAGTTCTGATATTTTCTTGAATTGTTCTATCATAAACTCCGCTATTTATAGCATAGCGAATATACTCTTCAGTTCGCTGTTCAATTGTAAATCCAAACCGCACAGCAAAGCGAACTCCGCGATAAATACGAGTAGGGTCTTCAATAAAACTGTTAGGGTGTAAAACCTTAATTTGTTTAGCTTGTAAATCTAAGAAACCACCAAAAAAATCTAATACTTCACCACTACGGGGAGATGTTAACCTTAATGCCATTGCATTAATCGTAAAATCTCTTCTATATAAATCTTGACGAATTGAACTAGCTTCAACTTCAGGATTTGCTGCTGGATAAGGATAAAATTCTGTTCTAGAAGTGGCAATATCTACCCATAATGAATCTAGTTCTGGGTCTTTGTGCCATAGTAAAGCTGCAGTTTGAAATGCACCATGAATTTCTAACCGGGCATTTTGATAAATTCCTTGCAGTGCTTTTGCTAATTCTACCCCTGCACCTACATCCGCTGCTTGATGAAAACCATCAACTACTAAATCAATATCATTAATCATTAATGTGCCAGTTTGGGAATTTGCTAATAATAAATCCCGCACTGCACCACCAACTAAATAAAGATGCCATCCGCGTTTTTCTGCTTCCTGTGATGCGATATTTAATAATTGCCAAAGTTGGGGTTTTAATTTAGCTTGTAATTGCGGTAAATTAATATTAATTTCACCTTTTTTCTCTATTTTATTATTAGTGGTATCGGCTTGATGCAGTTCCCTTAAAACGTCGGTGCGAGTGACAATACCAACTAGATTTTCGTTTTCTAGAACTGGTAAACGTCCAATGTCGTAAGTCACCATCAACGACTCAATTTGTGGTAAGGTAGTATCTGGTGTAATTGTCTTTAAATTAGTTGTCATGTAACCTTTGACTGGTGCATGACTAAAGCCGTGATGTAAAGCAATATCTAAATCACGTCGAGAAATAATACCAACTAATTTATCCTGATTATTAACAACAGATAAACCAGAATGTCCGTAACGCAGTAAGATTCTTTGGGCTTGAGCAATGGTAGTTTCGGGACGAATAGTCCGCACAGGAGAAGACATTAAATCTCTGGCTGTGGGAGGATGGGGAATTTGTGCTTTTAACCCATTAAGCAGTTGTTGTAAAATTGTTTGTGAGTCAATGGTGCGAATATTTAAAGATACGGCTTGGGAATGTCCACCACCATCAAAAGGTTGAAATAATAAATTAAGATTTGTGTGGGGAATTTGGGTTCTACCAATTACTGCTAATCTAAATTCACCATCACCCAAAGGATATTCATGAGCCAAAAGTATGGCATCAATTTCTGTTAACTCCACCAATTCTGACGCTAAAGCTGATAAACCTGGTACAAAATTATCGGTTTTTAGAGTAACCCAACCAATGGTATATCCCCGTAAACAAAGATATTCTAACTTTTCCAAAGATTCAGTTAATAATTGTTGCAATTGGGGAGATAAACCAGGATCACGATATGTTGAAATTACAGATAAACTTGCTCCCTGCTGCATCAACCAAGCCAAAGCTAAAGCATCCCTGGGTGTAGACTGATTGTATGTTAAAGAACCTGTATCAACATGAATACCCAAAGCCATTACCGTTGCTTGAGCAGAAGTGAGAGAAATACCACGTTTTTGCAGTTCTTCCACCATTAAAGTTGTCGTAGCACCCACTTTGTCAACATATAATTTTGTTGTGGGAATATCGCTATCTTGTGCTAGATGATGGTCATAAACTACAATCTCTTGAACATTGGGTAAATCGAACCATGCAGCAGCTTTACCCAAGCGATCGCGCTGTTGAGTATCCACCACCATCAAAGAACGGATTTTTTCAGGATTGACAGCACGCCTTTCAATCAGCGAATATTCATTGCGATACAAAGCCAAAAAATCCCTCACAGGTGGATGCGCTCCCCCAGTTAACACAATCTTACTACCCGGCTTGAGGCAAGTTAACCCCACAGCCGCCCCTAAAGCGTCAAAATCAGCAGTTGTGTGACAAAGAATTATATCCATAGGGAGTAGGTGACAGGTGACAGTAAAGAGAGCAGGGGAGGAAAATCAAAAGTCAAAAGTCAAAAGTCAAAAGTCAAAAGTCAAAAGTCAAAAGTCAAAAGTCAAAATTAATCACTTCTACTTCCCCTACCTCCCTTGCCTCCTGACTCCTGACTCCTGACTCCTGACTCCTCTTTCCTGATAACTGATCAACTGTTACAAAGCAGCCTTAAAATATTAATTGATCAGAAGACCTCAATTACAGGGGTCACTGAGTAACCTAGTCTGTCCATCATACCGCGACAGTCTGGGGGCAAGTTACGATTTCGCTGTGTTGGGAAAAGTAAAAATGACCATAGTATTCCAATTTGCTTTAGTATCTCTAGTTCTCATGTCCTTCGTCCTAGTTGTTGGTGTTCCCGTTGTTTACGCAACTCCTCAAAACTGGGTTGAATCTAAAAAGCTGCTTTGGGTTGGTTCTGGTGTTTGGATTGCCTTAGTGCTTTTAGTTGGTTTATTAAACTTTTTTGTGGTGTAGCGGACAATTGCCAACAGGCAAAAGCGCATAACATAAAAACTACAGGAGCAGAAAAGCTAAAGTAAACAGGTCAAAGTACCTTTTTCTGAATTTGCTTTCCTGCTCTTCTGTATTGAACACAGAAAAGTGTATTGGCTAAGAAACTATAGTTAATCTAAGAGGCAGTCATGGCAGTTTTTGAGGGAACATTTACTCAAACGGAGCCTTTGAAGTTTGCTCTGGTAATCGGTCGATTCAATGACCTAGTTACCGTCAAGCTAGTAGAAGGGTGTCAAGATTGTCTGAAACGTCACGGTATAAATCCTGATCCTAAAGGCAATCAAGTAGACTATGTATGGGTTCCTGGCAGTTTTGAAGTTCCTACCGTAGCTCGCCAGTTGGCACTTTCCCAGCGTTATGATGCCATAATTTGCTTGGGTGCGGTGATTAAGGGACAAACGCCTCATTTTGATTATGTATCTGCCGAAGTAGCTAAGGGTATAGCTGCTGCCAGCTTTCAAACTGGTGTACCTGTGATTTTTGGCATCTTGACCACAGATACCATGCAGCAAGCATTGGAACGAGCCGGAATTAAAAGTAATCATGGCTGGGATTATGCCATGAACGCCATAGAAATGGCCAGTTTGATGCGTCAACTGCGCTCCAACCTAGCAGAACCTTATGCTCGTAATGCCCAGTCTTTACCAGCATCATTACAAAATCCCGTGCAGTCAGAAGTAGTTTAGGTCAGGAATCAGGGAACAGGGAATAGGCAACAGGCAACAGGCAAAAGTTGATTAATTTTTCCCAGTCCCCAGTCCCTAGTCCCTAGTCCCCCCTAGTCCCCATTTTCCCAAAAAAAAATCCATTTGGGGGTTGACAAACCAAAATAAATCTGACAAACTAATATTAAGTTGGGATTGCGGGTATAGCTCAGTGGTAGAGCGCAACCTTGCCAAGGTTGATGTCGCGCGTTCGAATCGCGTTACCCGCTTTAAATTTAACACAGAATAGCTTTTATCAGGTTTGCAAATTCAGTCATGACTTTACAAACCCAAAATTTATATATCGTATCAGGGCTGACTGCTGACTGTTCAGTATTTTGTCGAATTAAAAATAGCGGCTAGAATGCTGGCAGAAATATACTAGAACTAGTGCTAAATGTAGGGATGTTATACCAAATTGAAAATGATAGCCATAGATGGAAAGGTGAAAAGCTGATATAGCAACATTTTCCCCATCCAAAATCGAAAATAAAACAGGACTTACGCAAAATATCTCTCAAACCCTATTTACTTCGTGTTCTTCGTTTCTATGCCTATTGCTCCCGCGACGTAGGAGCAAGCTATCGGCACGCTACGCGAACGTGGTTCATTATTCCGTGAATTGTGCGTAAGTCCTATCAAAAATCAAAAATGGTATGGAAGCTGAGAACGGAAGTCACCGGAATCAGCTGACTTATGGAAACAGATGAGCCAAGAAGTAATTTTTGGCATTCCCACCCAGAACTGAAGTATCTGTTAACAAAAACTCGCTCAAGTTATTTAGACTGCTTGTGCCATCTCAAAAACCTGAAAAAATAGACTTAAATACGGATTATAGCTGTCCTTGTCGTCGTCGGGGGCGATTAATTCCCATCACCCTGACAGACGCATTTGGCTGCGATCGTTGTCAGCAAATCTTTGTTGTTGAAGACAATGGCTATGTACTGGAGCAACTTTCTACCACCTATCCCTACAAGCGGGCTTGGCGCTGGACAGGTAATAGTTGGAACGTGATCCAACCACGGTTAGGACAAAGTTATCTGCCAATAGCGTTAGGCATCATTTTCGTGTTAGTGATTATATGGCTACCATTAGCATTACGCTTGGCAAATGGTTCGAGTATTATTGCTTGGGCAATAGTAGCGTTGCTATTAGCTATTCTGCCAGCAATTATGGTCTGGCTTACCTACAGACGTTAACTCAATGACCACCCCAGATTTATCTGTGGAATCAACCCAAAATTCAAAATCTCAAATTCTTAAACCCCGGATTTATCTGTGGAATCAATCCAAAATCCAAAATCTCAAATCCAAAATCGGATGACTGTTGAAGTTTTTGATGATTGTCCCGAACCCATGAACAGCGCCAAACGCGCCTATCAAGCCTCCCTGAAATTGGGGACTACCAAAGGGGCAGACCGAAGCCGCGCTGTGCTGGCAATGGCACGGGCGCTAAAACGCTCATTTGACGACATTCTCGAAGCCAATACCCTGGATCTAGAAGCCAGTCGAGAAATGGCAGTACCAGAATTAATTTTGGACTGGCTGAAATTAACTCCCTCCCGCTTAGAGAATACCGTTGAGATTCTCCAACGCTTGGGGGAATTATCCGATCCGCTGCGACGGGTGAGAAATGCTGATTATCAACAGGAAGATTCTCAAAGTTATACCCAGTTGATGCCCTTGGGAGTGATAGGATTTATTTATGAAGCTTTCCCAGAACTAGGGGCGATCGCTGCTGGTTTTTGTTTGAAAACAGGTAATACTGTGATTCTCAAAGGCAGTACAGAAGCCAGTCATTCTAATGCAGCGATCGCTGAAGTCCTACAAACAGCCATTATGGAAGTTGGTTTACCAGCAGGTTGTATAGAATTAGTTACAACCGAACATGGTACTTCTGTGCGGGATTTAGTTACTCAAGACCAGTATTTAAGTTTAGTCATTCCCTACGGACGTTCTAGCTTAATTCAGCAGGTGGTAAGACAAGCAACCTGTCCAGTGTTAAAGTCAGCAATGGGTAATTGTTACCTTTACTGGTCACTCAATGGTAGTTTAGAGATGGTACGCTGGATGATTTTAGATAGCCATGAAAGCGAACCTGATCCAGTCAATGCCATTGAAAAAGTTTTAATTCATCGTCAAGCTTTACCATCTTCTTTATCTGTGTTGTGGAATAGCTTAAAAGAAAAAGGCTTTGAACTCAAAGCAGATGCGGAATTAGTGGAAGCTTTTCCTCAGTTGCAATTAGCGAAAGATGGAGAATGGGGAACACCATATTTAAATAAAACAATAGCGTTTAAATTAGTAGATAGTTTGGAAAGTGCGATCACTTGGATTAATCAATATAGTAGCAGTCACGCTGATTCTATAGTTACAGACTCCTACCAAGAAAGTCGCCAATTTGCATTAGGAGTAAATAGCGCCTCTACTTATATCAATGCTTCCCCCCGCTTTTATCGTAACCCTTCACGGGGAGATTCCGTATTTTTGGGAATGTCAAATCAAAAAGGACACCGCAGAGGGTTTATTAGTTTGGAAACCCTGACGACTGTGAAACATATTATCCAGGGGAATGGACGCTTTTAAAACAGGTGACAGGGAACAGGGAACAGGCAAAAGTTGATGAATTTTACCCAGTACCCATTCCCTCATTTGTGATATTTCGGTAAATACGCTGAAGCACTGTCAACTATGTTGCGCTTTATAAAAACTATGCTACTGTTGGTATAGTTGCTTTAGTGCTATATATGACTAAACCTAATACTACCGGACTGAGTAACCAAACGTCAAAAAAATTCAACTGGCCTGTGTGGTTTCCCTATCCTAGTTCTTGGTTGAGGACAATAATTTTAATTGCTATAGCTTTTCCTGGTACAAAGTTAATAATCTTTGGATTTACAGGAGTTTTAGTATCAATAAGCACTAAAAGCCTTTCATCATTCTTGTTTGTTTTCGCATTTGGTATATTAATACCAACAATTATTTTATCGTTTATTTACCATATTTTTTGGTTTTTTTGGCAGGATAAATCTTTAGAGAAAAAATGGCGGAAATTGATACCTAATTATAAAAGTTTATGGGAAGGTTTTTATGCAACATTGGTGATGGGATTATCATGCTTATTGATTTTATTGATGTTTGCTGGATTATCTTTTGTATACTGTCAATCATACCAAGAAACAGCTATTAATTGGGCTAGATGCAGTGGCAGTATGACCGGGCGTGCTGCTAATTTAATCATAGGAACTATTGAAGATAAAAACTTTACAGATAAACCTTGGTTTGTGATTTGGATGATTATTTCTGTATATCTTTATCAAGCAGAGTATCTATTGAAGCAACGATTCTTACCTAAACTCAAATCTAAGTTCCAAAAAAATCGTATTCAAGAAAAAACTGCTACTGTTAATCCCATAGATTTAGAAATGGATAATTTGCGTGGTAGTATGGGATTAACTCAAATGAAAGCTAGTAAAAAATCACCTCCCAACGCTCAATCATCTAACGAAGTTACAAAAGATGATAACTTTCAAAAAGCAGTTAAACTAGCCAAAAATGCAGCCCAAATAACGCGAACTGCCAAAACCAAAACAGAATGGTATCAAGTAGGTAGAGAGTGGCAAAAAACCATAGAAATGCTGAAAACAGTACCAGCTTCTCATCCTAATTATGCAGTAGCACAAGAAAAGATTATTGATTATCAAAAATATATTAACTACGCTCAAAAAATAGTTAATGGTAAACACATCAACAACTAAAATAACCCTTAACTTCCCTCTCTTTGCACCTCATATACAGGATTTAAGGATATACAGGATTTGATTTTTTTCATTAAATGTGAGAATTAAATATTAAATATTGTCTGAATCAGGATGTCCAGGATTTCAGGATGAACAGGATTTGATTTTTTGTAATTTGGGGTGAGAATTAAATGAGACTTAAATATTAAATATTGTCTGAATCAGGATGTCCAGGATTTCAGGATGAACAGGATTTGATTTTTTGTAATTTGGGGTGAGAATTAAATGAGAATTAAATATTAAATATTATCTGAATCAGGATGTCCAGGATTTCAGGATGAACAGGATTTGATTTTTTGTAATTGCTTGAATTGAAGGTAAGTCCTGTATATTTTATTTTATATATTTAATAATAATAAAATCGCTATATTCTGTTAATTTTCCACCCCTCTATCCTTTTATTCTTTATATTTCATTCTTTATTGATTATCAAATCAAAATCATCAAATCCCAAAAATCAGAACAATAACCAACATCCTGTAAATCCTGAAATCCTGGATATCCTGATTCTGACAATCTCAAAATCATCAAATCCGCAAAATCAAAACAATAACCAACAT
>RDYJ01000257.1 GCA_004293145.1 Nostocales cyanobacterium | reverse complement strand
ATGGTAATTAACCAAGCAATGATTTGACCGTAAATATCACCAAAAGTTAAAGTACAGACAAACCGATAGTTTTGAATATTATTTTTATTCATCTGAATTTGCCTCAAGTTTATCCTATTGGTTCTACCTTAAAACTATGTTTGGCTGACTGACGATTTCTAAATATTTTTCCAAGGTTTGTAATATCACTTAACAATTGTCTGGTGATCCTCTCCTCCCCCTAAGAGCGCGTTTTTTGTCTTCCTTGTTTCACCATCCCTATCAGTGTCTGGTGAGCATCTTCCGCATCCAATAAAGTATGATCAAATTCAATCCGTACAGGAAAAGTTTCTTCATGAGTCTTTAC
Source organism: Nostocales cyanobacterium (assembly GCA_004293145.1). Lineage (GTDB taxonomy): Bacteria > Cyanobacteriota > Cyanobacteriia > Cyanobacteriales > Nostocaceae > RDYJ01. The sequence goes on along the minus strand of RDYJ01000257.1, from coordinate 1,297 downwards.
ACTTAAATTCATCCCTTCAGCATCAATTGACAACATTTCCGCTGTTGTGGCATCCTCAAATTTACTAAAAGCCTGAGCATATATAACCACAGCATCTGCATGATCTTCATTTATATGTTTGCAGATACGAGAGCTTATCTCTGGAGAAAACTGATCAGACATGATTACTTTCCTTATTCTATCTAAATATGTTGAAAACTCCGGCATGGAAGTTTTTTTCAAGTATAATAAGTTAATAGAGAAATTTAGATAGATGTAAATTTTTATTGTAGGGAAGCATCAACCCAATAATATGATCTATTAACAAATTTATTCAAGTCAAGGCGAGAACGGATGAGAGACACTAACCCACGCAGAATTGTTATAGGGGACGTACATGGTTACTATCAAGGTTTAATGAAACTCCTAGAAGAAATAGCACCCACATCAGCAGATAAAGTGTATTTTCTCGGAGATTTAATAGATCGTGGTCCAGAAAGCGCACAGGTAGTAGATTTTGTCAAGAAAAACGATTATCCCTGTTTGCTAGGTAATCATGAGCAAATGCTTTTGAGTGCATTAAGTGGTGGTTTTAGCTCCAATCAAAGCATACAAGCCTGGTTATTTAGTGGTGGACAAGCCACTATTACCAGTTACAAAACAGCCCAAATTCCTACAGATCACATAGAATGGTTAAAAAAATTACCCACATATATAGACTTAGGAGATGTGTGGTTAACTCATGCAGGTGTAGATCCAAATAAAGCTGTTAACGAGCAAACCACCGAAGAATTATGTTGGATACGTGATGAATTTCACAGTATGGAACTGCCATACTTTACCAATAAATTAATTATTGTTGGTCATACTATTACCTTTACATTACCAGGTGTTGATCCTGGTCAGTTGGCACAGGGACAAGGGTGGCTGGATATTGACACTGGTGCGTATCATCCCCGCAGTGGTTGGTTAACTGGTTTAGATATTGACAATCAACTTGTCTATCAAGCTAATGTTTTTAATAACCAAGTTCGCGTTTTACCCTTGGAAAAAGCTGTGGTAGATATTGATCCCAAGCAAATCAAAAGTAGTCGTCGGCAAAAACAGAGAGTTTTTTAATCAGATGTGATTCGTTATTGTGATATTTGAGGTGATCAAGGCTGGTGAAAATTACCAGCCTACAAAAAATTTCTACTGCAACAAATTGCGAATAGTAGCTTTTTGACACTCTGCGTCCTAAAGGAGCGCAGATTCTTGGTTCAACGAGTCCACTTAGTTTAGATCCCTTGCGGTGTCTAACCCCACTGTGGTTCTCTCC
>RDYJ01000143.1 GCA_004293145.1 Nostocales cyanobacterium | reverse complement strand
CTAAAGCGTTACATTCTGTAAAACCTCGTCCCATAAGTCTTGTTTTTATATCCTGAAAATCCCATTCGTAAATAGTCATCACGGGGGATTTGTTTTCCAGCCAAAATACTAAACTGCAAGTCTGATATGAAGACTGGTGAGAAAAATATTGAGAAAATAGTTGATTAACTCCATCCCTATCTTGAATATTTCCATTTGTGCTTAAAATTTCATCTAAACATCTAGTGATATTGCTGATATGATTTTTATGTATTTTCATATACTTATTAATTATTAATACTAAAATTGCTATTTATTTTAGCACAAAGTTAAAGTTGGCACAAGTCAATCAGGACTTACCGAGAAAATTTGCCATTAGGGCTGGGTGTAGGGGTTTTTCTGGTTTCTATTGCAACCCTGCGCTCCTAAAACCTTAATCTTTCCTTCTTTTGCGTAAGTCCTAGTAATAATAAAATCAAGCCTAAACTGCATAACAATCAAAATTAGCCAAAAGTCTAACTTAATTTTGGCTGTTGCTTTACGCAAAACTGAAGGAAAGTAATTCATGAATTACCCCTTAGCAACAATAAGGCTTTTGGTGATATCTTGTGTAAGTCCTAATCCAATTACCAATCACCAATTACCCATTACCAATTACTGTTCGACTTTTGGCGAATAGGCTTATATCTGTGATTTCGGTATCTTGGAGAATTAAAGATTTAATAACCCAAGATGCTAGTTATCTAGTGGTCATCCTGTAAATCCTGAAATCCTGGATATCCTGATTCTGACAGTTATGGTCTATAGCCAACAAAACGAAAGAGATTATTTAGGTACTGGTTGGGCTTTTCCGTTGCAGTTGAACTTGCAAGGGGGAATAAAACTCAGCAGTGATGCTCAAAAAGTTAAAGAGTCTATCTGGATTATCCTTCGTACTGGGGTGGGTGAACGAGTTTATCGGCCTAATTTCGGTTCGCGCTTATCAGAGTTGGCGTTTGCACCATTGAATACTGATACTCTCCTGCGAATACGTCTCTATGTTTTAGAAGCTTTGGAAGTTTGGGAACCCAGAATTATTGTAGATGAGGTGTTGACCGAACCTGACCCTGTGCTGGGCAAAGTAAACATCATGATTAATTATCGGCTCAAAGATTATGCTGATATTCACAGCTTTGTTTATCCATTCTATTTGCTGGCTGCTGGGGAGTAACTGTGAAATTTGACTTTTTACCACAATTACCTACTTCTAACTTAGACGATCGCACCTTCGATGACTTGGTGGAAGAAAGTCTCATGCGTATCCCGCGCTACTGTCCCGAATGGACAGATCACAACTTGAGCGATCCAGGGATTACGCTGATAGAAGTATTTGCTTGGTTAACTGACCAAATGTTACTCAGGTTTAACCAAGTCCCACGTAAAAATTATGTCGCTTTTTTAGAATTATTAGGTATTCGGCTGCAACCACCAGCCCCAGCCCATACAGAATTAACTTTTTATTTAAGTTCTGATCTACCTCAAGCATACACCATTCCCGCAGGTCTGGAAGTTTCCACGGTACGCACTGAAACTACACCAGCTATTACCTTTAGTACAGATTCACCTTTAATTATCGGTAAACCCCAGATTCAGCATTTTTTAACCGCCCAAACCACAGAAGACACCCCCCAATCTCTGCGAGAAAGACTGGTAAACTCCTGGACTCGTCAAAACAACGGTTTCTGGACTGGTAATGAACAAGCTATATTTAACGAACAACCCCAACCGGGAAACTGCTTTTATTTAGTAATTAATGGTGATGCAGCTTTGGATGGTAATGTGTTAGAAATTACTTTCCAAGGAGCAGCAGCCACACCGACAGGAATTGATCCCAATCAACCGCCCCGATACTGGGAAGCTTGGGATGGGGAAAATTGGCAACCAGTGTTATTCAAAGAAACAGACGACCATACCAAAGGTTTCAGTTTTTACGAAATTGAACAACAAGGTAGTAATGCTGCCCAAGGTGCTGATGTCAGACTGCATTTACCCCAAACTTGGCCTGTAACGACCTTTACCGTGTATCGTGGACGCTGGCTACGCTGTCAGTATATTACCCCAGGTAGTAATCAAGGGGTTTATAATCGTCCACCGCAAATCACTGGGTTAGGAGTGCGGTCTATAGGTGGTACTGTTCGGGCTACCCATAGTACCCTGATTCAAGATGAACGCTTGGGTATAAGTAACGGTAAACCAGGGCAAAGTTTTCAATTACTCATGACACCAGTGTTAGAACGTCGAGAAAATGAGTATATTGTTGTCACTCCCCCAGGAGGTTTACCCCAGACTTGGCAGGAAGTGAGAGATTTTGCTGATTCTAGACCCCAAGACCGCCATTACACCATTGATTCTATTACTGGTGCTGTGCAGTTTGGTCCATTGATTCGAGAACCAGGACAACTCAAACGCCAAACAAAACAACGTTCGCGTATTCAACAATCCAGCACAGAAGACACCGTTGTACAATTTAGTGATATTGATAACGCCCAAGAACATCAATATGGAGCCGTACCGCCACGGGGTGCAGAAATCAGAATGCTGGCTTATCGCACAGGAGGCGGTAGAGAAGGTAACGTCCAAAGTGGCGCACTCCAATTTTTAAAGTCCGCATTTCCCTATGTGGGTAGTGTAATAAATTATCAGCCAGCCATTAATGGTGCAGATGGGGAATCTCTAGAACAAGCAGTCATCAGAGCGCCGCGCATCCTGCGTACCCGTGATCGAGCAGTCACAGCAGAAGATTTTGAAGTTTTAGCACAACAAGCAGGAGCAGGAGCGATCGCCAGGGTGCGGTGTTTACCAGCCAATGCTACCAGACAAGCAGGTACAGTAGGTTTACTGATTGTTCCCTATGCTAATACAGACGGGATTGAATTTGGCGAAGGTATTGCACCACAACAATTTGCCCTGAGTCCCGCACTACAAGAACAAATTCTGCAATACTTGGATGAGAGAAAATTATTAGGCGTACAAATCCAACTGCAAGAGCCGCAATACGTAGGTGTTTCTGTACAAACAGAGGTAATTTTAGAACCAGCCTATAACAACCCTCTAGCCAGAGCAGAAATTCTTCGCAACCTGAGAGTATCCCTGTATAAATATCTCAACCCCTTAACTGGAGGCTTAGAAGGCAAAGGTTGGCCGTTTGGAAGACCAGTTTACACCTCAGATATTATCGCCTTAATGCAGCAAACCCCCGGTGTCCGTTATTTAGGGCGAGTCCTGCTATTTGCCATCCGCAAAGAAGGAGATACATGGAGAAGGCAATCTTCCCCAGAACAAGTAATAGATCCCGGCGCACAAGGTTTAATCTGTTCTTGGGCTGATAATAACCTGCGTTCTGGGCATGATATCCAAATTAGTAATCTTTAAATCAACAAACTTTAAGGAAATATTTTATGGTGCAAAGTCGTTCCAGTCCTGCTATTCGCATTCACTTAACCCCAATGCAAATTCCTGAAGCAGTACCAGGAGCAGGTTTAACATTTGCAGGTCCAGAAAGCATGGATGCAGCAGCACAGAGTTTAGTCTTGCATCCAGGAGAACCCAGCGAAATGGTTGTGCAAGTACAGAACTTAGAACAACGACCTCTGAGGGTGAGTTTAAAAGTTGAAGGTAACTTTCCTGCTGATTGGTGTCAAATAGGTGGTACAGAAGGCAGTGAAATTCCACCACGGGGACAAATGGATGCTGTACTTTATTTTTCTGTTCCTGCCAACTTTTTTGAAGATCAACAGGCAATTGTTCCCGGACAACAAGATAAATTAAATCTGAATTTTCGCAGCTTAGTTGTTATCAATATTGACTCAGGAACAGACAGAGAACAAATTCAACACAGCGATTACTTTGATTTATATGTTCGTCCCTACAGTTCCTACATGGAATTTTTACCTGTTTTATATCGGGAAGTAGACTTTATTGGTCGCTTCATGAAAATATTTGAACAGGCTTATCAACCAGCCATTGATAGTTTTAACGTCTTATGGGCAAATCTTGACCCCTTAACAGCACCAAAAGCACTATTACCATTTTTAGCTCACTGGGTAGCTTGGGACGTAGATTCAATATGGGATTTACATCAACAACGGCGTTTAATTCGTCGTGCAGTTGAGCTTTATCGTTGGCGAGGAACTCGTAAAGGTTTGCGGTTATATTTACATCTTTATACAGGTTTACCTTTAGATGAAGACATACCTAATGAAACTGATAAACATATTAGTATTACCGAACCTTTTGGACCTAGTTTTGTTTTGGGTACAGCACAATTAGGTAGTGCGGTTTTAGCAGGTGGTGAACCATTTCATTTTCTAGTTTGTTTGCGCCCCCATCACCGGAATATGAACCTCAATGAACAATTAATTCGCCGAATTATTGATCAAGAAAAACCCGCTTTTTGTACTTATGATTTAGTCATAGAAAATTTTAGATAAGAATTCAGGAGTCAGGAGTCAGGAGTCAGGAGTCAGGAGTAAAACTGCCTTGATGTCTAGGTTTCAAGTTTGATTCTGTACCTTATTGATATGCTATCTCCTGTATTAATTCTATTTATTTTTTGTTAATCCAAAATCCAAAATCCAAAATCAAATGACTCATCCTTTCCCACCTCCACACATCCAACCTTTAGAACGCCTACAAGCATCCGATGGTTTACTGATTAATGCAGAACGTTGGAGTAAAGCTCATGAATATCATCGTCAGCGGCAAAATACCCACTATCAAAGTTTAAATCAACCAGGAATTGTTTGTGGTTTAGGTGTGCGGCCAATTCCTGCACCCCGTCAAGTTGAAGCTAAATATCGAGATGGACGTTGGGTACAAATTCAGCCAGGAATTGCTATTGATATGAATGGCAATTTGATAGTTTTACCTACATCTTATGATTTTCCTATTGATTTAGAAGTAGCTACTTCTGAACCCCTAATGATTTACTTAGTAGTCAGCTATGTAGATCCTAATGAATTGCGGCGTGGACAGCAAAGAGATGTTGTCCAAGAAACCTATCGTATTGATCAAAGAAACTCTACACCAGATGTTTCCGAAATAGAAATTTGTCGCATACTTTTAGAACCAGGACAAAATTCAATTAGTCAGCCAGCGGATGCTTTTTATCCTGGTTATAATAATATTGATTTGCGTTATCGTCGTCATGCCCAAGCACGTCCTCAAGCCTTAGTGAGAATAGCACAAGTTTCTCATAGTGATGGTGAATATGCTCGCAATTTTTTCAACCTTGCTTACTTATTGCAATCCGTAGAACCTTTATACCCAAATTTACGCGGTGCTGATGAACCTAGTGAGGTTTCCTTATCAGAAAATATCCAAGAATATGATTTACTTTATCTTACAGGTAGAGAGTCACTATCTTTGAATAATGTTGAGTTGGAATCACTAAGAAATTATTTCAATTTAGGTGGCACATTGTTAATTGATGCACCTTTAGATGCTAATGCTTTAATTGAAAGTACCCACGCCTTAGCACAACAATTAGAAAGTCCTTTAAGACCATTAACAGAGTTACAAAGAAGCCATCCTTTAAGAACAAAACCTTTCTTATTTGCGGCTTTACCGATCATCAATCAACAGTTAATTCAATTATTCTTAGGTGGGGGAATAATTTTAGTGGTTGGTGATTTAGCATCTGCTTGGGGAATAGATAGAGAATTTAATTTACCCCGGTTAACTATTCGCACAGCCCAAGAATTAGGAATTAATATACTTAACTATGCTTGTAAACGGCGACAGTTGATAGGTTTGCAACAAGAGGACAGTTCAGGAAAGTGGTAATTTTGAGGGGGAGCAATGGGATTTTGTCTTCTGTTCCCTGTTAAGAGTTCCCTAAGACCAAAAAACTCTGCACCTCACGCTTCTTGGGAAATGCTATATGATGAAATCATTGATTTTGATTAGTTTGTGTAACTACGCTAGTCCTGTTCTTCTGTACTTCTGTAATCAGCGATTCAAAATCACTATTGTTATTACCACCTCTAGTCAATAAATCCCTAATTCTATTAGTGATAGAATCTAAATTTCTAGACATCAAACTACTCAGACTTTTCACAAAGTTTTTCAACTTTTCAAACATACTCAGTTCGACAGTTAAATATTCATTACCACGAGGATATACAACCTTGCCTTTTTCTGTCTCGTAGTATTCACCTTCAGGCATCAACATTGATTTTAGAGGGTTTTCTTGCCTTGCCATGTCTACTTCGGGGCGTTTATCACTCAGGAATAAGACATCATAAATTTTGCCATTCCAAGTTGCCCAATAATGATTTTGGAAAAACCACCTCTTGCCATTATCACAATTGCGTTTTCTGCCTTGGTAGACAGTTTCATCTGCTTCACTTAAAAACGGTTTCTTGATTTGTTCAATTTTGATATCTTGAATGCCAAAATATTCTTGGGCAACAGTTTGAAAAGCTTCCGCTAATGTTCTACAATCTCCTTCTCTTGTTCCTTTTAACAAAGTCGTACCTTGCTTGTAGGACATAGTATATTTAAATGATATCTTCTTAAAATTCTGCAATAATTGTTCTAGGATTTTGTCTTGTGCTAAACTTTCATCTATACCTTGAACTAATTCTTTCGCTACTGCATAGTCACTAAGAAATTGTTGTTTTGGGTTGGCGGCACTGTTATCTGTTGTTCCTGTTTCTGCTTCACCCTTACTGGTTTCATTTTGGGTAGTTGTGGTATTTGATGTTTGTTGTTTTTGTATAGTTGCCTGATCAATCTTGTTAACTACAGTAGCAGCAACTGTATCTGCCTCCTGTTCATATTGATCTCCTGGTTGACCAATAGTTAACTTTGGTTGTATAAGATATGGTGAAGCAGACGATGGTATTCTATCAGGATGATGAAGAGCTATTTGTCCCAGGTTGTGACCAAAACCAGACCCTTGTTCAACCCGTTTGTATAACACATCATTCATCTTGGCTTGTAATAGGGTAAGTTGAGTCTGTCCTGCTGGAGTGATCGTACCTTGTTTAGCTTGCAGTTGTAATTTTGTCGCTTCTATTTGATTTTGTTGAAATTCTTGGTTTTCAATGTCTGTTTGTGACAGGGGTTTATTTGTGTGCTGTTGAGTTTTGTGAGTTGATGGGTGCAGCTGAAACTGAGTTTCTTCTGACTGAGTAGCCGATAAGTCAGCTTTTTTGGATATTTGCAGCCTTTGTTTCATGGCTAACCTCACAGATTCACAAGGTAATCAATTAACTATCATCTTATCGAAATATGGCTGACATAGTTTCGACTTTAGTCTAGTTTTTATATCATGTCCGTTCGCTGAAGCTTCATATCTGTTGGGGTAGAGAATAGGGAAGTTCCTGATTTCTCCACAACAGCGAGAGCGATGCGAAAAAGTGAGATGCCTTCGTTTGGGCTGGGAGCCGGGGGATTAGAAATTAGCGCTTTATGAGCCAGGGAGATGGATTGTTGATTATAGTTACGAACCCACATTCCGCACTTCATCTTGTAGTACGGATACAGTCTAATAAGTAACGAAAACACCTTAAGTATAACCACAGAGTTAAGTCAGTAATAAATATAGATAGTAACAAAAAAGTTGCCAACAAAAATTGCCAACAAATTTAAATTCATAAGGTATTGACCATAAATTCAGGAGCAAAAGTGAGAAAATGAGTCTGAATTACATAAAATCCCCAAAAATATGAATTACCAAAAAGAAGAATTTGAGAGTAAAAACTTAGAAAACTAGGAATAATAGATGAGATAAGAATAGCAGAAAAATTCAATGAGATATTTTGTACCACAATCTGGTATTAGTGGGATAGGTTTTTACCTTGCTATAATCCGTATGATGGTTAGGCGACTTGCTTAATTTTTGACTTTCTAAAACTTTTCAAACATCCTCTTGAGAATGTTCCCTCTTTGGGTTCTATTATTCGTGAAAAATATGCTCTCCATCCCTTTGGTTGCTCATGGATGCCCGAATAACTTTTTACCCGGAATATTGCGGGGATACAAAAATTCTTATCGAAACTAAAAATTTGGCTTGACGTAAGTAATGATATAAGCTGAAATTAAAATAGGTGAAACTTAATTATACAAGTCTCTATCATATCAGACAGTATGTTTGCAGATTTGTAATAATAATTATTGTTTTTGCAGAAAGTTAAAACCTGAAATTAAATTTAGGATGGCTGCCTTCAGATGAATTCCCCATCTTCTTCAAATTATTGGAATGGGCGCTTTATAGGTGATAACCAGCGATACCGGATAGATAAACCTCTAGCTATCGGTGGTATGGGAGAGGTATTATTGGCTATAGATACCCGTGTAGGTCAACAGGTAGTGTTGAAGTTACTCAAAGATACGCTAGTAGCATCCCAAGAGATGAGAAAGCGTTTTGAGCGGGAAGTAGCAGTGTGTGCAGCTTTGCAAAGTGACCACATTGTCAAGATTAGTGATTGTGGGGTAACTCCAGAAGGATATCCCTTTTATGTGATGGAGTATTTGCGTGGTCAAACATTACGACAATTGCTACTGTGTGAACAGCGATTATCTATAGAAAGAACCGTCCATATTATCGCTCAAGTGTGTCAGGCTTTACAGATGGCACATCAAGGAGTAACTCTACAAAAAAATGGTAGCAATGAACATATTCAGGTAATCCATCGTGACCTGAAACCTGATAATATCTTTCTGATACCTACAGATTTGGGAGAGTGGGTGAAGATACTAGATTTTGGTGTAGCTAAAATCCGTAATGATTCTTCTGAACAGAGCAATTTAACTACTACTTTTATCGGCACATTTCGCTATGCTGCACCTGAGCAGATCCAAAACAAGCAAAATTTAGATGCCAGGGCTGATATTTACAGCTTGGGCATTATCCTGTATGAAATGTTAAGTGCAGCAGATCCCTTTGGTTTCAGCATCAAGGGTAATAATATCAGTGAAGCTTCCTGGGTTGTTGCTCATACTTATGAACTACCAACACCTTTGCGGGAACAACCTGGATGTGAAAACATATCTGCTGAAATGGAAGCTTTAGTCATTAAATGTCTGCAAAAAAATCCGAATAATCGCTTTGCATCGGTAGCAGAACTAAATCAGGCTTTGCAAGCGACTGTCAAACCTATCCTTGGTACTGCTGGTACCACATATAAAACTATTGTTCAGACTCAACCTGATTCTTATCAGGAAACCGTCTCTAAACCCTTGCAACACTTGGAGCCGAGTCACTCTGAACATGATACTACTCTGCTGGTACAACCAGTGTACAATCAAGGGTCAAATAACGAAACAGTACCTAGACCTCTACAGCCACCCCAACCACAGCCACCCGAAGGGACAATTCTCCAACCCCGCCCTT
>RDYJ01000142.1 GCA_004293145.1 Nostocales cyanobacterium | reverse complement strand
AGCTATGGCTGGGGAACTCCTAGAATTTGAAGATGGTACTATTGGTATCGCCCAAAACTTAGAAGAAGATAACGTTGGTGCGGTATTGATGGGTGAAGGACGCAACATCCAAGAAGGTAGTACCGTTACCGCTACCGGCAGAATTGCCCAAGTAGCTGTGGGTGAAGCTTTAATTGGTCGGGTTGTGGATGCTTTGGGTCGCCCCATTGATGGTAAAGGTGAACCAAAAACCACCGAAAGCCGTTTGATTGAATCCCCAGCCCCCGGTATTATTGCCCGTCGTTCTGTACACGAACCAATGCAAACCGGTATCACCGCTATTGACTCCATGATTCCCGTAGGTCGGGGTCAGCGTGAGTTGATTATCGGCGACCGTCAAACTGGTAAAACAGCGATCGCTATTGATACCATCATCAACCAAAAAGGTGAAGATGTCGTTTGCGTTTACGTTGCTATCGGTCAAAAAGCTTCCACCGTTGCTAACGTAGTCCAAACCTTACAAGAAAAAGGCGCGATGGACTACACCGTAGTTGTAGCCGCTAACGCCAGTGACCCTGCAACCTTACAATTCCTCGCTCCCTACACAGGCGCTACCATTGCTGAGTATTTCATGTACAAAGGCAAAGCGACCTTAGTAATTTACGATGACCTTTCTAAGCAAGCTCAGGCTTATCGCCAAATGTCCTTGCTCCTCCGTCGTCCACCCGGACGGGAAGCTTACCCTGGTGATGTATTCTACATTCACTCCCGCTTGTTGGAACGTGCTGCTAAACTCAGCGATGAACTAGGTAAAGGTAGTATGACTGCCCTACCTATCATTGAAACCCAAGCTGGTGACGTATCCGCATACATTCCTACCAACGTAATTTCCATCACCGACGGTCAGATTTTCTTGTCTTCTGACTTGTTTAACTCTGGTATCCGTCCCGCTGTAAACCCCGGTATCTCCGTATCCCGTGTAGGTTCTGCGGCACAAACCAAGGCAATGAAAAAAGTTGCCGGTAAGATTAAACTGGAATTAGCACAGTTTGACGACTTACAAGCCTTTGCACAATTTGCTTCTGATTTGGATAAAGCCACCCAAGACCAGTTAGCACGGGGTGTACGTCTCCGGGAACTGTTGAAACAGCCCCAAAACGATCCTCTGTCCGTAGCTGAACAAGTAGCAGTTCTTTACGCTGGTATTAACGGTTACTTAGATGACATTGCTGTGAACCAAGTCACCAGCTTTGTTACAGGCTTCCGTGATTACTTGAAGACTGGTAAAAACTCCTACTACCAAGGAGTACAAGGCAGCAAAGTCCTGGGAGATGCAGAAGAAGCAGCCCTCAAGGAAGCTTTAGCTGATTACAAAAAGACCTTTCTAGCTACAGCGTAATCAAGGAGTCAGGAGTCAGGAGTCAGGAGGAAGCAGTGCGGTCTTGGGGTCTCCCCAAGTGGAGCAACTGCCGTTAAGAAGTAAGACCATTCCTGAATTCTGACTTCTGTATTCTGAATTCTGAATTCTTGTGAAATATTATGGCTAATCTCAAATCAATACGCGATCGCATTCAGTCGGTCAAAAACACCAAAAAAATCACCGAAGCTATGCGGCTTGTAGCTGCGGCTAGAGTACGTCGCGCTCAAGAACAAGTAATTGCCACCCGTCCTTTTGCTGACCGCTTGGCACAAGTATTATACGGCTTACAAACACGTTTGCGGTTTGAAGACGTAGACCTACCACTACTGAAAAAACGCGAAGTTAAATCAGTCGGTTTGTTGGTTATTTCTGGTGACAGAGGTCTGTGTGGTGGTTACAACGGTAACGTGATTCGCCGTGCAGAAAACCGTGCTAAAGAACTGCAAGCCGAAGGTTTAGATACTACATTAGTAGTTGTCGGCCGCAAAGCTACCCAATACTTCCAACGTCGCAACTATAAAATTGATGCAAGCTACACTGGGTTAGAACAAATCCCCACAGCAGCAGAAGCTACTAATATCGCTGATGAACTACTTTCTTTGTTCCTGTCAGAAAAAGTAGACCGCATCGAGTTAGTATACACCCGATTTGTGTCTTTGGTTAGTTCTCGTCCAGTTGTACAAACCTTGCTTCCTCTGGATACCCAAGGTTTAGAAGCAGCAGATGATGAAATCTTCCGCTTAACAACTCGTGGTGGTCAGTTCCAAGTCGAACGGGAAAAGGTAACTAGCACAGTTCGTGCTTTACCCCGCGACATGATTTTTGAACAAGACCCTGTACAAATTCTTGATTCTTTGTTGCCTTTATATCTGAGTAATCAGTTATTAAGAGCATTACAAGAATCAGCAGCTAGTGAACTAGCAGCACGGATGACAGCGATGAGTAACGCCAGTGAAAACGCAGGTGAATTAATTAAAACCCTGTCTTTGTCTTACAACAAAGCTCGTCAAGCCGCAATTACTCAGGAACTCCTGGAAGTTGTCGGTGGTGCGGAAGCTCTTACTTAATTGGGTAATTGGTGATTGGGGTAGTTGTACAATGAACTATGTCCAATCATCAGTTATTAAAGTTATTAAAGTTATTAAAGTTATTAATAAGTCTTAAATTTCAATTTATGCTCTTTTTTTATTCAAATTAATGATTACTGTGATCATGAATGATATTTTTCTTCATATTTAAATTATTTGAAAGGAATATATTCAACTATATTCATCCATTCGTCAATTTCAGAAGCCTGAGCAATAAATTCTAAATCCTTCACAAATTGACCAATTGTGCCACCTAATTGATGTCCAAAAATTAATCCTGAAAATTGTTTTCCTTCTATTTGCCAAGTTTCAGCTAATACACGAAACCGGATATCTTGAGTAAAAAGAACTCGTTTTAGTTCAGTTACTCTTGCTAATAATTTATCATCAGGAAGTTCTTGGGTTTCATCATCAAAGGCAGTTAACATATCTATACCACGACGACGCAATTGTGATGTAATAGCTTGAGGTACATGAACATCCATATATAAAGCAATAGGCATTTACAACAGTCCTTTCGCTTTCATTCTGCTATAGAATGGAGATGGTACTGATTCCTTAATACTTTGTTGTATTTGTTCCCATTCTTGTTTAATTTCTTGGTCAATTTCTTCTTGGTGGTCGAAGTAATAACCCATAGTAGCATGAGCTTCACTATATGTTAAATAAGGATGTTGACGACACATTTCCTCTACTGACCAACCATAAGCAAGATAATCCATGACAATTTGCGCTACTCTAATTCTCGGTAAACGCTGTAGTCTTGCTGACTGATGATCGTTTTTGATGATATGTGGGTAATTGAGGGTTAACATATTATTTTATCTAGCTAGGTTGCTATATGTTTATATTATGACAAAATTAGCAGTTATAGTCAGCCAGTCATAGTCTAGTAAAAAGCGAACTGTCATAAATCAATCTCGCGTCCTGGACTGCGATCTCTAAGATTGGCAAAATCTTCATCTGTAAATTCTATACCTTCCCGTTCCATCCGTTCCCGAAATCGCAAAGTCATTTCCCAGAAAGTTTCACGATCAGGTTTAATATTGGTTTTTTCTGATGATAATTTATGTTTGAGGCATTGAATAAAATCTAAAACTTCCTGTTGTTTATCTGCTGGTAATTCTCGCAAATTTTCTAAAACAGCTTGTTCAAAGGTCATAGTTTCACCTTTCATCCTAGAATCTAATATAGCATTTCCTAGTCTAATGAAGTACAAAATTATCTGCGTTCATCTGCGTCCATCTGCGTTTAATTATTACAGCTTGTACCTCATTTGAATGGGAATTGCTATATAGAACCTTTACCGACTCCTGACTCCTGCTATACTCTGTAAAGAAATGTAAACTAAATTATAAAAACTGTCATGCAGGATAAAGTTATTGTCGTCGTTGGTGCTACTGGTGGTATTGGTTCAGCCATAGCTCGGAAACTTGCACCCACAGGGGCTAAATTGGTACTAGCGGCTAGAGATGCGGTAAATTTAACAACACTAGCAAATGAGTTACCAGGGAAAGTATTGACAGTTCCCACGGATATTACACAACCAGAACAGGTAGAAGCATTAATACAAAAAACTTTGGCGCAATTAGGTCAAATAGATGTTTTGGTAAATGCTGCTGGTTTAGGCATCCTCAAACCCTACAACAACATAGAACCGGCAGAATTAGACAGGATTTTGGATCTCAATTTAAAAGGTAGCTTTTACACCTCTCAAGCAGCAGCCCAAGAGATGCAAAAACGTAAATCGGGTCATATTTGTAACATAGTCGGGATTTTAGGTAAACATTCAATGGCTATGGCTGCGGCTTATTCTGCTTCTAAATTTGGGGTGGTGGGTTTTAGCAAGTGTATGGCTGAAGAACTTAAACGTTTTGGTGTGAAGTTTACGCTGTTCTATTTTGGTGGGGTAGATTCTCCTTTTTGGGACAATGTAAGTTTGAAAGTAGACCGAAAAAAAATGCTCAGTTGTGAAACTGCGGCTAATGCTATTTTCTACGCTATATCTGCTGAACCTCAAGCTGTACCAATGGAAATTAACATTCAACCAGATAGTCATTTATTTTTCTAGTGAAAACTCACTTCGTTTAAATATTTGGGCGGGCAGGGATGCCCACCCCACAAGATTTAGACTTATTTAGGTTATACAGTTGAAATGGGGAACAGCTTAAATCCTGTAAATCCTTAAATCCTGGAAATCCTGATATGGCTTACGCCACGCTACGCTATCAGACAATTATGCTCCAAATTGATCACGTTCACTTCTATGTAGAAGATGCCCAAACTTGGCGCAATTGGTTTGTCAAATATCTGGGGTTTCAAGCAGTAGTTAGTTCGATTTTCCCTACCCCTGCAAATCAGGCAAAATCGTTTCACACTTGCACTGAAGTTGTGAAAAATGGCAATGTCCACTTTTTGCTTTCTTCACCATTGTTACCCACTAGCCCAGTAGCGGAATTTTTGCGTCATCATCCCCCTGGAGTGGCAGATGTAGCCTTTACTGTAGCAGATGTAGAAGCAGTAACAACAAAAGCTACCGCCAAGGGTGCGAAACTTCTGCAATCTGTTCAGGATGGTGTATATTGCAAATACTCAAAAATTGCGGCTTGGGGTAGATTGACTCATACATTGATTGAAAGGACTATTATTGGTAGTCAGTTACAATCGCAAATTGATGATAGTTTTACAGCTATAGATCATGTTGTTTTAAATGTAGCTGTTGGTGATTTAAAGACTGCTGTTAGTTGGTATCAACGCATTCTCGATTTTCAACCCCAACAAAGTTTTAAAATTCACACTGATCGCTCTGGTTTGCACAGTCAGGTGATGATTTCGCCTAACGGTAGGGTGCAATTACCGATTAATCAGCCGGCTTCGCCTAATTCCCAAATTCAGGAGTTTTTAGAGGTGAATCGCGGTCCTGGTGTGCAACATATCGCTTTACGTACCCCAAATTTAATTAGTGCGATCGCTCGTTTTCGTGCTGCTGGTTTATCTTTTCTCTCTGTTCCTAACAGCTACTATACACAGCTACAACAGCGTTTAGAATTGCCTTTATCACCTCCAGAACTGCAAGCGATCGCTCAACAAGAAATTTTGGTTGATTGTCAAAAAGATGCACCTCTAGAGGCTTTACTATTGCAGATTTTTACTCAGCCAATTTTTAATGAACCTACCTTTTTCTTTGAATTTATTGAACGTCGTTCTCAAGCTGCTGGTTTTGGTGAAGGTAACTTTCGCGCTTTATTTGCAGCTATTGAAAGCGAACAAATTAAACGGGGGTTTGTCAGGGAATAGGTGACAGTTATCAGTGATTATTTTCTTCCTGTTCCCTGTTAAGAGTTCCCTCTTACCTGAGATAATGTGAAAAAAAATTAACATTATCAACTAATGCTGAGACTAATTACTGATTTTGATGGACCGATTATGGATGTTTCGGAACGGTACTATCAAGTTTATCAATTGTGTTTGCAGAAAACCAGATATCCTGATCAAGCGGTGACGGAACTTTCTAAAGCGGAATTTTGGCAACTCAAGCGATCGCACACTCCCGAAAAAGAAATTGCTTTCAAATCTGGTTTAGATGCAGAACAAGCACAGGAATTTACCAAAATTCGCAAGCAAACAGTACATACACAGCCATATTTTCAGTATGATAGCCCCGTTCCCGGTGCGTTAGATGCCTTATCCAAAGTTCAACAAGCGGGAATTGATTTAGTCGTCATGACTATGCGCCGAGTGCGTGAACTGGACTATGCTGTTGATAAATATGATTTAGGGGGGTTCTTCCCAGAAAATCGTCGTTATTGTTTGAGTAACGACTATGTGAAAACCCGTGATATTGAAGATAAACCACTTTTGATGGCTAGGGCTTTAGCAGAACTTCCACCCGCTACTGATATTTGGATGGTAGGAGATACAGAAGCAGATATCACCGCTGCAAAAAAACACGGTGTAAAGATGATAGCTGTAGAAAGTGGTATCCGCGATCGCACTCAATTAGAACTTTATCAACCTGATCTAATTGTTCAAAATTTGATTTCCGCTGTTGATTTAATTATCTCCCAATAGCGCAAAATCTTGACCAGAAAAAGGCCACTGAGTCTTCTTAAATTAGCAAATGTGCGTTATGGTAAATAACGCACTTATTCGGATTAGAATATTAGTTGTTTTATTAGACGCAATTCTAGTCATTAAGTCTGCAAGTTTTCACTTTTATAATCTTACTGTTTAGAATAGCTGCTAAATTCAATAAATAACCAGACAAAACCAGGTTAGTTATGTCTAAACAAGCAGTAAAAAACTATTGATCTATCAGATTTTTTTTGAAACAATGAATAACAAGATGAGTTGAAAACAAATCAACTCTAAGTTATGAGTTGTAGAAAACTCATATTTAAAAATAAAGGAGGAATTCTCATGGCTAATATCCAAATCTCAGCACTACTTCCTGTTGGTTATGAATTATTTAGTGATACTACCAGCTTTCTAAATGAACTAGCTCATCAGGAAATAGAAACTGTTGTAGGTGGTGGACATTCTTGCCATTCTCATCATAAACATCATCATCACCATCATAAGCATCATTCTCACAAAGGTTATTCTGATGATTACTACTACGGCTGGTAGTAAAAATCTTCCATAACTCTAGCCCTCTTTGATAACTATCGGATAAATCGACGAATTTTCAAAGTTACAGACTAAGAAAAATTAAGGTTTAATGCAAGTTGAGAGAAGAGGGCTAATTCATTCATAAATTTAACATACAGCACTTCCCGGTGTTATGAGGTACAGAGATGAATTATAAAACTCTTGTGGTGCAGGACGGAAAGCCCGCTACTGGTGTACTTCACTTACATGAAATCTGCTGTATTAGCTGTTAGTTAGTGAATAGCTAATGAAATCATAGGGGGGAGTAATATAATTACTCCCCCCTTGTTTATATAGATTTAATGTGGGAACTCTAGCTGGATTACCCCATATTGGCAATATTTTTGATTATCTTTTGATTATCTATTATATTTCCAGGGATAAACCAATTGTAGAGAATTTGTCCGCCAAATAATAGCAGCTAAATTAGTCAACAAACAAGTAACTGCTAAACCCAGCAAAATATAAGTTGGCAGCATCACCACACCAATAATAAACCAAGTATAAACGTGCAGTATCATCACACTAGCAAATATACTCGCAAATCCAGCAGCTTGCCATATTTGAACTGTGGGACGGTTTAGGGCGGTAAGGATGATTGTTAACAATGTGGCCAGAATATTGGCAGGTATGAGAAGAAAACAAATACCTGAACAGTTAGCACGGGAAAATTCAGATAAGGTGTGAAAATCGAGCATTAATTTTTGGTAATAAGA
This sequence comes from Nostocales cyanobacterium, assembly GCA_004293145.1. Classification (GTDB taxonomy): domain Bacteria; phylum Cyanobacteriota; class Cyanobacteriia; order Cyanobacteriales; family Nostocaceae; genus RDYJ01. The sequence continues at coordinate 1,512 of RDYJ01000142.1, read as the reverse complement.
TTAGCTTATGATCGCAAGTTTAACATTTATTTTAATTTATTTTAGCATCGTCCTAAGTAATCACATTCATTATTTTACATTCTTTAAAGAATTAAGCAAACGAACTAAACTAAAATCTGAGAATAGATAATCACCAGATGGTGGACAATGCCCACCATTACTACATCAACCCATCAAAATCACGGTATCAATAACGTGAATCACACCATTATCAGCATCAATATTGGCTGCTAAAACCGTGGCATTTTTCACCTCAAAACCGACATCACAATTAATTTGAATCGGTGAACCTTCCACAGAAGTCACTGTACCCATTTTAGCTAAATCAGCCTGAGTCAGCTTTCCGGGAACGACATGATAGGTTAAAATTCTAATTAGCTGAGGAATATTTTGCAATAAAGTTGTAATCGTGCCAGGGGGTAACTTAGCAAAAGCATCATCAGTGGGTGCAAACACAGTGAATGGACCAGGACTTTTTAAGGTTTCTACTAAACCGGCAGCTTGCACAGCAGCCACCAAAGTTTTAAACGAATCATTACTAACTGCAATATCAACAATATCAGCCATTAATGTCACCTCATATCTGTCGAAAGTTCTAAAGAATAGTAAATCATGTTTAAGTTTTATTAATTTAAAATTCTGCTAAAATATCGCCTTATGATTTTTGTAAGCTTCCTGTATAGATAAAATGGGCAATCTAAGTTATGCAATTCTAGGAACCGGCGCATTAGGCGGTTTTTATGGCGCTAAACTCCAAAAAGCTGGTAATAAAGTCCACTTTTTAGTTAAAAGTGATTACCCAGAGGTAAGTCAGCATGGTTTAGTCATCGAGTCTAAAGACGGTAACTTTAGCCTTCCCCAAGTCAAAGCATACAACGATGTAGCCAAAATGCCCCGTTGTCATGTAGTGGTAGTGGCACTGAAAACAACACAAAACTATTTGCTACCGCAGATATTACCACCAGTAGTCAAAGATGATGGAGTAGTATTAGTATTACAAAATGGATTGGGCATAGAAACAGAAGTCGCCCAAATCGTGGGTAATATCACAGTTATAGGTGGTTTATGTTATCTTTGTGCTAACAAAGTCAGTCCAGGACATATCAATCATGTAGACTATGGAAAAATAACCTTGGGTGAATATGCCTCTAATTATCATCCTACTAATATTACAGACAAAATGCGGGAAATCGCCCAGGATTTTGAAAATGCTGGTATTGCAATTGAATTAACAGAAGATTTATTATTAGGACGTTGGCAAAAATTAGTTTGGAATATTCCATATAATGGGTTATCTGTAACTTTGAATGCCACAACAGATGAATTAATGGCAAATATTTTTACGCGGAATTTAGTAGAAAATTTAATGTATGAAGTCACATTAGGGGCAAAAAGTACAGGGCGCATAATTCCTGAAAGTTTCATCCAAACTATGTTGGATTACACTATGAAAATGAAGCCATATCGCACCAGTATGAAAATTGATTTTGATGAATCTCGTCCTTTAGAAGT
>RDYJ01000141.1 GCA_004293145.1 Nostocales cyanobacterium | reverse complement strand
ATTTCTGACTCTGGTACAGACGTTCCAGCGGAACGTCTCTACTGATTTCTGACTCTGGTACAGACGTTCCAGCGGAACGTCTCTACTGATTTCTGACTCCTGCTATATCACTCAACCAATGTAGCGGTAGTTCCCTCAGTTGCTGGTGGTAGACTGGGTAACTCTAGACAGTACCCGGCACCATAAACCGTCTTGATGTAGCGGGGATGGCGGGGATCTGGTTCAAGTTTAGTTCTCAAGTGGCGAATATGCACCCGAATAGTTTCAATGTCATCATCAGGATCATAGCCCCAGACTTCTCGGAGAATTTCGCTGGGAGAAACCGTCTGTCCATGACGCTGAAGCAAGCAATGAAGTAACTCAAATTCCAAATGAGTCAGTTTCACAGTTTCACTGAACCAAATGGCCTCAAATCTTTCTGGAACGAGGGTAAGAGAACCATAGTTGAGTATTTCACTGTGTTTTGCGGCTTGGGGGATACGGTCAGTTCGACGCAATAAAGCCCGCACCCGTGCCAGCATTTCTTCTACTTCAAAAGGCTTGGTCAAGTAGTCATCAGCGCCAGCGTTGAAACCCTCGACTTTATATTGGGTTTGGCTTAAAGCCGTCAACATTAAAACAGGTATTTCAGCAGTGCGCTCATCCCGCCGTAAGCGTTGGCAAATGGTAAATCCATCTACTTTGGGTAACATTAGATCAAGCATGATCAAGTCGGGTTGTAGCTGGAGAGCCAGCGCCTGACCTTTGATGCCGTCCTCAGCTTGACTAACATCGTAGCCAGCCATTTCCAAGTTGACGGCAACTAGTTCTGAAATCGCTGGGTCATCGTCTATGACAAGAATCCTCGGCATTCTTAAAAAATTATGACTACTCTATTTAAGGATAAATAAGAACCTTTGAAATATACAAAGATTACTATTTTGATTGTAAAAAGATTTTAAATCTAACATAAATATTAAGATTAAAGGATGATGAAATCAAGACTAATTTACACGAAAATTAACATAAGATGTGTAACTCTACCTACTATCCGCCCTATTTCTTGCGAAATGGCGCTGCTATGACAGCTTACACTGCTTTGTGGGCAGGACGTGATTGGGAAAGTACAATTTCACATCCAGAACCAGTTTATCAGCAGATCGTGTTTACCGGAGGGCAGGATGTGCCAATTTTTGGTTGGGTCGCTATCCCCCCAAATGCCCATAGTACAATTATTGGCACTTATGGCATTACAGGTGAGTTAGAGCAGCAATGGTTTTTAAGATTGCTGGGACGCAAAGCCTACGCTCAAGGGTATGCTGTGGTTCTCTTCGATTGGCGAGCGCATGGTAAAACAGCGGAATTATCCCCAACTTTAACTTCTGATGGCTTGTATGAAGGGGAAGATTTTGTCAGAATTGCAGAGCAAGCTGTAGCAATGGGTTGTCCCCCAAAATGTTGGTTGACAGGGTATTCTTTAGGAGGACAATTGGCACTATGGGGTATAAAATCAGCCCAAGATTTAAAAATTAAAAATGTTGACATTGCAGGTGGGGCAGTGATTTGTCCCAGTTTAGATTCCTGGCGATCGCTCACCTACTTAGTCACCCACCCTTTTGGTAAATATGTGGAATCACGCATTGCTGGAGAATTGAAAAAACTGGCCTGGAAACTACATCATACTCATCATGGTTATTTTGACCCCGCAGCGATAGAAAGAGCAAATAGCATTTGGGGATTTGATCAAGAATTAGTGATTGAACGGTTGGGTTTCAGTTCTGTACCAGAATATTATCAAGCCAGCAGTGGGTTACATCTGTTACCTCAGTTGCAAAAATCAACGTTGATCATCTATGCTGCTGATGACCCCTTATTTGATCCTGATATTGTTGCCGATTTAAAAGCTGCTATTACCAAAAATCCTGCTATAAATTTGTTACTCACTGCTTACGGTGGTCATGTAGGTTATGTCAGCAGTAAAAAGTGTCAACGTCAATCTCAAGACCCTGACCAGTGGTGGGCTTGGAATCGCATTTTACAGTGGATAGAAAACAGGCGTAGTGATGAAATTAATACGCTAGAAATGGCCAAATAAAGCTAAAATATTCCTGAATTATGCAAAAATTTGGGAATTGGAAATAACTTTGAATTTTAAATTTTGAATTATTTGTGACTACATTTAATCATATTTGGCTACCTGCACCCGAAAATTTAATTTTGTCGTCGGATGATGTGCATATCTGGAAAATAGAACTGCAACAGCCGGAATTGCAAATACAATCTTTCCGGGAAACTTTATCTAGTGATGAAATTTCTCGTGCAGAACGGTTTTATTTTCCAGAACATCGACAGCGTTTTATCGTTGGTCGTGGTAGTCTTCGGACTATTTTAGGACATTATTTAGGTATAAAACCGTCCCAGGTAGAATTTGATTATCAACAGCGAGGAAAACCACTTTTAGCAGCTAAGTTTGCTGATTCTGGATTGTGTTTTAATTTGTCACATTCTCAAGATTTAGGCTTGTGTGGGGTAAGTTATCAGCGATTAATTGGGGTAGATTTAGAATATATTCGCCTAATATCGGATTTAGAACATCTTGCCGAACGCTTCTTTTTACCCAGAGAATATGAAGTAATTAAATTACTTCCTCCTGAAAAAAAGCAACAAGTATTTTTTCGTTATTGGACGTGTAAAGAAGCTTATTTAAAAGCCACAGGAGATGGTTTAGTTCAATTAGAACAAATTGAAATAGGGCTAACACCTACAAAACCGGCTCAATTACTTGTTGCAGGAAATTGGGAACTGAGGGAATTAATACCAGCAGATAATTTTGCAGCTGCGGTGGTTGTAGCTAATCATGGCGGTAATTTCCAGTTTTGGCAATTATAAATACCATAATATTGAGGAGACGTTCCATCACAACATCTCTACTTCTGAATTAATAAATTTTACTACGATAAATTAAGTCTATTAAGAAAAGACGAGCTTGTTCTAAAGATATATGTCTAGGTTTTCCTTGGTAAACAATCTGGTATTCATTCATATCTTGTCCATCTCCATACCCGGAAATCAGTTTGCGGTGAAATGCTTCATCCGCAAGTTGTCTAACTTCAGTTCTTAGAGTAGCGTGTGTTTCATTCATAACTTTGCTGCCTCTTTCATTACTCGTTTTTCTGATCCTAAAAAAAAGCCACATCACTACATCATTCCCAGGTATTATTTTTATCTTCATCCTCTAGATAGTGATTTAAGAAACTTTAATTAAGATGAAATTATGCCCTGGGATAGCTGAATATTTTCCATAATAGGAGTATGTTGAACTTGAGTCACTAGCTGCCAAAATTGTCAATCAATTGAAAATCAATGGTTCAAGAGCAAACCACCGATGTCATCCGCATCAATGCCAGAAGAACTGATATCTTTGATATTTTTAACTTCAGGTATTATATTGGACCAAACCCTTATTTAGATACAGGGGCTTTAGTATTTGACTTTGCTTTAACTGAATATCAAGATCCGTTACCAATTGAGGATTATGTTAGTATAATTAGCGATTTTTACCCTCACTTGGTTGAACAAAAATATCAATTATATGCTGATTTATTTGCTTGTGTTGTTGCGGAAGTGAGTAAATTAGATATGGGTTTACACTTTCATCTTTGGAGTATTAAGCCATATTCTTCTTATGTAAGAATTAGCATTCAGGCATTACACGAACGCACAGCTAAGGCAGTAGTATACTTGGTTTGGGATTGGTTTGAAAGTATTACTCAAGATGAATATTTCCCCTTTGAAGAAAGGTTAATTAAATTACAAAATCAGTTCCGGGAATCTGTTTATGGTGGACCCACAGTTTATGCTTTGTGGCAAACTGCATATCAACAGGGGATACCTACTTTCTATCTATGGGAAGAAGGATTAATGCAATATGGTTATGGTAAAAAACAGGTGCGGGGAATAGCAACCAGTTTTGATATGGATAGTCATCTAGATTCAGAATTTACTACTCGCAAAGATGACTGTAAGGAATTTTTAGAACGGTTGGGTTTTCCAGTACCAAATGGTGATATTGTGACTTCGGAAACAGCAGCTTTAGCTGTAGCTAAAGAAATTGGCTATCCAGTAGCAATTAAACCTGTGGTGGGTCATAAAGGCATAGGTGTAACTGCTAATGTACATAGTTCTAGAGAATTACAATCTGCCTATAATTTAGCATTATTAGCAATACCGAAAGATGAGTCAATTAGAATTATTGTGGAGGAAAGTATCTCAGGTACAGATTTTCGGTTACTGTGTGTAAATGGTAAATTTGTCGCAGCTACAGAACGTCGTCCACCATCAGTTGTGGGTAATGGGTATTCAACGATTAGAGAATTAATCAGAAGGGAAAACCGCAAACCAGAACGAAGAGATACACCCACCTCACCCATGAGTAAGATTGTTATTGATCAAGCAATGGAATTATATTTAGATGAACAAAGATTAGATTTAGATAGTATAATTGAACGCGATCGCCATATTTATCTTTCTAAAGTTGCTAATATATCATCCGGTGGTATTAGTATTAATGCTACACATAAAATTCACCCGGATAATATTATCTTAGCCCAAGAGATAGCCCAACATTTTCGCCTCACTTGTCTGGGTATAGATGTGATTACTAAAAATATTTCCCACTCTTGGCAGTTTAGTAATTTTGCTATCTTAGAAATTAACGCTGCACCGGGTATTTTAATGCACCTTAACCCGGCTATTGGTGCAAGTGTTGATGTTCCTGCTTATATTTTATCAACCTTCTTTCAATCTAGCCAAGATGCAAAAATACCAATTATCACTTTTAATAAAATCTCTTTTGCAGAATTACAAGCGATAATTGATCACATTCTTTTTAAACATCCCCATAAGACAATTGGTGCTGTATGTCGTGAGGGACTATGTATCAATCGTTCTGAAAAAGTATTGAGTCAAGATTATAATCGGAATATTCAAACCTTATTCCGTCATCCCCAACTCGACTTACTCATTGCTGAATATTCAGAGGACACTTTAGAAGCAGAAGGAATGGTTTACCAAGGTAGTAATATTGTTATTTTGGATAATCCCACTGAAACGGAGATGATTTTGTTAAGAGATGCTATAGATGGTTGGATTGTGATTATTCAGCAAGAAAACAATATTTCTATTCAGCATAAAGGGTTGATTGAAGATTACACTTTGGCAGAAGATGAGGATTTTTTTAGTGTTTATTTACCACAAATTGACTCAATTTTGTGATTTTCTGTAAGTTTACCTAACGGGGGATACCTCCTGGGACGGGTTTCCCGGTTTGTGGTGAATGGCGTTTAGCATTTCTTGAACCCAACCGACAAAAACGCTTAACCGAACAGTATTGCGTCTCTACCAAATTTATTTGGCGCAACCTCACATAGAATTGGTAATTCTGCTGTAATATCAAAACAACTTTTTTAGCAAACTATTTGCTAACGCAAATAAATCAAGATCACAAACATGAAGATGACGAACTAAAATATCTCTCACAGCAGATGTTTTTTCATCTTCTCTAGAAATTCTCAGACATTCTTCTAAATTTATTGCTAAATCAAACAGCGGTCTATCTTTTAAATTCTGCCTAATTTTCACTGCTACATCATCATTACTAACTAAAAATTCTTTAAGAGAATTTAATAAGGAATTACCTAATATTTCATCATTTCCCCAGGTTTCTAACCAATCTCCATCTGCATCTTCAACATAAAGATGAACATAATTTACCCCATATTCTAACCAGTCTTGTTGCATTCGGCGGGCTGCTGCTAAAATTTCAGCAAATTCATCTACTTGAGTAGTGCTGTTCATTTCTTTTTGGTTAAGCATAAATGCTGTCGTAGGCAAGTAACTATGTAGGTAATGACTGTGGTGTTCAATATCAAAAATTCGAGATCAGGAAAAGTTGAGATACTTTCCTTCAGCCAGGTGATCACTGTTGTACAATGCCACGTTGACTAATTGATGAATAAAATCACTCTCTCCAGGGTTGTAACTTAAGAACAAACCTCTCTCTATTTCCCACATTTGCAGTGCATTTTGCCACTTTTCATATTTTTGTCCATGAAATTCTTTGCTAACGCTGGTAACTTGAATACAAAGTGGTTTATGTTGATGACTACTAACAATTAAGTCTGTTGCCATAGAAAGGTCGGCAATATAACGCTGCCAAAAACTACCTTCCCGACGAACAACATCTTGAGCTATTAATTTAATAATATCATCATCAAACTGATTAAACTCACCTGCCATCATTTTTTTCTTCCAAATATAAAATTTGGCATCTGTTGAGTTGATCCACTTAGGAAACAGATAACTGTACCAATACCTTTCATTCGCCGTCATTTGGTCAAATTTTGCTTGTCGTGCTGCTTGGGAAGGTAATGATTGAATTATTAGCCAAATTGTAGAGTCCGTAATTACCTCTAGGAGAAAGCCAAGGAGAAATGGTTTAGCAGTCAGGGAACCAGGGCGAGTATATTTTACCCAACGATTGATCTCATTTAATCTTTTCGCTAACTGAGGATCTATCGTTGAGGCTTTCTCTATCAGTGACTTGAGTTTATCCTTGATCTCTTTTGCTTGCAAACTACGCCCTACTTTTCAGTGACTAAAAATTTTGTTTTCAATTTATACCTTTGAACAGGAATATATGAATCATGCTGTTAAAATTTGGTTTTAAAAAGAGATTTCATTGACATTTTCTCCCAAGTGTTGTAATCGCCAAACTTTGAGGATTTCACAACCCAGTTTTTTAGCCAGTTAGTTGGTGAAAAATACCTATTAACTGTGCAATTTATTGTTATCTTACCCTTTAGCAAGGTACAAGATATACAATTTTTTGATTTGCTCCATCACACTTAACATTTTCTTCAGCTTTTATCTATCCTAAGCTGCTCATTCAAAGCTTACTTGCGATTGGTGTAAACTGAGTAACTTGGATATCTACTTCCAGCTTAACGAAAATCTCAACACTGTTTGCCAAAACTTTGTTAACAATAGTTTTCAGTCACAATATCGTTTACATACATCCTCATGTCTCAACCAACTATAGAATCCATCCTACAGGAAAAGCGCCTCTTTCATCCCTCCAGTAATTTTTCCCAACAGGCTAATATCAAAAGTCTGGAAGAATATCAGCGGATCTACGATAGAGCTAAGGCTGATCCACAGGCATTTTGGGCAGATTTAGCAGAAAAAGAGTTACATTGGTTTGAAAAATGGGACAATGTGCTAGATTGGCAACCTCCTTTTGCGAAGTGGTTTGTTCATGGCAAGATTAATATTTCTTACAACTGTCTTGACAGACATCTGAATACTTGGCGTAAAAATAAGGCCGCTTTAATTTGGGAAGGTGAACCAGGAGATTCACGGACTCTAACATACTCCCAATTGCATCGAGAAGTTTGTCAGTTTGCTAATGTTCTCAAACAGCTGGGTGTGAAAAAAGGCGATCGCGTCGGAATTTATATGCCGATGATTCCCGAAGCAGCTATTGCTATGTTAGCCTGTGCGAGAATTGGCGCACCCCATAGCGTTGTGTTTGGTGGTTTTAGTGCAGAAGCTTTGCGCGATCGCCTCAACGATGCAGAAGCCAAATTAGTTGTTACAGCAGATGGTGGTTGGCGTAAAGATGCGATCGTTCCTCTCAAAGAACAGGTAGATAAAGCTTTAGCTGATAACGCTGTACCCAGTATAACAGATGTTTTAGTTGTCAAACGCACAGGTCAAAAAACCCAGATGGAACCAGGAAGGGACCATTGGTGGCATGATTTACAAAAAGGTGTTTCCGCAGATTGTCCCGCTGAACCAATGGACAGTGAAGATATGCTGTTTGTCCTTTATACTTCCGGTAGTACCGGCAAACCGAAGGGAGTTGTGCATACCACAGGTGGTTATAACTTATATAGTCACATTACCACCAAATGGATTTTTGATCTCCAGGACACAGATGTATATTGGTGTACTGCTGATGTCGGTTGGATTACTGGACATAGCTATATAGTTTATGGTCCCCTTTCCAACGGTGCAACTACTGTCATGTATGAAGGTGCGCCCCGTGCTTCTAATCCTGGTTGTTTTTGGGACGTGATTGAAAAATACGGCGTAACGATTTTTTATACTGCTCCCACAGCCATCCGCGCTTTTATTAAAATGGGTGAACATTTACCCAATGCGCGTAATCTTTCTTCTTTGCGGTTACTGGGAACTGTCGGTGAACCCATTAACCCCGAAGCGTGGATGTGGTATCAGAAAATCATTGGTGGTGAACGTTGTCCCATCGTTGATACTTGGTGGCAAACGGAAACAGGTGGTATTATGATTACACCTTTACCTGGTGCAATTCCCACTAAACCAGGTTCAGCTACTCTGCCTTTCCCTGGTATTATCGCGGATATCGTCGATTTAGAAGGTAATTCTGTTCCAGAAAATGAAGGTGGTTATTTAGCGGTACGTCATCCTTGGCCGGGAATGATGCGGACTGTGTACGGTGATCCTGATCGCTTCCGTCGGACATACTGGGAACATATTCCCCCCAAAGATGGTAATTATACGTACTTTGCTGGTGATGGTGCGAGAAAGGATGAGGACGGCTATTTCTGGGTAATGGGGCGTGTTGATGATGTGCTGAATGTCTCTGGACACCGTTTGGGAACAATGGAAGTTGAATCTGCGTTGGTGTCTCATCCGGCGGTTGCTGAGGCTGCTGTGGTCGGTAAACCTGACGACTTGAAGGGTGAAGAAGTTGTAGCTTTTGTGACTTTAGAGGGGACTTATCAACCGAGTGAGGAGTTGAGTAAGGAACTGAAGAAGCACGTTGTTCAAGAAATTGGTGCGATCGCACGTCCTGGGGAAATTAGGTTTACTGATGCACTACCAAAAACGCGATCGGGTAAAATTATGCGTCGTTTGTTGCGGAACTTGGCTGCGGGTCAGGAGGTGTCGGGGGATACTTCGACTTTGGAAGACCGCAGTGTTTTGGATAAGTTAAGGGAAGGGAATTAATTTAGGTTAGTTTCGCGCAGAGACGCAAAGACGCAACGTGTTTTTTGTGTCTTTGCGTTTTTTATTAGGTATAGAGGATTTTTATATTTTGTCTGTGCAAATAAATTTATTAATTTTTCCTAGTTAGTTGCTTAGTTATATTTAGCGTAATTTTTGGTGTTATATTGTAAATTGTCCTCATATATACATAATTTTGTATGGCAACCGCACCAAGAATTGAATCGAGTAATTTGAGCATAGCCGATTTATTTAGAGAGTTTTATTCTGTACCAGACTTCCAAAGAGAGTATGTATGGGAAAAGAGCAACGTCGAAAAATTACTTCAAGATATAGTGTTTGAGTTATATGATGAAGGTGATCCATTAGAAGATGCTGAATATTTTTTAGGTTCTATTGTT
>RDYJ01000140.1 GCA_004293145.1 Nostocales cyanobacterium | reverse complement strand
CAGACCGTCATTGTTAAAATCCGCAATATCGGAACCCATCGAAAACTGGCTTTGGTGCCTCAGGTTTTCTTTAGTTCGATTGGAAAAAGTCCCATTTTGATTGTTGATGTAAAGAATATCATTGGTAATGTAGTCGTTGCTGACATGAATATCCGGCCAGCCGTCATTGTTGAGGTCGGCTATCAATAATCCTAAACCAAAACCTTCAAAGGTAATTCCTGCCTCCAAGGTGACATTTGAAAAAGTACCATCCCCATTGTTCCTGTAAAAACTGTCATTATTGACAGCAGAACCATCAGTGACTTTAGGTCTAAAATTCGTAGGCTTGGCAGTTAACTGCTCATTGTTTAGAACATAAAGATCCAAATCCCCATCTAAATCATAATCGATAAATGCAGCCCCCATAGAATTACCCGAATCAGCAATTCCGTAATCTGCAGCCATTTCTTTAAAAGAAAATGACTATCTTGCATGGTATAATTTAGGTAATTCACAATATATTTTACAGAAATATGAAGATGCTTTGGCATCGTATAATAAAGCAGTCCGCTACAAAAAAAACCACCATGAAAGTTGGTATAGTAGGGGCAATGCTCTATTAAATTTAAAACGATATCAAGAAGCTATAGTATCTTATGATCAAGCTATTAAATATAAACCCGATTACCAACAAGCAATAGATGCACGCAACCAAGCGGAAAAATATCGCCCTATTCTTGTGCCAATTATGCAAATACCTAATTAATTGCAATCCTTGAATAACTAAGTGTTAATGTTGGATTCCTGTAGGTAATCTGGTAACTGAAAATATGCAGTTTTATTATCTGACTCTATCTGACTAAGTTTAGGGCTTTTCTGGACAAAAGAACCTTGATTATCTTTAACTATCTTCTGAAGCTTTTCTCGGATCTTTTGCTTTTCCTTATACTCTTTTAATTTGATTTGAGCTTGGGGATAAACATGAGAATCTGCGGTAATTTTCTCCAATAATTTAACTGCACCAGCAAAGTCCTTGATTAAAGCTTTGCGGTAAGCTGAATGTAAAAAATAGTCGGCTCTAATTTGCTTTTTTTGATTGTATTCAGCCAATTTTTGAGCAACTATAGCACCTTCAGGACTTTCTGGAGGAATTTGGCGCAGATATTCTAAAGCAGCAGAAAAATTCTGATTAGCGGCGCTGGCGTAAGCTTGGTTTAATAAGCTGCTGGTTTTTTCTTCCAGATTAGTTTGTGTTTTTTCAATTAGTTTTTCTCTTTTAGAGCGCCAATATGAAGTGTAGGGAATTTTGGGAACAGCATCAATAGCTTCTGATAAATCACCTTCATTTAATGCTCGTTCAGCTACTAAATAATTTTCTGTCTCGGACTGCCATTGTTTTTGCCATTCTGTAATTGTATCTTGAGCCTCTGGGTATACATTGCTATAGGAGGGAATTGATTTAGCTAAAGTAATTGCTTTTTCTAAATTCCCGGCTTGATATTCTGTGATGGCTTGAGATAAAGTTTCTGTTTCTGAGTAGGCTGGAGAATTACTGGCTAAAGAATAAACTCCTAAACCAACTACCACAGAATTAATTGCTATTCCCCATCGCATTCCTGCTAATAAGGGATCTGATTTTTTCTGTTTATTTTCAACGATTTTTTGGGCAGAAATGGGAAACTTTGTGGTTACAATTGCTGCTGCTCGATGTTTCCATGTTATATGTTTGAATACCCACAGTGCTTCACTAGCAGATTGAAATCGTTCTTGGTAGTTATAGCGAATCATTTGGCTGATAAAAACAGCTAGATATTCATCAATTTGGATATTTTCGCAGTCCCAAGGAATTTCATGATTAGCAGGATTGATTTTTAATTGCAGGGGTGTTAATCCTGTTAAACCTTGGAGTGCAATCATTCCCAAAGCATAAATGTCACTATTGGGTTGTGTTTGTCCCAAAAATTGTTCTGGTGGGATGTAACCCAGTGAAGTGACGGGAATCTGCGAAATCGGTAATTCTGCATCAAGGCTAAAGTCAATAGGCTGAATTGAGCCAAAATCAATTAACACTAATTTATTGTCAGTATAACGTCGAATTAAGTTTTCTGGTTTGATATCACAGTGAATAAAACCTTGAGAATGCACAAATTCGAGCAGCACTAAAGCATCTTCGATAAATGCCATTGCTTCTTTTGTACTCCACTTATAGCTATTCTTTTTATTGTTATTTAATTCAATAGATAAAGGCTGTCCAGAAATGTATTCCTGCACTAAATAAAACTGCTGATTTTCCTCAAAGCAGGTAATTAGTTCAGGAATTTGCTGATGTTGTCCTAAATGCTTGAGGGTTTCGGTTTCGGTAAGAAAACGCAGTCTCAGATAGTCAAAGCAGGAATTAGATTGATAGTCGTTGACTTTTAGCTGTTTGACAACATATCTGGGTTTTTCTGGATAGTCTACATCTTTATCTTTAGTGTCTTCCGCCAGATAAGTTTGACCAAATAGCCCTGCACCAAGACTTTGAACGATTTGATAACGTCCTTGCAACATTTGTCCGACGATTTGCTGACTCATAAGTTCCTTACTGAGAAATTTCTTACATAAGTTGTTACCTACCTTTTCTTAATTTCCTGCCTCTTTCCGGAATACTAAAAAATAATTCTTTGTAACTTTAAATTAGAGTGTCTTTACTAAATCCCTGTTTTTGACCCCCGGTCAGCATGAAAAAATAGCTGTTAATAACGTCAATTTAGGGATTTTCAGGTTTTATCAGTGTCAAGGTAATATTTGGTATACAGTAAAATAAACTACATTAATACCACAATAATTTATTGGATGCCAAAAAGTTTAAATCAGTATTAATACTGTTTACTTGTGTTTGTATAGCCACAAAAATACCCTGTGATTTGAGTTAACAGAGGTCTGAGGTATTAAGGGTTTGAGGCAGTAGACTAAGAGACAGAGGGGTTAAGACGAGTTTTGTGCAGAAATAAAAAAGTAGTCAGCTATCAGAGTGATAGCTGTTTGCACACTGGCTTAATTAGATACAGCAATCATTCCATTAATTTAGGAATTTTGATAAATGATTTTCTATGGATTGCACAAGTAAATTTAAAGCTTTTAAACCATGACAGCTTATACCCCTGGTTATATTTCTGGGAAGCTGTTGGCGAGATGGAGTGATTGAAAGATGGAAAGATGGGAAAATCAACCAATTAAAAATGAGGAATTACCCTTGATCTTTCTTTACATTCTGCCGTTCTCTTCTTGATCCTCAAATGTGTCTTTGATCGGCTTGACAACTTTAGCGATCGCTTCTTGGATAAATACTTTGATAAACTCATCTCGGCGGTTGATCTGAAATTGCTGCTGCACTACTTCCGTCATTCCCCCATCACCCCAATCTTGATCATGGCGGAAATATTCAATAAAGCTTTTGCCAGCAATGCGCGTTAAATAAGCTGCTGTCACCCCTTGAATAGCTCTACCAATAATAAAAGTAGCAACATGAAGTTGCAAAGCAGTCGAGAGTAATTCAATTGCGCCCTTGACAATACCTAAGCCAGCAATGGTTTTTCCCAAAGATAGGGCTAATTCTCGCCCCCGTTCCATATTCAAATCACAACCGTAAACTCTGCCAATTTCTACCACCATTTGGGCATTAACTGCGGCTGTAGCTAGTAAATCTACCACTGGTAAAGGGGTGACAGAAACCACACCAGCCCCAATCCATTGATAACGGTCAACAATTTTATCAGCTTGACGGCGACGCTGGGAATCAATTAATTTTCGCGCTTCTTCTCCTAAGCGTATTGATTGTAAGAGAATATTATCTGCCACCAAATCCTCACCTTCAGCCCGTAAAACAGAGGCCATGCGTCGCAACAAAGGGACAATATCTGGTTCTGGCTGGAAAGTTTCACCAGTTTCTAATTGTGCGGTTTGGGGGTTAGCAGCGATCGCCACCACATCATTAGTAGCGATAAATTCCCCTACCCGTTGACGCAACTTAGACAAGATCACTTCTTGATCATGATCTGTATATAAATCAGTTTTATTAAGAACCAAGAGCGATCGCTTACCAATTTCTGCCAAACCCTTAAGTGGCTCATATTCAGAACGTCGTAAATCATTATCTACCACAAATAACAATAAATCTGCTTCCGTCGCCAAGGCCCTGGCCAGTTGTTCCCTTTCTGTTCCTGCTACCCCCGCTTCTAAAATTCCTGGCGTATCAGTAATTAATATTTTCCGTTCCAATCCCTTCAAGCGTAAACAATAGGTTTCCCCCACCTGGGTTGTACCCATTGGCGCATTTACTTCGCCTACTATGCGCCCCATAATGGCATTAACTAAGGAAGTTTTACCAGCACTCCCTGTCCCAAACACCACTACTTGAATTTCTCCCCGTGCTAAATTTGCCTCAATTTCCCTAGTACGACTCAGTAAAGCTTGACGAGTCACTTCGTCTTGAATTTGCGCTACCTGTTGACGCACAGCTTGGAGAGTGCTGGAAGCCGCATCAGATTTAGCCGCAGGAATTTGGCTAGGAGTAACTCGTCGGCGATGACGGCGTGATTGCTCCTCACCAGATTTCAGAACTAACACATAATAGATAAAGGCCGCAACCAGCCCTCCCAAAAGTAGAATCAGCAGCAACAGCAGCAGATTACCTAATAGGGGAGAATAGGATAACTGGAAATAAAGCCGAGTCAGGGAATCAATCAGCCACAGGGCTAACCCCAAAATGATAATCAGACCAACAATGAGTGTGACTATGCGAGACAGAGGCATGAATAGCAAAAATGAGAGGATATGAAATCGGCAGATACTTCTGATCTTAATAGCCGTCATCAGCTACTTACACCAGAAGGGATAAAAATCTCTTTCAGAGTAGCCCAACTCATGGTCAAGCACACACCAAAAAAAACCTCCTTTCCGGTTTTTTGCCAACTGTCACCTATTTAGGAGTATAAAAAGGAAATTTTTGCTAAACTAAGACTCAGTTTATATCCAATGTGCCCTTAAATCAGTAAACAGTGCAAAGATTTATAACTGTTCACTGATAACTGTTAATGACTGGCTGCTGAATTCTTTGTTTTTAATCACCATCTTCCGCATGGAAAAGTTCAACGGCGAGTTATACAATGAACTTAAAATCTAAAGTGATGTCTTTTACCTGGTTGCGATACTTATTCCAGCGACTGAGTATTAGACAAAAAATTGTTTGTGGGTATGCTTTATCCCTGGGAATTGCAATTTTGGGAACAACAGGTGGGTTAATTATAGGCGATCGCTATTACCAATCAGCTAGACAAGGGATGCACTTAGAAGATGAAGAAGGAACTTTGCTCAGTAGTTTGCAAGGAGTTCTGTTAAACATCCAGGTTCATCAGCAAAAGCAAGTACCTAATTTAAGACAGTCGCCAGATTTACAATCTCAACATCCGATTGAATTTGAGGAGCATTTCCAAGAATTTGAAACTTTGTTCTCTCGGTTAAAAGAAGTTAGCCTCATCAATTCGCGACATGATTTGCAGATTCTGATTAACAAACACGAAAATCACATTACACAGTATTTCCAAAAACTCAGGAATTTAAACCAGCAAATTTATCAAGTTCGTCTTCAACCAGGAGGACTAGCAAAAACACAGCAGTTAATTGGGGATTTTTATCAAAGTCAAACTGCACTAAACTTTTTTATCTTTTGTCATGATTTAACTGATTTTGCCCAAGCAGTTAACACAGGTGAAGAACAAGCGGATCTAGCCCAAAAGCAAGCAGCAATGCTGCAAGCACAGATTATTATTGCTAGTATGTTACTTTCAGTTTCCATTGCCACTATCCTGGCTGTATACACAAGTAGAATTATTGCTCGTCCCATTAATACAGTTACAAATATTGCCCAAAGAGTTACCAAAGAAGCTAATTTTGAATTGCAAGCTTATGTAAATACAAAAGATGAAATTGGTACTTTAGCTGATGCCTTAAACCAACTAATTCAACAAGTTAAACTTCTGTTAGAAATCCAGGATAATGAAGCACAAATTAAACTTATTCAAAGTGAAAAAATGTCAAGTTTGGGACGGATGTTAGCTGGTGTCGCTCATGAAATCAATAATCCTATTAACTTTATTTCTGGTAATTTAGTACACGCCCAAACTTATGTTGATGATTTATTAACACTACTGAAAACATACCAAGAAACAATTCCTATTCCACCTGATGAAGTCCAAGCTGTATCTAAAGAAATTGATTTAGATTTTCTAGAAACTGACCTGCCAAAAATATTGAACTCAATGACACTGGGTACTGAACGCACGCGGGAAATTGTCCGCAGTTTAAAAAACTTCTCCCGTTTAGATGAAGTTGAAACCCATTTAGTAGATTTACATCCTTGTATTGATAGTACATTATTGATTTTAAATAATCGCCTCAAACATAGTATTAATATCATTCGCAGTTATGGAGAAATTCCCTTAGTTCCTGGTTATATGGGTTTACTCTATCAAGTATTTATGAATCTGCTCAGTAATGCTATAGATGCAGTAGAAGAAAAATCTCATAGCAATTCGCAATTTTTCCCAGAAATTACGATCATTACAGAATCTCCGTCTCCTGATTGGGTAGTAGTGAGAATTGCAGATAATGGATCGGGAATTAGCCCAGAACATCAAAATAAAATATTTGAAACTTTTTTCACCACTAAGCCACGTGGTATTGGTACAGGTTTAGGGTTAGCAATCACTCATCAAATTGTGGTAGAAAAACACAGAGGTAAAATTAGTTGTCATTCCGAATTAAATCAAGGTACAGAGTTTGCAATTTCTCTACCAATTAATCCTTACTGAGACCAACTTTAGAGTTGATACTTTACATTAGTAATCAGGCAAGTTTATCTATATACTAAAATTAATAGAAATGGAGAAACAATTTAATGGGACTTTTCGATCAAATTCTTGGTTCAGTTGCTAATTCTAATCAGCCAGGTGGTTTGGGTCAACTACTAAGTATTGCTAATACTGTCCAGCAGATAAGTAATAGCACTGGTACAGATACCTCAACTATGCAATCGGTTTTGTCAGTAGTTGGTAAACAGGTGCATTCATCTTTGCAAGAAAAGCAAGCTAACGAGGGAACAGAAGCAGTAGAAGAGTTAGTAAATCAATTTGCTGGAACTTCTCCCGACTCTAAAGCTGTTAATTCCCTATTTTCTTCAGATATCCAACAACAAGTAGCAGAGAAAGCCGCCCAACGCACAGGTTTAGATGCGGGAATAATCCAACAATTATTACCTAGTTTAGTACCTTTAGTTCTTAATTTCTTGCAATCTGGTGGAAATCCATTACTAAATAAATTCCTTGATGCTGACGGTGATGGAGATGTTGATATTGCTGATGCTATTAAGTTAGCTAGTCGGTTTTTAGGCAGGTAATAAATCAGTTATCAGTTATCAGCTATCAGTTATTAATGTTGGCTGGTTACTGATAACTATGGATTGACTAAAATATCATAAACACGCAATTAAAATTCAATTATAACACTCTACTGGTTTGCCCTATCACATCTTATTTAGAATTGCTATAGTATCTAAATCTACTTTTTTCGCCTCACCTTCAGCCATATTTTTAAACAATACCGTAAAAGCACCAGCACCCAAACCATCTTGGGGAAACATCCGATAACAAGGAACGGTAGTTAAATGTGATTGATAGTTTGATAAATGACTAACTTCTACAGCTTGAAATTGGGGAAATCTTTGTAAAAACCATTCACATACCTGCTCATTTTCTTCTGGGGAATAGGTACAAGTCATATAAGCCAAATAACCTTGAGGTGAAACCATTTGAGCTGAGTTAGCAATAATCCGTTTTTGGCGATTGGCACTTTTATTAATTGCTGTATGGTGAAAACATCCTGGTGCTTTTTCACTTTTAGCTAATAAAGATTGACCTGTACAAGGGGCATCAACCATAACTAAATTACTAGATTGAGAAAACATCTCTGCAAAAATACTAGAATCTCGATTTACCACACAACTCGGTTTAATTTGGCAACGTTTCAAATTATAAATTAGCATTCCTAATCGCTTACCAATCACTTCATTACTAATTAATAAATCAGGTTTTAATGCTTTCCAAGCAAAGACACTTTTACCCCCTGGTGCAGCACACATATCAAAAACTAAAGGTACTGGTTGATTAATTGTTAACAAAATAGAAGCAGCAAATACAGAAGAAAAATCTAAACAATAAAAATATCCTTGTTGATGTAGGAGATGTTGACCAGGTTTTTCGCCAATTTGTAACCGATCTACAAATTGAGGTTGCCAAAGTGTTGGTATTTCTACTGAAAAAGGCGCAACTTCTGGCTTGTCTTGACACCAAATAATACAAGGTGAAAAAGGTTTAGGATTAACTAAAGCATCAATAAACTTGGCTTGTTCATCTGTATGATCAAATAAACGGCGGGAAACTTTAAGTAATAAATTTGAAGGTTTTTCCATATTTAAAAATTGGGTAATTTTAGCTAATTAGCACAGTATTGAAACTGTTACACCAGAACTATCTAATTAGGGTGTTTGGCTGCATACTGAAAAGATAATGACCACCATTGAGATTGCGTTTGTAAAGCGCGTCCGGCGCTGCTTCTGGCCTTTGGCTAGAAGCTAACCGTGTTTTGACAGTTGTGAAACTAACCCTTATGCACCGGAGAGGTCATGATCTTAGATAATTTTCCTCGAAAGTTACGCCAAGAAGCACAACTTTGGCGAGATGAAGGACTGATTAGTTCTTCCCAATATCAGAACATAGCAGACCGTTATCAATTTAACAAAATCGAAGCGGCTGCAAGAGAAAGTTCTGGGTTAATAGCCATCGCTTTTGGTGGGTTGCTTTTAGTTTTAGGTGTAATTCTATTTGTAGCAGCAAATTGGCAAACATGGTCAAGAGAAGTCAAGTTTATTTTGTTGATGAGTTTCTTTTTATCTACTGCTATCACTGGTTTTTTGACTTGGAGAGAACCTACACTTGCTAATGCTGACGTTAAAAAACAACAACGCAGCAAACGTCTATTAGGAGAAGCGTTACTAATTCTCAGCGCCTTAATTTTAGGGGCAACTTTATTGCTGATGGCGCAAATATTCAATATTAGCGGTTCAGCATCGCAGTTGTTTTTGGCTTGGGGTTTTGGGGTTTTAGTGATGGCTTATAGTCTATCACTAAATTCTTTAGGCGTTTTGGCTATCATCCTCCTGCAAATTGGTTATTGGCTGGGACTCAGAGAATTTTGGTCTTCTGATAGTGACTTAAACTGGGCGCGTTTAGTGGTGCGACATACACCTTTAATTTCTTGGTTGTTGTTTGTACCTTTAGCCTATATTTGTCGTTCACGGTTAATTTTTGTCTTGGCTGCAATTGCTTTTACTCTTTCTCTAAATTCTTGCCAAAAACCAGGAGTTTTAATTTCA
>RDYJ01000139.1 GCA_004293145.1 Nostocales cyanobacterium | reverse complement strand
CCTGGTAATGAGGTAATTAAACTAACAGATGAAATGATGCTTAGTGCAAGTTTGATAGAGTGAATTTTCATTTAAGTTTGGTTAGATGCTTGGATAAAAAATGATTTCCATGATCCCCTCTCATTCCGCTTTTCTATTGCTGTTTGAGTAGAGGAAAATAAATCACACAGTAATTATACAGTAAATAAATTTTTTAATAAACATCCTACCCAGCCAGCATAATTCCTGTACAGGTTTAATCGTGCTAAATTCCTACTAACTCCCGACTTCAGGAAACATTCAGTAGTTACATCGTCAAACTATCTGATATACATTGGGAAAGGATTTCGCGTGTAACGTTGCATGACTACAAAACTGTTAAACAACCGCTATCAAGTTATTCAGGTACTGGGTGCAGGTGGGTTTGGAGAAACATCTCTCGCAGAAGATATCCATTTACCTTCTCGTCGCCGCTTTGTCATCAAAGAACTCAAACCGATTAACCATGATCCAGCAACTTCTCAATTAATTCAACAGAGATTTGAAAGAGAAGCCGCGATATTAGAAAATCTAGGGGAAAATAGTGATCAAATTCCCAGACTTTACGCCTATTTTCCTGAAAATGGTAAATTTTACTTAGTGCAAGAATGGGTTGAAGGGCAAACCCTCAGCAATATTATCCAATCAAAAGGCAAATTAAACGAAACAATTGTTAGAAAAATTCTTGTAAGTTTGCTGTCAGTTTTAGATTATGTCCACAGCAAAGGTATTATTCATCGAGATATCAAACCAGATAATATAATCTTACGTTCCCACGATAATAAACCAGTTTTAATTGATTTCGGTGCAGTGAAAGAAACTATCCGTACCGTGATCAATCCTTCAGGCAATCCTGTACAATCAATCGTGATCGGTACTCCTGGTTATATGCCCAGTGAACAAGCGATCGGTCGTCCAGTGTATGCTACTGATATCTATAGTTTAGGCTTAACAGCAATTTATCTACTCACAGGTAAACAACCCCAAGAATTAGAAACTCACCCGCAAACAGGACAAATACTTTGGCGACAATACGCTGCTGGTGTGTCTCCAGAAATGGTACAGATACTTACACAAGCTATTGAACCACGTCCTGGCGATCGCTACACCACAGCTAGTAAAATGCTCTATGCTTTAAAATCTGGCCATAACCATAATCATCATCATATTTCTTCCCATTCTCCCACCACCAGCGCCACAAATATCCTGAGCCAGCCAACCCAACCAATATATTCACATTCACCTGCCAAAACTCCAGTTATCAGAGAAATTAACAATCCTGCAAACTGGCAAAAACCCGCTGTTATTGTTGGTAGTTTGTTAGCAAGTAGTTTGGTTGTAGCAGTAGGAATTTCTAACCGTCAGCCACAGCTTTCAGCCCCAGTCGCTACCAACTCTACTATCACAACAGAAACCCAGTCTCCCACAATTGTACCGACAAACTCCCCTATTGCTGAACAAGTTTCTCCCATACCCAGCCCAACAGCAGTAATTACACCAACTCCCACTATTCAACCAGAAATTACTTATAATCCCATCCCAGAAGCCAATTCTTCCCCAGTATTGACACCACCACCAGTTGATGAACCCGTAATTGAAGATACTCCTACACCCATAGTCACACCCCAAGTAGAAACACAACAAGAACAACCCCAGCCAGAGGTAGTTTCTACAGGGGAAGAAGTATCAAATTCTCAGAAAAAGCAAGATAAAAAAAGACAAGAATTATCTGAGCAATTAGTTACCAATGTGAAGCAAAGTGTACCCGCATTTCCTACAGGCACATCAAGAAGTATTGTAGAAGCAGCACTAGGCAAACCAAAAAAAGATTTAAGGGGATTATGGCCTAATACTCGTGCAATCACATATAAAGTAGTACCAAATCAGATAGATTTAGGCTATTTATTTGACCGTGACACTGGTAGACTTAGACAAACAGAAGTAGCTTTTGCCTCATCAGTAGACAATCAAGTTATGCAAACAACCTTAAATGGTTTATTAGCTGGAAAAGCTACAGCAGAAATTAAACAAGGACTGCAACAGATTCAACAACGTCAAACAGACAATTTTACTTTTAGTAAAGGTGCAGTTAAAGGTCAAATAATCAGACAAAACTGCGATTTCATCTACATCAGTATTTGGGATGCTGACTTACATGATTTTGTGAATCCTGCTAGTGCTAAACAATGTTGAATAAGTCAAAATTAAACATTAAAAAAGGAGTCTTTTTAAGACTCCCTAATTAATAATTCCTAATTCCTAATTAAGATGATAATTAAGAATTATCAATCACGAATTACTTGATATTTACTACACCACCAGCTTCGGTGATGCGCTTCTTGATGTCTTCAGCAGCATCCTTAGCCACACCTTCCTTAATAGGCTTGGGAGCAGCTTCTACCAAGTCTTTAGCTTCTTTTAAACCTAAACCTGTAATTTCACGGACAATCTTCAGAACTGCAATCTTTTTATCAGCGGGTACAGATTCAAGAATGGCATCAAATTCGGTCTTTTCTTCTACTACTTCAGCCGCAGCAGCACCAGGAGCAGCCATCATCATCATTCCACCAGCAGCAGGAGCAGCACTTACGCCAAAAGCTTCTTCAATTTGCTTAACTAATTCAGATGCTTCCAACAAGGTCAAAGATTTCAACTGTTCTAAAATTTGTTCGGTTGCAGCAGACATGGATATAACTCCTAAAAAATTTTGATTTGTTGTTGTCAGTTATTCATTAGTTATTAGTTATTAGTTGCGACTAACAGCATTCAACTAATGAAAAATTTTTATTCAGCCGCCGCTTCAGTGCTATCGCCATTTTCTTGATCAGCAATAGCTTGAATAGAGCGAGCCAAAGAACTGGGAACTTCGTTGATACCCACAGCAACTTTGGTAGCCAAAGCGTTGATAGCTCCAGCAATTTGCGCCATGAGTTGTTCCTTAGATGGCAAGTCTCCTAAAGCCTTGACATCTGTTTCTTTCAACAGGCGACCGTCCATAACGCCGCCGCGAAGTTCTGTCTTCTTGGAGACTTTTTGGAATTCTTGGTAAGCCTTAATTGCTGAAGAGAAATCTTCTTTAACTAGCAAAAAGGCAGAAGAACCTTTGAGCAGTTCTGACAAAGGTTGCCATTTTTCATCTTCCTGAATGGCAATGCCCATAAAGGTGTTTTTTGTCACCTTACAGACTGTGCCACTAGGACGCAAACGCCGCCTTAAGTCAGTGATTTCAGAAACTGTTAGACCTTGGTAATCAATTACCAGTGCCAAAGTTGACTCACTCAAAGTTCCTTTGAGGTCAGCTACTATTTCTTTCTTGTTTTCTAACGTTCTACCCATTCTCTTTTCACCTCCAGGGGCAAAATCTTATTTAGTGGTCAGTTTTCAGTTTCTTCACTGTTCACTGTTCACTGTCACCTTGTTTGGGACCAGTCGAAAACAACAAACCCCAGCTATCTCAGCCGGGGTTTCAAAGTGGTATTTTGAATGCTGTAGTTGTCAAACGTTGGTTGACCAAACTTCAGTCATTTAAAATTCCAACCTCGGCAGGGTATTAAGCTGTTAGCACCTGCTGTCTCCGGCTTTGCTTATTCAATTTTGGATTTTGGATTTTGGGTTTGAGATTAAAGGTTGATAATTAGGCAAAAAATTCAATTTTCTATTTACCAACTCTCAATCTAAAGTCTAAAATCTAAAATTATGCAGCTTCAGTCAGTTTTAAATCTTTTAGGGCGCTGATATCGAGTCTAATCGAAGGTCCCATTGTGGCAGAGACGTAGAATGTACGCCAATAACGGCCTTTTGCTCCTGATGGACGGTTACGGTCAATTGTCTCTTGTAAAGCCTTGAGATTGACTAACAAATCTTCAGGGGTAAATGTTGCCTTACCAAACATAACATGGACAATACCAGTTCTGTCAGCACGAAATTCTAATTTACCAGCTTTGAATTCGCTGATCGCACTAGCAACATCAAATGTTACTGTACCACCTTTGGGTGATGGCATCAATCCACGCGGACCTAGCAATTTACCCAGTTTTGCTACCTGTGGCATCACGTCAGGAGTAGCAATTAGCTTGTCGAAGTCCATCATGCCTTTTTGAATTTGGTCAATCAGTTCTTCAGAACCAGCTATATCAGCGCCAGCATTGGTTGCTTCTGTTACCTTTTCGCCTCTAGCGATTACTGCCACCCGGACTATTTGCCCTGTACCTTTAGGCAGTGCTACAGTTGTCCGCAGCTGTTGGTCTGTATATTTGGGGTCAATTCCTAGCCGAATATGCGCTTCTGCGGCTTCAGCAAATTTAGCGGTTGCTGTCTCTTTTAACAGAGCCAACGCTTCTAAGGGTGTGTAGTCCCTATCTTCTACTTTGTCTTGCAACGCCTGTAAACGGCGTGATATTTTCTTTCCCATTTTTCTCTCCTGGGGTAATCTCGAAGTTCCTCACCTCTCCCCCGATACGATTTTAGATTTTGGATTTTGAATTTTAGATTTTGTTATAGGCCAGCTGCTGGTTATCAGGTTTCATTTTTCTTCTTTTACTGTCACCTGTCACCTGTCACCTGTCACCTATTAATCTGTGATGGTAACACCCATGTTTTTGGCTGTTCCTGCCACAATGTTCATCGCTGCGTCAATGTCATTAGCATTGAGGTCAGGAAGTTTAGTTTGGGCAATTTCTCGCAATTGAGCTTTGCTAATGCTCCCAACTTTCTTTTTGTTGGGTTCATTAGAGCCTCTTTCAATTTTCGCTGCCTTGCGAATCAATACTGATGCTGGGGGTGTTTTGAGTACAAATGTAAAACTCCGGTCTTCAAACACGGAAATTTCTACGGGGATAACCATTCCAGCTTGGTCTGCTGTTTTGGCATTGTACTCTTTGCAGAACATCATGATGTTAACGCCATGTTGACCCAGTGCGGGTCCGACTGGCGGTGCTGGGTTGGCTTTTCCAGCGTTCAAGGCCAATTTAATGACCGCTACTACTTTCTTCGCCATTTAGATTTAGCTCTGTTTTTCTACCTGATTAAATTCCAATTCTACTGGTGTATCTCGTCCGAAAATCGAGAGTAGAGCTTTTAGTTTACTCCGTTCTGGCGAAACTTCAATCACCTCACCTTCAAAATCCTTGAACGGACCCGAAAGCACCATGATCTTATCACCTGTAGCCATATCAATTTTGACTACTGGTTCTTGCTCTGTGGTTTGTTTGAATATGCGTTCTACTTCTGAATTACTCAGGGGTACTGGCTTGACGTGACCACGACCCCTGCCGCTGCCACGCTTTTGTTCGGCTCCCACAAAGTTAATTACATGGGTAGTGTTCCGTACCACTTGCCAGGTATCATCATTCAGCATCATTCGCACTAACACATATCCTGGGAAAACTTTTTCCTCGGTGTGCTGGCGGCTACCATCTTTACGGATTTTCACCGCTGGCGTGTGGGGAATTTCTACCTGGATGATTTTGTCAGCTACATCAAAAGTTTGGATGCGCTGCTCTAAGTTTGTCTTCACGCGTTTCTCACAACCAGAGGCTACTTGCACTGCATACCAGCGTGCTTCTTTTTGCGCTGCTTCTAGTGCTTCCTCTGACTGTAAAACATCCCGTGGTTCGTCTGTTGCAGAAGTCATCAGAATACCTGTTTTGCTGCCCAAGCAAACAATCCATCGACCAAATATATCAAAGAGGCGGAGAGTGTCACCATTAATAACACAGCTGCTGATTCGCTCACCAACTGCTTCCGACTGGGCCAAACTACTTTTTCAAGTTCTTCTTTTGTTCCTTGGAAGAAGTTGTTTAAG
Source organism: Nostocales cyanobacterium (assembly GCA_004293145.1). Taxonomy (GTDB): domain Bacteria; phylum Cyanobacteriota; class Cyanobacteriia; order Cyanobacteriales; family Nostocaceae; genus RDYJ01. Next base: position 3,666 of record RDYJ01000139.1, on the reverse strand, counting down.
CTAAACCCATTTCCGGTTTCTGGCATTTCTGCTTCGTTTTTTTTGGCCACGGTCGTCATACCCCCCGTTTCTTACATTGCTTCACCTTGTTATTTTGCACCAAGGTTTACAGCTTTGACCCATTTGATAAAAAAAAAAAAAGCTGTCAGTAAAAAATAATTAGACCCGAAATAATCAACGCTGGCTGCGGTTTGAGCAGATGCGTTTTTGTTTCGGGCTATATTTTTTGCTTTTGAGCGCGCCCTGGAGGACTTGAACCCCCGACATCAGGTTTTGGAGACCTGCGTTCTACCAACTGAACTAAGAGCGCACAAGCTGTCTTTGTTTCAGGGATTGCGCTGAACTTTTCTTAGTTTAGCACAACTCTTTTGCTATTGTAACTTAATTTTTTTGAAAAAGCAATCAGCGGCAGATGCCGCTTTTAGCTTGCGATTTCTGCTCTCCATATCAGGAGAAAGTGAATCACAGGGCGCGGTCAAATCTTTGCTTGATCCGGGTAGCCTTACCAGATAACTGGCGCAAATAGTATAGTTTAGCTCGTCTTACCTTACCACGACGCAAGATTTTGATGTTATCAATCCGGGGTGAGTGCAGTAAAAACACTCGCTCAACGCCTACACCTTGAAACACTCGACGGACGGTGATTGTTTCGTTAATTCCGCCATTGCGCTTCCCGATTACTACTCCCTCATAAGGTTGAACCCGGTATTTTTCGCCTTCTTTAATTTTGACTCCTACCCTGACTGTATCACCTACATAAATGTCGGGCAGATCGGATTTGATGTGTTCCGCTTCGATGGAACGGATAATTTCTTGAGCGTTCATAATTTAGTTATTTTCTGAAAAAAACCCACGATCATCAATCATAAATCCATAACTGCCTGAGAGTCTATATGTATTTAAGATTTTTGCTCTCCATCTGGATAATAATCCCACTAGAGGTTTTTGGGAAACTTTACTTTTCGTTGCATACTACTCTCCGAGAAGCTGCTGCGCGTCTACGGTTTTTTTTGCGCCTTTCTACTTATTACAGGTAAATTAATTACTAAATTAAAACCAAAAACCAAGTATCAAGCAAGTTATGCTCCTGAATTTTGACTTTTCAGGTATGCATTGAAATTAATCAAGCTATATATAGATAGCCAAAATATTCTCATGCTGTATATGGTTGAGCAGAAATCTACTGATTAAAAATATAAAACTTAGGAAGGAGAGAAAATCAATACTAGATATGGTATTGAGAGTATATTGTAAGCCGATGAATTACGGAATCTAGATGAATATTGGCAAAATGAGGATGTTATTAACCTAAGTTCTGAAGTTTCTACTAATGCCATATCTACTTTAATGTTTTTGTTTTGCCTTTGTCCAGTGTTTTCATAATTTTCGATCAATGTAAAAATTGAAAATATAAAAAAATATGCGGATTATACATATCTTGAATCATGTTCAGAAAATTGGCAATGGAATTGTTAACGTTGCTATAGATTTAGCTTGTTTACAAGCAAAAAACGGGGATGATGTAGCAGTGATTTCCGGTGGTGGAGAATATGAGCATTTATTGGATAAACATGGTATTAAAAACTACAAGTTAGACCAAAGTCGCCAGCCGATAAATATGATCAAAGCCTCAGTGGGTTATCGAGAAATTATACAAGAATTCCAGCCAGATATTGTTCATGCCCACATGATGACGGGAATAGTTTTAGCAAGCATTTTGAGATTTAGAAATAAGTATGCTTTAGTTTCCACTGTCCACAATGAATTCCAGCGTGCTAGTTTATTGATGGGTTTAGCAGATCGGGTAATTGCTGTTAGTAAAGCTGTGCAAATTTCGATGGTGCGACGTGGTATACCAGAAAATAAATTGCGGGTAGTACGCAACGGAACTTTGGGAAGTCCTCGAACTCGGAACATATCAGATTATCAACCTTTAAAATTACAACATCCAGCGATCGCCACTGTCGCAGGAATGTATAAACGTAAAGGTATAGCTGAATTAATTGCTGCTTTTGAAAAAATTGCCTTAGACTTTCCTACAGCACATCTTTATTTAGTAGGGAATGGTCCCGATAGAGAGATATTTGAGGAACAAGCAAAAGCAACTAGCGTAGCTGATCGTATTCATTTTGAAGGTTTCCAAACAGAACCGCAAGCTTACTTTCTAGCTTGTGATATTTTCGTCCTTGCTTCTCACCGTGAACCCTTCGGTCTTGTACTTTCTGAAGCTAGAGAAGCTGGTGCTGCTATTGTCGCTACACAGGTAGATGGTATCCCAGAAGCGTTGGATAATGGACAAGCTGGGGTTTTAGTTCCAGCGAAAGATAGTCAAACTTTAGCTGAAGCATTAGGTAATTTATTAAGTAACCCAGATATTTTAAAAGATTGGAAATATCGCGCCCAGGAAAATCTAGAACAGTTAAATGTTGCCCGTGTCCATCAGGAAACTTTAGCAGTATATCAAGAATTAGTTAATTAAACTCAGAACCCTAACTTCTTGCAGAAGTCGGGGATCTTTTTTCTCTGAACAAATTATGCTTTCGTAAAATTCTTCCTCCAGATACGGAATTTAATAAATACTGGTTTTGCCCAACGTCCACCAATTACATCATGAAGGAGAGTGTAAAAACAGGGGATAATAAACAGCGTCAATAGTGTGGCTAAAGACAAACCAGAAAATACTACCACGCCTAAAGGTTGTAACAGTTCTGAACCTTCACCTATACCTAAAGCTAAGGGAAACATCCCTAAAACTGTAGTAATTGTTGTCATTAAAATTGGTCTTAATCGTTGGGGTGCTGCTTTTAAAATTGCGGTGCGTCTATCTATTTTTTCTTGTTCCCGAATTTGGTTAGCTAATTCCACCATAATAATAGCGTTATTAACTACAATACCCACCAATAAAACAGCACCAACAATAACTGTTGCACCTATGGGAGTTTCTGTGATGTAAAGACCAAAAATACCACCAGCTAAAGCTAAGGGAATAGTAAACAGAATTACTAGGGGATCAACAAGGGAATTGTACTGTACTGCCATCACAACAAATACTAAAAATATTGCTAAACTGCCTAATATTTGGAGAGAGTTTTGGATTTGTTGATTAGATTCCGCTGTGCTGCTTGGTAAGAGACTCACACCTTGAGGAAGTTCAGCATTTTTGAGAACTTGATCCACTTCTGTAAAAGCCTGACTTAAACTTGTTCCTTCTGCTAAACTACCAGCAATTAAAAATACTTGACGCTGGTTAATTCTTTGAATTTCTCCCGGTGCTTTTCCTGGTACAATTTGAGCTACATCACTTAAACGAATTTGTTGATTCTCTTCTGTAAATAAAGGTATTCTTTCCAGTTGAGAAACTGTTTGTACAGACGCATCATTTAATTCAACTCTGACATCTACTAAACGATTATTTCTTTGTATTTGAGTGGGTATAGTACCTGTAATTGCTGTTTGGATGGTATCACCAATTTCTTTGGTATTTAAACCTAGAAGTGATACTCTTTCCCAGTCTGGTAAAATTTGAATTTCTGGTTGACGTGGATCACCATCAGGACGAAATCTGACTGAGGTAACTTTTTCATCTAATGTTGCTAATAATTTTCTTCCTGCTGCTTCTAAGGTGCTGCTATCATTTCCTTGTAATATGATATCCACATCTGCACC
>RDYJ01000138.1 GCA_004293145.1 Nostocales cyanobacterium | reverse complement strand
ATTTAATTTCTTTTCTATTTCTTCGTCTAATTTATCATATTGATCTTTGCTTTCCCAGTAACCCCAATCTAACCGTAAAGCGTCTTTAATTGTCCCATCGGGATAAACAAGTTTACCATTTGGTAATTTATAATCTAATTCAGGAATCAGTAAAAAATCTCTAGGTTTGCAATATTCATTCAACAGGTTTTCAAAAGCAACACGAAGTAATGTTTCTTTCCGTGAACCACCATATTGAATGATTTTTTCTACTTCGGCTTGGTATTGCGTTACTAATAGTCTAGACATAGTTAAACAGTTTGATGCTAGTTAAAGCTTGTGTGAGATTGGACGATAGTCTAAATCAAGATTTATGGCTAACGTCACCTATGCAAACAAGATTTGAGGATTTCGTATTTATAACCATATAATTACCTCACCACTATATTATAATATATATATTCATATATATTAACATTTAGATCCTCTATTTCTTGAAGGAATAAAGAATCTGATAATAAGTCTAAATTATACAAATTAAAACTCAACCAAGTACGGATCAAATCCTGGATAATGGTCAACACCTTATGTTGAATGCAAGTTATAATTTTCTTGCGGAGCAACTTTACAAAAATTTATGAGTAATCCCCTTGTGCAAGCCTTTTTTGTAGGCAGAGCAGTAGCTGAAGTAATTAACGAGCGTGTAGAAGTCGCCTTGACTGACGCTTTGAGTGAGTTGGGTAAATTTGATGCTGAAGCCAAAGAGCAACTGCGCCAGTTTACAGAAGAAGTGATAGCACGAGCTAACCGGGCATCAGAAGCGGCGGAAACTGGTACAACTACAGGTAGTAGTGCATCCGGTGGTGGGTCGATAGACTTACAGGCAGAAATCGACGAATTACGGGCAGAAATCGCCCTGTTACGCACTGAACTGCAAAAACATCGCAGTACATCAAAATAGAGGGAACAGGGAACAGGGAACAGACAGCAGCGCGGTCTTGGGGTCTCACGCCACTCCTTTCAAGCCGGGGAACCCGTCCACAGGGGTGGCTCCCCAAGTGGAGCGACTGCGGAGGAACAGGGAATAGCCAAAAGGCAAGAGGCAAAAGTTGATGAATTTTACTCAGTCCCCAATCCCCAATCCCCAACCCTGAGTAATCAAAAAATCTAGGAAACCGAGTGTCTTTTATTACTGATGATTCAGTGAACACCCAACGGTATAAAAAAAATATGGAACAAAGTTATTCAGGTAAGGCTTACCGTTGGAATCAGGAAAAATATTCTAGCAAACGCCGATTTGTGGATATTTGGTCATTTGTTTTGACCTTTATGTTCAAAATTTGGCGGTATAACAAGGCTTGGAGTTACCCTGGTGGTTTAACAGAAGCCAAGCAAGCTGCTAGACGTAAAGCCCAAGCAATCTGGGTGAGAAATACATTTTTGGATTTGGGTCCGACTTTTATTAAGGTTGGACAGTTGTTTTCTACCCGTGCGGATATCTTCCCTGGTGAATATGTGGAAGAGTTATCTAAGTTACAAGATAAAGTACCCGCTTTCAGCTATGAGCAGGTAGAAAAGATTATCGAGGAAGAACTGGGTAAAAAAATTCCTGAACTATTCCACAGTTTTGAACCTGTTCCCCTTGCTGCTGCTAGTTTGGGACAGGTACACAAAGCTGTGCTGCATTCTGGAGAATCAGTAGTTGTCAAGGTACAACGTCCGGGACTCAAGAAACTATTTGAAATCGATTTACAAATTCTTAAGGGTATTGCCCGTTATTTTCAAAACCATCCTAAATGGGGACGGGGACGGGACTGGATGGGCATTTATGAAGAATGTTGTCGCATTCTCTGGGAAGAAATTGATTACTTGGGTGAAGGGCGCAATGCTGATACTTTTCGCCGCAATTTCCGGGCTTACAACTGGGTGAAAGTACCCAGAGTTTACTGGCGTTATGCGACATCCAGGGTGATTACTTTGGAGTATATGCCAGGGATAAAAGTTAGCCAATATGAGGCTTTAGAGGCTGCGGGTGTGGATCGAAAAGCGATCGCTCGCTATGGCGCTCAAGCTTACTTACATCAACTTCTGAATAATGGTTTCTTCCATGCTGACCCCCACCCTGGTAATCTAGCTGTTAGCCCGGAAGGTGCTTTGATTTTCTACGACTTCGGGATGATGGGAACGATTAAATCCAATGTCCGCGAAGGTTTAATGGAAACCCTGTTTGGCATCGCTCAAAAAGATGGTGAGCGGGTGGTTAAATCTCTGATCGATTTGGGTGCAATTGCACCAGTGGACGATATGGGTCCTGTGCGGCGTTCAGTTCAGTATATGCTGGATAACTTCATGGATAAACCATTTGAAGCTCAATCTGTGGCCGCCATCAGTGAAGACCTGTATGAAATAGCTTACAATCAACCATTTAGATTTCCAGCAACTTTCACTTTTGTGATGCGGGCTTTTTCTACCCTAGAGGGGGTTGGTAAGGGTTTAGATCCAGAATTTAATTTTATGGAAGTTGCCCAGCCTTATGCAATGGAGCTTATGACTAATAATAGTGGTTCAGAGGGGAATAGCTTCTTGAATGAATTAAGTCGTCAAGCAGTACAAGTCAGCAGCACTGCTTTAGGTTTACCACGTCGATTAGAAGATACTCTAGATAAATTAGAGCGCGGTGATCTTCGTCTCCGGGTTCGGTCTGTAGAAACTGAACGTTTATTAAGGCGGCAGAGTAATATTCAAATGGGAATGAGTTATGCTCTGATAATCAGTGGTTTTACTGTTTCAGCTACAATTCTCTTGGTTAATCATTATGTATGGTTGGCAGCAGTAGCTGGTTTAATTGCCGCAGGAGTCTCATTCATACTTCTTCGTCTAATTTCACGCCTTGACCGCTATGATCATAAGTATTAATTATTTCCAGCAAAATTTATGAAACTTAACTTCACGGGTTCTACTGATCCGGGACTTATTCGTTCTAATAATCAAGATGCTTACTACACAGACCCTGAAGGGCGATTTTTCATAGTTGCTGACGGTATGGGTGGTCATGCAGGAGGAGAACAAGCCAGTCGCATTGCTACCGAACAAATTCGGGCGTATTTAGAAGCAAATTGGGAATCTAGCAAATCTACACCAGAATTATTAGAGCAAGCTTTGTTGGAAGCTAATGAAGCTATTTTGCAGGATCAGCAAAATCATCCTGAACGTGCTGATATGGGGACAACAGCTGTAGTAGTGGTTTTCCGTAACTCAGAACAACCTTGGTGCGCTCATATCGGCGATTCAAGATTATACCGTTATCGAGAACCTCGACTAGAGCAAATCACAGATGATCATACTTGGGTGGCCAGAGCTATCAAAATAGGCGATATCACCCCTGAAGAAGCGAGAGTTCATCCTTTCCGTCATGTTTTATCTCGTTGCTTGGGACGTGAAGATTTACATCAGGTTGAGATACAACCACTAGACATCAGAAATGGCGATCGCTTGCTTTTATGTAGTGATGGACTCACCGAAGAACTCGTTGATCAGAAGATTGCCCATTATCTCCAAGATACACCTTTGCTAGACAAAGCTGCCTTCAATCTCATTGAAGCCGCAAAAGAGGAAGGTGGACATGACAACATCACAGTCGTTCTTGTCGTTGTCGAGGAAAATTCTTAATTTGGTGATTGGTGATTGGTGATTGGTGACTGATTGTTCCTTCATCTTCCCCAAACTCACCCATTTTCCCTAAAAAAGCACGTAAATATACCCAGCATTTTGTTCAATTTGAGCATTTTTCCTGTTTGTAAATTGCTAAAAATATCTTTAAGCCTCTCAATTCACCTGACGAGGCTAAATTCATAGAATTTAGGCAATTAATTTTTTTTACCTCTTACTCCTGAAAATCCCAGGGAAACCGACGTTTTTCGCCAGTTAAGTTTAATTGCCAGCACCAAAAACAGAAAAACTAATCATAAGAGACTGGGCAATTTGTCAAACAATTGTTATCTTTCTTAATACGGAGCAACAAATGTTAAGGACAGAAGATTAGCCCAAGTATTACACCTTTGGTTTTTCTGTCACTGATATTAGTTTATACGCGTTGTTTTTTAGGTTTTAACTATGAATCAACCAATTGAGCTTTCCTTAGAACAGCAATTCAGCATCCGTTCTTTTGCTACACAAGTCAAGAATATGAGCCATGAACAGGCACAAGAGTTTTTAGTTAAACTCTATGAGCAAATGGTTGTGCGAGAAGCGACTTATCAAGAGCTTCTCAAGCATCAGTGGGGATTGGATTCAGGTTCCACTATGGCATAGAGTGAGTTTGCTTGTGTCGCAGTGGGCGACCTCCTTCTCTTGCTTAGTTCCACCAGAGGAAAAAAGCTGGTGATGTTGGGGCGTCAACTTCGATCACTAACACCTTATTTATTGATTCCACAAAACCAAAACTAAGAAATCAATCATATCTCAGACTAATAAGAGTTTGGCGAACCTGTAGAGCATGATCTTAAACATAGCTCCCATTTATTGCGCCTCTGCATACGGTTCAATCAAGAAATCCTGACAAATCTCTGGTGCTTACCCGGCTTAAATAACTTAATTGCCTGACTTCCCACGTTGAGTAGCAGCTTAATTTCCATCTCATCTTAACAGAGCCAATAATCTAATATTTTTTAATCTTACATTTCTTTACAAAACTATAATTTGCGCTCATCAAGCTATTTTTTGGGACTTATGCTGTCATAAACTACATTTTAACCTGACATATCAGCATAAGAATTATGATCAATTATTTCCAGTTTGGCTAAAATTTGCGGCTTAATTTTTTCATATTCTTGTTTAAGCAAATTTTTACTCATTTTGGCATCAGCTGATGATGTCGATACCTTGCTGATTTTGAGCCATTCTTGCAGTCGTTCGCGTTGAGTGGAGGCAATACTAGAAATAAGAACATGATTACAGCGAGTGGGTTTTTCTCGTGCAAAAAATAACAAGCGATAATAACCTGTATAGTGTAGCAACCGCATAATTTCCTGGCCGAAATTGGTTTTGAGATCCAGGTAGTAAGGCAACCATTTAGCCCCGTATTCACGATTGTAGATCACAGTAATCCATAACACCATTGGATGGGGAAGAGAAATAAACAGGAATTGATTGTATCGATTACAAACTAAACGCTTTTGAATTTCCTGTTGAGGTAGCATCACCCACAAAGCAGGTGAAACCTCGCCATTGTTATGAATGGGTTGGGGAAAAACAATATCAGCAATGGGTTTATTTGGTGGCCAAGAAAGAAAACGAGTTACATCATCATTGATAGCGGATAAACGCAGTTCAGTTTTGATTTTGTTTTCAGGGATTGAAGATATTGTTTTTTCAATTATGGTCTTGTTTCCAGGTGAAGGCGTTTTTAACTGCTGATTAGATGCAGGAATATTTTCGCTACTCGATAAAATGATTTTGTTTTGCTGTTCTGCTGCTATTAAAATAGCAAGAATTTCCTTAATAGTTTGAGGGCGATTGCCTGGTTGTTTTTCCAAACAACTCATCACCAAATTTTGCACTTGCTTTGGTATTTTAAACTTAGGATTAGCCTCAGCAAAAGATATGGGTGTTTGAAATTTATGAGTTTGATACCATGCACCAAAAGAATGTGTAGATGGGATGAGTGGCATCTTAGCTGTGAGCATTTCAAACATCATCACACCCAAACTATAAATATCAGAACGACTATCTAATTCTTTGCCTTCAATTTGTTCAGGAGAAGAATAAGCGAGAGTACCCAAATAAAATTTTGTTTGATCACTATCTGACATAATTAACTTAGCGATCCCAAAGTCTAAGACCTTGACTAATTCTCCAAAACTGGGATCTTGAATCACCAGCATATTGCTTGGCTTAATATCACGATGAATAATTGGGCAGATTGCGCCATCTACAGGGATACCATTATGAGCAGACTGTAAACCCAGACAGATTTGCCGTGCCATACTCAGGAATCTAGATAGAGAAAGATTTTGGCTGCGGATGACAGTGCTTAAGCTTTGCCCTTGCAAATATTCCATCACGTAGTATGGGGTATTATTTTCATCTACCCCATAGTCCATCACCCGAACAATGTGAATGCTTTTTTGACCTAGTACAGCACAAGTTTTTGCTTCTCGCTCAAAACGTTCTTGCAAACGCATTTTTTCATTTTGGAGAGATAAAGCAAGAAACTTGATAGCAACCGGCACCCCTCCCAACAAAATATCCTTAGCACGATATACTCGTCCCATTGCCCCAGTACCAATTAATTCTTGAAGCTGGTAACGGTTGCTAAGTAAGCGATCAGTGTTGGGGTCTGACATAGAAAATTCGACTCCAGTATTCAAAAATCGTAGATGAAATCATTCCTAGATAGAGGTTGCACATTTGCAGTTTTTTGGGTTGAGCAAACCAGCGGTGTTTAAGTTGGCAATCTATTTTTTTCAGTAGATTCACTGAAAATAATTGAGGCTGACTTAAAAATTTACCGGTTAACTCCCATAATAGTTACGTAAAATTACAGTTTATAATATCTGATGTATTATTTATGTTGTGAAACCGGATATGTAAACTCTTTACAGGTGACTAAAAATAGACATACAACCCATGACCGATTGTAAGAAGTAAAAATTTATTAATCAATCATTAACCAATTCATGCACTAAGAGAATTTGACTGCGGACTACTGACAGTATCTGTGATTTATAGGTTTACCATCAATATGCTGATTGAGGTTGACGTTCTAAGCTTGCCTCCATTGTACTGGTCAGAAAATGACCTGCTAGGATACCGCTAGTGAGGTAGTAATTATCTTCTGAAACCTGGTGTAGAGTTTCAAAACCGCTGCGACGTTCACGATCTCCCAATACCCAATAACGTTGTACGATAGTACCTGGACAAATCCAACCTTCACCTTCAATTTGTCCCAAGAGATTGTGCTGGAGTAAAAAAGTATATTGGCGATCGCCATCGTGTAGTCTTCCTTTATATTGGCAAGATATTTCTGAGCGATTGCTACCAGGAAATACCAACTTTGTCGCCATAGAAAACCAGTCATCACGATCCCAAACTACCAAAGTCATGCCCTTAAAATTAATAGGCATACTATTCCGTTCCAGCCAACTTCCTTGCATGATCCAGCGTCCTGGTTCCAATAAAAAACTGTGAGCCACCTTTTAATTCCTTTGATTTTTCCAACCAGTAATAATTATGAGGAATTCAGCAGTTAAGTTAGTTTTTGTTCCTCTCCTCACCTGTCACCTATTACCTATACCATGATGAACTTCTCCTAAAACCACTTCTTGATCTGCTCCAGTTGCAGCGGGTAAATTACCAGGAATGCCTAACTGTCTCCAGTAGGCTAAAACAGCGAAAGCGATCGCTTCTTTAAAGGCTGCACTTAAGCCGACTTCATCTGTAGTTAAAACTGTTACTGATTTCAACAATAACTCTAACCTGTCTTTTAAGTAAAGATTTCGACTACCCCCCCCACATAATAATACTCGTTGTGGCATTTGCGGTAAAAAATTACGGTAACTATCAACAATCGAAGCGACTGTGAGTTCAGTAATTGTTGCCAGCACATCGGCGGGGGTAAGTTGGTAGGCTTGGCAGTCTTGTAAACACTGCTGTAGATAGGTTAAACCAAATAACTCACGCCCAGTAGATTTAGGGGGTGGTAAATGAAAGTAATCATGACTTAGCCATTTTTCTACCAATGGATAGCAGGGAGTACCACTAGCTGCCCAACTGCCATTTTCATCGTAACTTTTAGCACCATTGGTAAAGTGCTGTACTGCCAAATCCAATAGACTATTTCCCGGGCCTGTATCCCAACCGCGAATTTGGCCAAGCCAGTGATTATGGCGTGCAGGTATATAAGTAACATTACCAATTCCACCAATATTTTGAATACAACGGCTCTCCTGGGGATGACTGAGTAAATAAGCATCAACTCTAGGAACTAAGGGCGCACCATGACCACCAACAGCAATATCAGCTACTCGGAAATTACTAATAGTAGTTATGCCTGTTAAACGAGCAATGACAGCGCCCCGACCAAGCTGTAAACTGTAACCGGGTGATTGGGGATTGGGGACTGGGGACTCTTTACTGGGTAAAATACTTGTTGAACTGTAAAACTCCGGTGGTCTGTGGTAGACAGTTTGACCGTGAGAACCAATTAAAACAGCTGGTGGATGACCAATTTGAATATTTTGGGCAGCTTGGGCAAAAACAACAGCGATCGCATCATCTAATTCTGCTAATTCTGTCATTGAGATAGCTTCACCAGTACAAACAGCTAAAATTCTTTCTCGTAGTTGAGCAGGGTAAGGATAGGTTTCCCCTGCTAATAATTCAACTTTCAGATCCAAATCTGTACCAACAATTTCTACTAAAGCAGCATCTATGCCATCCACAGATGTGCCACTCATTAAACCTATAACACGAGTCGGGTGCATTTACAGAGATTCCGGTGTGATTGCCAGATTTAGTTTAACTCAAATTAAACCTTGACCAAAACCAGAAATTGCCACTTAAAAAAAGAATACAGGAGTTCTTAATTCTTAATATTTAATGCTTAATATTTAATGCTTAATAAATGCTTAATAAATGCTTAATATTTAATTTTTACCAGTGGCAATAATATGTAAATCAATATTTTTGAGCAACCGTACCAATCTTTGAATTAAAGCACCTTTGAGGAGAATGTCCCAGCGAGAACGGTGACTTTCACCAATAACTATCTGAGTGATAAGTAGGTCGGAGTTAAAAATTGTCGTGATGACAAGGCAGCTAGGCTGGAGGGAAGAGGTTTTTAGGCAACTTTACGTTTCGTTACATACTTCTATTTTTTGCGCCTTTCTACTTATGATATTTTTCTGCTACTTCTGCAAATGCCTGAGTAATAAGCTAAAACTCATCTAATTTAAATATTAAGGCGGGCAGGAGGGATGCCTACCCCACAAGAAAGAGTTAGACTTATTTAAGTTATACAGTTTAAATGCGGAACAGCTTATTACTGCTAGTTACCTGAATAAAAGTTCCCGCAAATTCTTTACACAAGTTTTCACAGGGAGCATCCCAAATGTGTAAATTTATTTTTATCTAAGGAAATAAAATGATGCCAGGCTTTATTATGATTGTATCCCTTACGGCAGCCGGAGGCATTACCGCAAAGGACACAAAGGACACAAAGGTAAGAGAGCTTCAGAGGGTTTTTGGTGTGGCTGCGTTTATTTTTACTGGCATTGGGATGCTCCCTTTTCACAAATAACGGTGTTGAACATTCATAGTCGAATAGACATCAATATCTGCTGCCAAAATCACTTCCACGTCTTCATAACGTTTTTCCCGTGGGGAACCAGGAACATTGGATTGAATTGTCTATTTCATTGCTGGGAATCATATAACCTAATGACCGGGAATTTTAGATTTTAGATTTTGGATTTTAGATTGAAATCAAAGTCTAAAATCTAAAAATAAGGTTTCAAGCCTCTCCATTCATGGAGAAAAA
>RDYJ01000041.1 GCA_004293145.1 Nostocales cyanobacterium | reverse complement strand
GTACAAAATGGAAGCTCTTAAAGATGTGGAAGAATTAGAAGTAAAGACACCATTCGGCTCACCGTCAGATGCAGTAATTCTGGGGACACTGGATGGAACAAGGGTGGCTTTTTTAGCGCGTCATGGTCGTAATCATCCCCTGTTACCTTCTGAGTTACCGTACCGTGCTAATATTTATGCAATGAAGCAATTAGGTGTTAAATACTTAATTTCTGCCAGTGCGGTTGGTTCTTTGAAAGCAGAGGTAAAACCACTAGATATGGTGGTTCCTGATCAGTTTATTGACAGGACAAAAAATAGAATTTCGACCTTTTTTGGTGAAGGAATTGTAGCACATATTGCTTTTGGTGATCCAATTTGCCAAAATTTGGCGGCAGTTTTGGCTTCGGCGATCGCTTCTTTAAATTTACCTGATGTCACTCTCCACCGTGATGGTACTTATGTATGTATGGAGGGTCCAGCATTTTCCACCAAAGCTGAATCAAATCTTTATCGGAGTTGGGGTGCTACAGTCATTGGGATGACAAATTTACCAGAAGCAAAGTTAGCCAGGGAAGCGGAAATTGCTTATGCAACCCTAGCTTTAGCCACAGATTATGATTGTTGGCATCCTGATCATGATAGTGTGACTGTAGAGATGGTGATTGGTAATTTACAACGCAATGCGGTAAATGCTCAAAAAGTAATTCAAGAAACGGTGAACCGGCTCAGTGAAAACCCCCCTACAAGTGATGCCCATTCTGCTTTGAAATATGCAATTTTGACGAATTTAGCCAATGCACCAGCTGCGACTAAGGAGAAGTTGGGTTTGTTGTTGGAGAAGTATAGCAGGTGACAGGGAATAGGGAAGCAGAGGAAGCAGGGGAAGAAAACTAAATTCTTTCTTCTGACTCCTGTACGGGCGAACGGCCGTTCGCCCCTCCTGACTCCTGAATACTTAAACCACCTGAAAACTAAAATTAAGACTTGCCCAATTATTCACATTCAATACATAGGAATCGGTAGCGGTTTTGTTGATTTCTGCTTGATCGTGACTAGCATGATCTAAATCTTGCAGTAAAGCTTGAGCAACTTCTAAGGCATTAACTAAGGGACTAATAGGCTGTTGATCAGCGGTAGGATACCTAGCAGTTCCCAAAGCTTTCAGAGTTTGAGTAAAAGGAGAGGTAGCTAAAATTAGTTGATGTTCACAAAACAATGATCTTATTGGCAGCAACCAGCCAAAGGTAGCATCGTTTTGGGGAAATTTCAAAGTTTGTCCTGGGGGAATGACTATTTCTTGCAGATGGGGTTTGGTGTCAGAAACATCCGCTTCTGGGGAAATTTGCCAGGGATAAAAAGCTATGGAACTTCTAGTATTATTTAACCCCATTAACATTAAATAAATTGGGCGATCGCTCAAATTTTCCACCCGGTATTGCATCCTACTACCCACGGGAACTGTAGGAATAACTGTTCCTGGGGCGGTAAATGCTTTGTTGGTTGTAGTTTCCCCACTGAGACTGCGCCATGTGTGACGCTGCATAACTACACGGGGCGAGATTTTGCTGATAATCTCTAAAGTCACTTTCACCGCCAACCGGGAAGAACCTGCATTTTCTGTGAGTCGCCATAACTTTGCTGCTAACAGGGTAGAAAATTTTGGTGTTAATCTTTGTACTGCAATTTTTACCGCTTCCCCAACTTCCCCGGACGTATTCAAGATTAGCTCACCACCGGGAGAAAAAAGACCATAACGACTAGGTATATTTTGCAATTTACCAAATACGTAATCAGTATACTGTTCTGATGAGGTGATATTTACCATCCGGTTAATAGCAGCAAAGGCGCTAGTAGCGTCTACACGCTCAATTCTTTCTAGCCCTGAGTCTAAAGCGACTGTGAGATTAATATTTGGGGGTAATACACGCACAGCTTCTTGTAGGAGAACTCCAACTTGCAGGGATTTGCTCAGGTCTTGATTTGATATCTGTGCTTTTGCAGTTAACCCAGTGCGCGATTTTAATATTAGCTGTTCTCCAGTTGGTAGGGTCAATCTGGAATTAACCCCATAATATTCCAATACGTGCGGGGGTAATCCTCCTAACCATAATTGAGCTATTTTACTATCCTCATCCTTAGCTATGACCACTCCTTCCGCGTTGCTGCTGTCTAGGGGTAAATGATCGATGATTAAAGCACTTTGAGGATTTTTCTTTTCAGTTAATAACCCTGGTTGCTGTTCGCTACCCAGTTTGTACATAGAAGTACTGACCTGAGTAAGAAAAATTTGAATTGTTGCTGCTGAAGTAGTTTCCCATAGATATTGAGTTAAGGCATAAGTAAATAAACCTGCACTAAAACCAGAAAATAGCATTTCTCCCACTGGCTGATCTGGTTGTGAAGTTCCTTTGAAAACTATTGCATTGTTAACGGTTGATTTTTGCCCTTGCAGGTATTTGAGCAACTCCAATTCTTTGAGTGCTAACTTTGCTGTCGATGGTTCTGGGCGGGCGCGAAATCGCAGACTAGAGGGCTGTAATGTACTTTTAGCATAGTAGCTAGTATCTAATACTGCTGTTACTCGATCTGTGGGGAGCGATCGCAATAAAAGTAACAGAGTTTCTTCTAATAAATAATTGACAAATATGCCATTCTGTGTATTTTCATCCACGGGAATTAAGGCATTCTGTACAGTCTCAGGGAAAGTTCCCATTTTCACACGACTACCGTAGCCGCTAAAGTGGCAAATCACCACATCATCAGCTTTTGCTTGGTTCACCAAGTGATCTAAAATAGCCGCCTCAATAAATTCCCGACTGGCTTGTTCTTCAGTTAAGGTGAGAATATCTGAATTGGCAAAGCCAAAGCGGTGAATTAACAGTTCCCGTTGCAATTCCACATCAGTCAGACAACCAGCAAGGGGGGGACTTTGTGGATATTGATTTATACCTACTAACAGTGCCAGCTTACGGGAATTAGGTGCTGCTAAAGCTTGATAGTAGCGATTTCCCAAAGTCAACCACTCAGCCTCAGTCAATCCCAAGATTGCCAGTATCGAGCCAATTCTTTCTAAAAATGCACGCCGTTTCATAATTAGCTATCAGCCCTCAGTCTATCAGCTAACAGCTTAAAGGGCTGAGGGCTGTAGAGTAAAGTTTGAATTTACACTTTTTGCGACTTTTCCATCCAGGTTTAAGAGGTTGTTTGGAAAGTATCAAAGTTAATGAGTGGTCCCCCCTCACCCCCCTTTTCAAGGGGGGAACTGGAATCAAAGTCCCCCTTTTTCAGGGGGATTTGGGAGGATCAACAAGTATTTGATACATCACAAGCAACTTTTAAAACAGCCTCTAAACCAATGCTGGTTGTTGTGTCCGCATTGCTCTTGTCAACTCTGCGGCTACTTCAGGACGAGAGAATTCTGGTGGGGGTAATTCACCACGACGCAGCATTTCTCGGACTTTTGTACCGGACAGGTGAACCCGTTCTTCTGGTTTGCTGGGACTGGTTTTAGTTGTCGCCATTTGTTTGGTGCGGGTGCAGTAAAACGCGTGTTCAAACTTCATTGGCACAATGCCCAATTCTTCTGGCGCAAACTCATCAAATATATATTGAGCATCATAAGTGCCGTAGTAGTCACCTACACCAGCATGATCTCGGCCGACGATAAAATGTGTACAGCCGTAATTCTTACGAACTAAAGCATGGAAAATTGCTTCCCTTGGTCCAGCATAACGCATTGCGGCTGGGTTAATTGCCAGAATGACTCTATCTAAGGGGTAATAATGTTCTAGCAAAATTTCATAACAGCGCATCCGCACATCAGCGGCAATATCGTCTTCTTTAGTTGCGCCTACTAAGGGGTGTAAAAATAGACCATCAACTGTTTCCAAAGCGCACTTTTGAATATATTCATGGGCGCGGTGGATGGGGTTGCGAGTTTGGAAACCAACTATAGTTTTCCAGCCCTTCTCTCTAAACATTTGCCGGGAAGCGGCCGGATCAATTTGGTAGCTGGGAAACTGGGGATGAGAATCACGTTGTAGTAACCAGATATCCCCAGCCAGATTCACAGAACCTTGGTTATATACTACCTGAACTCCAGGGTGTTTGGCTTCATCTGTGCGATAAACATTGATGGCTTCGCGTTTTTTGTCGTAGGTGTATTTTTCGCTCAGTTCCAAAACCCCAATAAACTCGCCATTGGGGTTATCCAAACGCACTAAACCACCTACTTGGAGAGGGGCTGCAACTTCTTCTGTGACAGATAGTGTAATGG
This sequence comes from Nostocales cyanobacterium, assembly GCA_004293145.1. Taxonomy (GTDB): domain Bacteria; phylum Cyanobacteriota; class Cyanobacteriia; order Cyanobacteriales; family Nostocaceae; genus RDYJ01. The sequence continues at coordinate 27,162 of RDYJ01000041.1, read as the reverse complement.
GGATTGACCACACAACACCGTTAGCCAGCCGCATTTCTACCACTACGCGATCATAGTCAGCTTGGTTCATGAACCCAGTTAGCGGACTAAAACCACCAATGGCGATCATTTCTAGATCGGAAACGGCTCGCTCATCAAGTGTCACTCGCGGCAGAAAGTCAGCTTTGGAGAGAAATATTTCTCTTTGTGCTGGTGTAGCAACCCGGTTAATTAACTCTCCGCCGTGGGGGGCGATGGCATCTGGATGGTAACTCAACGTGATTCCTTCCCTAAATTATTGTTGCGAACTATGTATTAAGTTATCAAATTGTTGGTACAAATAGTTAAATTTCTGTGAAATTTTTTCCTTTGCCGGTCGGAAAGGGTGAGATTGGGAAAAGAAGGCGCGGCGAGAAGCATATACTACCTTACTTCGGGGATGCCCCTAGCTTTTGTTCTCTTGAGAATATTTACTGCTGCATTTGTATCTCCATAACTTTAGATCACAAAACTTTATATACTGTAATTTATCTTACATACGGATTTATAGCTGTTAAATTGATAAACAGGCTCATAACAGTTGTAAGGAATAGAAAACTATGGGTTTGTTTGATAGAATTGCTGGTAGTCGTAAAAAAGCATCAACTACGCTAGGACCTGCGGAAGCATTTGCAGCGATCTCTCTGATTGCGGTTGCATCTGATGGTTACATTACAGACTCGGAAGCGCAAGCACTCAGCACGGTTTTAGGACGGATGCAGCTATTTAGAAGTTATCCCGGTGATGTGATGCGAAAGATGTTTGATAAACTCCTGAGCATTATGCAGCGGGAAGGAATTGATGTTTTATTTAATGCGGCTACTGCTGCGTTACCTCATGATCTCACAGAAACGGCTTTTGCTGTAGCGACTGATATTGTTTTAGCTGATGGGGAAGTGACGGAAGAAGAAGAAAAACTTTTGAATGATTTGTGTCGGGTTTTGGAAGTTCCCGAAGAAACGGCAATTAAAATTATTGATGTGATGTTGATTAAGAATAAGGGTTAACAAGTTGATTTAAGGTGTCGTTATTGACACCTTTTAACACTGTTGGGCGGATAATTTTCACTTCCAAGGCAGGATGATCACTTCATAATATTTGCATTTAATTATCATTTCTTTAGTCCAGTTAAGTTACTCTAGAAATAAGACAATTTACGTAAGTGGTTTTTGATTGCAAGATGGAAAAAATAATTATGCTCAGTTGTCATGATGTTGCTAAATATTTTCTCGCTCAAACCAACGAAGAAGCTGGAGATTTAATATCTAATCTCAAGCTGCAAAAGTTACTTTATTATGCACAAGGTTTTCACTTAGCACTATATGATGAACCTCTGTTTCCTGAATCTATTGAAGCTTGGACTTATGGACCTGTAGTACCTCAAGTTTATCGTGCATATAAAAAATATGATTCCGGTGCTATTCCTATTCCCGAAGATATTGATTTTTCTAAATATGATCAACAAAGTCGGGAATTATTAGATGAAGTTTATTCTGTTTATGGTCAATTTTCTGCTTGGAAATTACTCAGTTTAATTCATGAAGAAGAACCTTGGAAAAATTCCCGTGAAGGTAATTCAGTGATCAGTCATCAAGTGATGAAAAATCATTTTAAAACTCAGCTTGTTAATGTCGATGAGTAGCAAGAAAAGATTTAAGCAACCGCCTAAAAATAAAGATACTAAACTAGGTGTTCCATCTGATAAACTCAGCATACCAGCAGAACAACAGCCTCCTATATTTTCTTTACGTTATTTAGATAGTGAATATTGTTTAACTAAGTGCGACAAGGATGATCAGGCTGCATTTGCTTTAAAATTGCTTAGACTTAGTAAATTAACCTGGAGTCAAATACAGTCACAAGATAGACATAAACTTGGTTATGAGAAAATTTCTAGAGATGCTATCAAAGCACCAATTCCTAATTTCATTACAGAAGATGTAAATTTTATTGCTTTTCGTTTCTCTGGGATGAAACCAATGGTAGGCTATAGAGATGGAGCTATATTTTATGTTATTTGGTTAGATAGAAATTTTACTCTTTACGATCATGGTTAATTGCTGTGTGCAGATAAGTAAATTTTCTATTTAACAATTAGAGTGTTCCAAACAATAAATGATCCAAAAGCCGTCATTACCCTGTGGAAAGGCTAAACTTAAGCAATGATAATTGGGCATTTTTTTAGTTGGAATACTCTTACACTAAAAATACTTGTTTTGCTGTCAATTGCAAATTGGGAAATATTGCCGAAACAAGTTGATCGTTATTTTTAAAAAGTTGCTTTTCATATTCATCCCCGACTAAGGTACAAATGGTAATAGTTGGTTGTTTGGGTTTTCCAATATATTCTCTCCCACCAATACCCAAATAATCTACAATCCAATATTCAAGTATACCTAATAAGGCGTAATCTTCAACTTTACGTGCGTAGTCGTTTTGCCAGTTTGTACTTACAACTTCTGCAATGAGTTTAATTGATTTTCCTGATGTAATTACAGGTTCTTGTTGCCATAATGGTTCATTAATTAGTTGTGTTTGATCCAAGACAATGACATCGGGACGAAAAGCTGTTTCTGTTCCCAATAGTTTGATCAAACAGCGATGGGGAATGAAAAATGGTAAGTCCTGACGATCAATTTCTACATTTAGTTTTCGCCCAATAAATGATGATACCTGTTCATGGGGTCCTGTTGGTTCCATTTCGATTAATTCCCCATCAATGAGTTCATAATTATTATCACCGTACTGAGTGATAAATTCATTAACTGTGATCAGTTTTGGGGGTGATTGTACCATAATTATTTTTCCCCATGATTAGGTAAATTTTGGGAATTAACCAAACTGTTCAATTATTCCCCCACCCAATACCTTATCCCCTTCATACCAAACTGCTGCTTGTCCTGGGGTAATACTGAACTGAGGTTCATCAAACACCAACCGCACACGGTCATTTTCTAAAGGAATGACTGTCACAGGTACGGGTTGGGAACGATAACGAATTTGCACCTCTGCACGGATGGGGGTTGCAGGTTCAGCAATAGAAACCCAATTTACCCGATTTACTGTACATTCTCCTTGAGTTCCTTTGGTGCGATCGCCTACAATTACTTTGTTATTAGCTGCATCCAATTCAATCACATACAAAGGTTCAGCCGCAGCAATTCCTATGCCTTTTCGCTGACCTATAGTGTAATGATGCACACCATCATGTTGCCCCAAAACTTTACCAGTTGTATCCACAATATCACCGGGTTTTGGTGCTAAATATTTATCTAAAAATGCCCGCATGGAACCGTTACTTTCAACTAAGCACAAATCTTGACTTTCTGGTTTATCGGCGGTTGTTAAACCATATTCAGCCGCAATTCTGCGGGTATCGGTTTTATTCAATTCTCCCAAGGGGAAGATAGAAGAACCTAGTAAATCTTGAGACAAATCATACAGGAAATATGACTGGTCTTTGTTGCGGTCAACAGCCCGTAATAATTGGTAACGTCCAGTGGTGTCATCATAGCGAATTTGGGCATAATGACCTGTAGCGATCGCATTGCTTCCCAATTTTTCCCGTGCATATTCCACCATTGGACCAAACTTCACCGTTTTGTTGCATTGAGAACAAGGTAACGGTGTAATTCCCACACTGTAACCAGAGACTAAATAATCAACAATATTAGCTTGAAAGACATCGCGAATATCAACAATTTCGTGAGGAATGCCTAATTGTTCACAAATACTAGCCGCGTCGATCATTCCTTCAGAGCAACATTGCCCCTTGCCTTTCATCAGCCAAAGGGTTAAACCAATTACATCATAGCCCTGATTGTGTAAAATAGCGGCAGCTACAGAACTGTCAACGCCACCAGAAAGACCAACGACAACTTTTTTCATAATTCACACTTTTAACAGTGCTTGCTACTGATTGTGACTGGGAGATAGTTTTCCACCCTAAACAAAGCGCGAGACTGTCCCATTGTAGCATAAGTTATTAAAAAGCTTTGGTAGTAAGCAACTTTGATTTTAGGGGTTTCAGCCATCTCGGTAATTTTACATTAACTGATTACAATGATGGCTAGTAGTAAATTTTGGCAACACCTGAACAAAATATGCCTAGTTTAATAGCACCTCAAATTACCTCCGTACCCATACTTTCCTTGCTGGTGGGTGGATGCTTGGCGCTGACTTCTCAATATAGTCCAGCACAGGCGCAAATTATCAAACACGAGTTTTTATTAGCACAGACAGCATTGCCAAATTTCTATGATATTCCTACTAGTCAGCAAGCATTACCACAGTTGCGACCAACAGCACCAGTGGAGTTTGATCAAAATAACCAAAACTATCAACGTTCCCAAAATACTCAAGTTAGTCAATATGGACAAAACTTTGAGCGATACGTTGTCTATGTTGATAGCGATAACTCTCAAATCCTACAACGAGTTCGTAAAATTGAAAGCAGTGCTTATATTCGGCAGTTTAATGGACGTAATATCATTCAGTCTGGTGTTTTTAGTGAACCATATAATGCCCAGCAACGTGTGAAAGAATTAGAGTTAAAAGGGATTAGTGGCGCTGGCATTCTTAATTTTTCTAACCAAGAGCAACTATCCTATTATTCTGGTAGAGAAATTCCCTATTATTCTACTAGAGATGATGTTCGTAATGTTAGTTCTACTGCTCGACGAGAACAACCTAAATTTTACTATGTTATCATTCCCACTAGCAGTAATAATTTACGCTTTCTTGGAGAACAAATTCAGCGAAAAATAGATGGAAATACCAATGTTTTTCTCAGAACTCAACCACGAGGAGCGCATATAGCTGTAGGGGGTTTTAAAGATCGCCAAGAAGCAGAACAATGGAATAATTATATCCGAAATTTAGGTTACGGTAATGCTAGGGTTTATTATGGAAAATGATTTAGGTGACAGGTGACAGGTGACAGGTGACAGGTGACAGGTGACAGGTGAGCATAACTAATGATTAAAGAACAATTTGTAGTTACATCTGCCCAAATGCGTGACATTGAAGGGCGAATATTTGCTGCGGGAATGCCTGTAGCAGCTTTGATGGAAAAAGTAGCGGGATTGATGAGCGATCGCTTCGCTCTCTTCGAGACGCTTCGCAAACGCCACTGGCAACGCCTACAGTCTAGTATACCTCTTAGCCCCCCTTTTCAAGGGGGGTTGGGGGGATCTAATGTGGGAATTTTAGTCGGTCCAGGACACAATGGAGGTGATGCTTTAGTTGTAGCGCGTGAGTTACATTTTCGTGGTTATCAAGTTTGGATTTATCAACCTTTTTCCAAACTCAAAGAATTAACTTCTCAACATTTTCAATATGCTCAAAGTTTAGGAATTTCTTGTTTTCAAGAAATCGCAGAATTACCAAGTTGTGATTTTTTAATTGATGGGTTATTTGGTTTTGGTTTAGAAAGAGAAATCACCGGGAATATTGCTGAAGCAATTAATCATTTTAATGATTGGAATAAACCAATTTTTAGTATTGATTTACCTTCCGGTTTACATACAGATACAGGTGAAGTTTTAGGAACTGCTATCAAAGCGACTCATACCTTTTGTTTAGGTTTATGGAAACAGGGGTTATTGCAAGAACAAGCATTAGAATATATTGGACAAGCTGAATTAATTGATTTTGATATTCCCTTAGCTGATATTCATGCTGTTTTGGGTGAAGTTCCCAAAATTAAACGCATTACTAAAACCACAGTAATTCAAACTTTACCTTTACCCCGTCCCCCAGTTACACATAAATATAAAGCCGGACATTTACTATTAATTTGTGGTTCAAAACGTTATGCTGGAGGAGCAATTTTAACAGGTTTGGGTGCGCGTGCTTCGGGTGTAGGAATGTTATCAATTGCTGTACCTGAAAGTATTAAACCTTTGTTAGTTTCCCATTTACCAGAAGCTTTAATCATTGGATGTCCTGAAACAGAAACCGGGGCAATTTCTCATTTAGAATTACCCGAAAAAACGGATTGGAGTTCATTTACTGTAATTGCTTGTGGTCCTGGTTTAACTAAAGATGCAACTCCAATTGTTGAACAGGTAATTAATAGTGAAATTCCTTTGATTTTGGATGCTGATGGTTTAAATATCTTGGCAGAATTAGGAACTATTTCCACCTTACAAAAACGCAAAACAACAACTGTTCTCACACCCCACACTGGTGAATTTCATCGTTTATTTCCTGATATTGATTTTCAAGATAGAGTGAAAGCAGTACAAACAGCAGCATCACAAACTGGGGCTGTAGTGCTGTTAAAAGGGGCAAGAACGGCAATTTCTAACCCTGAAGGTGTCGTTTGGATCAATCCTGAAAGTACACCAGCTTTAGCCCGTGGTGGAAGCGGTGATGTGTTAACTGGGTTAATGGGGGGAATTTTGGCGCAAGTTGTTAATAAACAAGTTAATATTGAAGATGTGGTAGCAACTGCGGCTTGGTGGCATTCTCAAGCTGGTATTTTAGCAGCAAAAGAAAGGACAGAATTGGGGGTTGATGCTTTTACTTTGACACAGTATTTGATGAGGGTTTTGTGTGATATGTAGTTTACTCATCATCCGAAAGGAACAACCATTAATCATTTACAGCAAATTGCAGATCAATGAAGTACAGCATCTAAATTGAAACCGAGACAGAAAGAGAGATTTAATCCTGACTCCTGACTCCTGCTGTATTATGTAGAGGTAATGAATCAATGTAGTACAATTTTCATTAATAATGCGACGGGATTCTATTTTTTATAAATTGTTCAAACAATTTCCTGGTTTGTTGTTTGAATTAGTAGATGAACCACCACCAGAAGCAGATAATTATCAGTTTGAATCTGTGGAAGTAAAAGAAACAGCTTTCCGAATTGATGGGGTGTTTTTACCTCCAGCTAATGCGGTTTCTCAAGTAGTGTTTTTTGCAGAAGTGCAGTTTCAGAAAGATGAAAATTTATATTTTCGCTTCTTTTCTGAATTATCGCTGTTTCTGCATCGCCATACTATTCGTTATGATGATTGGTATGGTGTGATTATTTTTGGTTCGCGGAGTTTAGAACCATCAAATTTAAATATTCATCGGTCTTTGTTAGCAGGTGATCAAATTCGTCGGGTATATTTAGATGAATTGGGGGATGTACAGCAGCAACCGTTGGGGTTAGGTTTGATGTTGCTGACAATTCAGGAAGATACTGAAGCAATAGAAACAGCAAAGTTTTTGTTAGCTGAGGCACGTAAACAGTCGGAAACAGAGATAATAGATTTAATCACGACGATTATTGTTTACAAGTTTACTAAACTCAGTCGCAAGGAGATTATCACCATGTTAGGATTAGATTTAGAAGAACCAAGAGCAATACAGGAAGCGAAAGAAGAAGGTAAGGAAGAAGGTAAAGGAGAAGAAGCTTTATCTATCGCTCTGCGTTTATTAAATCGTCGTTTGGATAATATTCCTGATGATTTATTATCGCAGGTGCAGGGGTTATCTTTGGCACAAATTGAGGATTTATGTGATGTGCTTTTAGATTTTACCACTGTGGCAGATTTGGAAGGATGGTTACAGCAGCAATAAATTAATATTACCTTTGTAGTGCCAGCATCTAGCTGGCCATTTCTCAGTTTATCCTAATAACCGTTTTAATCTTTTGTAGACATCATCATCATTGCGTTTACCTACTAAAATTACTTCCACTAAATCTTGGTCTGGAAAGTATTTATAAACAATTCGATATTCACCACTATCTACTCGATAAAAACCCTGATAACCAGATAATTGTTCACTGTCATTTGGTAAAGGTTCAACATTTAAAGCCAAAACCTTTTTTGCTATTTGCGCGGCTATTTTAGGTTGTAAACCATTGAGAAAATCAAGAACAGTTGCTAAACCATCAAGCCGCGCCATTAGCTAAATTCTCCAGTGCTGATGTAAAGGCTTCTGTACCCACCATTTTTGATTGACTCAGCGCAATTTCAGCATTTTGAACTAACTGCATATCTTCTAATTCTTGCAGTCTATTAATTAATTTTTGGTAGCTATCTGCGGAAATAATTACATGACTAGGACGTGATTGTTTAGTTAGTAATACTGGTTCAATAGCAGCTTTATCAAAAACTTCGCCGTGTTTATTTCGGGCATCTGTCAGAGTATAGGTTTGCATAGGATGACTATTTTAGACATTTTGACTATATTTTAGCATAAATAGGATTTACTCAACTGGCGCGACACAGAGAAATGAGGGAATGATTGTAATATGATTTGCAGAGAATGAGCGATCGCACAACAAAAAAGGGAATAATATAAATGACCCGATCATAAAAATCCCTGTCATGACTGATACACCCAGCAAGATCCAAGAATTTGTCCATTTTGTGAGTTGTCTGGAAGGTTCAGAAATGAGAGACGCACAAACTTTTTATGATCGACTATTTCAAGCTTTTGGACACAATGGATGGTTTGACTCAGGCGCTCAAATTGAGTATCCAATTAAGTCAGATGGGGAACATACAAAGTTTGCAGACTTGGTGTGGCGGCCACGACTACTATTAGAAATGAAAAGTCGTGGTAAAAAGCTTGAAAAATACCATAAACAAGTTTTTTCATACTGGAACGCTTTAACATCAAAACCTAGATATGTTGTTCTTTGCAATTTTGATGAATTTTGGATTTATGATACCCTAATTCAAATAGAAGAACCTGTAAATTTTGTTAAACTGGAAGATTTACCAAAAAGATATGATGCTTTAAATTTTCTGTTTCCTGGAAATTTGGGATTTAATGCTGATAATGAAATTATATCTTATGATAATATTCCTCCTAATGGAGTTTTACAATTTGTTGGACGTGAAGATGAAGTTCAAAAGCTAGATGAATTATTACAGCAACAAAATGGACGTAAAATTGCTGTAATTGTGGGAATGGGTGGAGTAGGTAAAACAGAATTTGCTAAACAATACGCATTAAGACATCTACAAAATTGTCGAGAGAATAAATCAAATATTTCTACAGGTGGTGTTTGTTGGTTAGATGGTAGAGAGGGAGATATAGCCACACAAATAATTAGTTTTGCGCGGAGTTTTTTAAATTTGAATCCGCCGGAAGATTGGGATATACCAACACAGTTAAATTACTGTTGGCGAAATTGGCGAACTGGTGAATGGTTGATAGTAATAGATGATGTTACAGACTATGGAAAAATTAAACCTTATTTACCACCAGAATCATCAAATTTTACCATACTGATTAGCAGACGAGAAAAGTTAGGACGTTCATTTGCACATTTGCCACTTGAAACACTTCAACCACAACCAGCACTAGATTTATTAAAGTCTTTGGTTGGTGCTGAACGCATTGAACAGGAGTTAGAAATTTCTGAAAAAATATGTAGTTGGTTGGGTTATTTACCTTTAGGTTTGGAGTTAGTTGGACGATATTTAGATCGAGATCCAGATTTGTCATTAAAGACAATGTTTTCTTTGTTAGAGAAAAAGCGGCTGAGACATAAATCAATTATAGAAACCGATGCTACAATGACAGCTAAATTAGGGGTAAATGATGCCTTTGAGTTAAGTTGGGAACGTTTAGATGAAAATGCCCAAGAATTAGGGTGTATGTTGAGTTTATTTGCGTTAGCTGATATTCCTTGGGACTTGGTAAAACAGGCTTATCAAAATTTACCAGTTTCAGAAAATGAAGAAATTGATTTAGATATTGTGGAAGAAGCTAGAGGAGATTTATTAGATTTTAATTTGTTGGAACGTACAGGTCAAGGAAGTTATATTGTACATCCATTAATTCGGGAATTTTTGCGATATAAACTTGAAAATTTAGGGAAGGTAGATGATTTTAAAACAGGGTTTGTAAATGCGATTGTAGAAATAGCAAAGGAAGTTCCTGATTATCCTATAAGTCTGCAAACTCAAACTTTTTCTCCTGTTATGCCTCATATAGCCGAGGTAGCTAAAGGTATAGAATTGAGGAACTTACTGAATGATGAGAATTTACTTGCTCCTTTTTTGGGATTGGGCAGATTTTATAAGGGTCAGGGTTTATATAATCAAGCAGAACCTTGGTTTGAGAAGTGCTTGTCCGTTGTTCAAACTCATTTTGTTTCAGATCATCCTCATATAGCAGCTAGTCTCAATAATTTAGCAGATATTTATGAATTTCAAGGAAGGTACAACGAAGCTGAACCTTTGTATTTGCAAAGTTTGGAAATTCAAAAACGCTTACATATAGAAGAAAATCTGCTTATGGCATCTACTTTAAACAATTTGGCAGGTATATACTATCGACAAAAACAGTACAACAAAGCTAAACCTTTATATTTGCAAGTATTGGAACTCCAAAAACGTTTAGGCGTAGAAAATCGAGATATAGCAAAAGTCTTGCAAAATCTGGCCGAACTCTACGCTAAACAAGGGTGTTACACAGAAGCTGAAACTCTTTTTTTTCAGGTCTTAAAAATATTTGAGAATTTGCATATAGAAGATTGTCCTCTAATCGCAGCAAGCCTTAACAATCTAGGAGTTCTCTACCGTTCTCAAGGCCGCTATAGTGAGGCAGAACCTATACTAGTAGAAGCCTTATCACTAAGAAAAACTCTGCTACCAGAAAATCATCCTGATGTTGCTGAAAGTCTGTACAATCTATCTCGGTTATACCTTTTTCAAGGTTTGTCCAGTGAAGCTGAACCTATACTAATACAAGCTTTAGACATTTGGAAACGCCAACTAGGAGATGACCATCCATTGGTGGATAAAAGCCAAAAAGATTTGGCATTACTTTATAAATCTCAACGTCGTTATAGAGAAGCTGAACCATTATTGCTGGAAATCTTGGAACGTGAGACACGGTTGCTAGGAGAAGATCATCTAGATGTTGTAAAAATCTGCCACAGTTTAGCTGAGTGTTACCACGATCTGAGTTGCTATAATGAAGCTGAAATTTGGTATTTGAAATCTCTAGAAATTTTAAAGCGTTTATCAAGAGAAGAAAGTCAAGATAGAGCAAATATTATTAGCAATTTGGCTAATCTTTACTTTGAACAAAAACGATATAATGATGCTGAACCCCTTTTGGTTAAAGCTTTAGAAATTTATCAGCAGCAGTTAGGAGTCCATCATCCTGATAGTGTTAATTGTCGAGAAGGTCTAGGAATGATTCGCTATCACCTAAAATGCACAAATAGCGAATTACCCAATTTTAAACCAAAATCCAAAAAAGGCAATTCTCAAAACAAACCTAAAGGATTTGGCGAAAAATAATCCTCTCTTCCTTTGCGTCTTTGCTCCTTTGCTCCTTTGCGCGAAACCAAAACTAAACTTTACTAATACAGGAGGTTAAAAAATCTATGACAACACCTCAATCAATTTTTTCACATAACATAAATAATGCGAATACATGAACACTATTCATCACCTTTGGTCTTCTCTGGTGGATGTAAATTTGCGCCAAATAATACACGACGTAAATTCACAACACCAGCACGATTTAAACGCAAAGCTTCAACAGTTGCTCGTCCACAAGGTGTTTTACCAATTACCTGTGTAAAATCTTCACTCCATTGAAAATGCTCACTCCAAACTTGCAAACGCGGATTATACAGTGCTATTTTTTCTCCCGTTACTGGATCAATTGCCTGTATTTTAGTATGTTTATAACTATTACACCCAAAACAACTCCAAGCAAGATTTTCTAAAATTGTTTCACCACCTGCTTGTCGGGGTTTTATATGTTCAAGAGTAAAGCTTTGTGTGGCAAATTGTTCCGAACAATAACAATACTCACAGTAACCACCCGCACGAGCAGCAACAATACTTCTAATTGATTCTGGGACTCGTTCTGACATCAGGAAATACTAAAGATTTGTAGGTAAAAACTCATTAATCAAAATTTGCAAATCAACTCCACGAATTTGAGCTAATTCAATCATTGCTTCTGCACGTTCAGCATCTTGTTTTTCAATCATTTCCACGTACATCAATAACTCTTGATGCTCTGTTTCTGTAATTTCTCCAGTTTCATGTTGTTGACGTAAATAATTTAATTGCTCTTGTTGTTCAGAAGATAACCTGCGTTGAATTATTTGAATTAATTCCGTTTCCCTAGTTTCAGATGTCTTTGTTTCTGATACCTGTACAGCTTGATGAGAAAGAGATTCTAAAAATTCCACTGCTTTTACTAAAGATTCTCCCGGTAATTGTTCCAGCAGTGCGATCGCTCTTTGACGAATTTCTGTAGGTGCAGTCATACTCAATCTGACCTCATTTACATATAGTTTAGATTATAATTCTACTTTTACGCAGTCATAGCACCCACACCATCTCTAATTAAATGACCATCTTCCATATAAACAATCCGGTCAGCAATATCTAAAATCCGATTATCATGGGTGACAAGTAAAATTGTACAACCATGTTCTTTGGCCAATTTCTGCATTAATTCTACCACATCCCGTCCTGATTGTTTATCAAGTGCTGCCGTGGGTTCATCGGCTAAAATAATTTTTGGGTTACTAACTAATGCACGTGCGATCGCTACCCTTTGTTTTTGTCCACCTGATAAATTATCTGGATAGTAATTGAGTCTTTCTCCTAAACCTACCTCTTCTAACATTTTTTGTGAACGCATCAGCATTTCTTGAGTTGAGATTTTCGGATGTACTTCCAAACCCATTCTCACATTTTGTATTGCTGTTAAACTCCCATGTAAGTTATGTGCTTGGAAAATATAACCGTGATTTCTTCTTGCTTGAGTGAGTTGTTGAGCATTAGCTTTACACAGTTCTTTACCTAATATTTGCAAACTTCCCGACTGTGCAGAACGCAAACCACCAACTAATGTTAATAAGGTGGTTTTACCTGAACCAGATGGACCTGTCATGATGATAATTTCACCTGCGTTAATGGTCAGGTTGATATTAAATAGAACTTGTTTTTTGAGTTGTCCAGTTCCGAAGTAATGATCAAGGTTTTGGACATCAATTACTGGTTGTAAAAAGTTAATCTGTTGCATAGTTGAGGATTTTTAAGAGTTTTTTGCACGCAGAGACGCAGAGGCGCAGAGAGGATTTTTGAGATGTTGATTCTGCTGATTCTTTAATACTAAAAATTCTGACTCCTGACTTCTTTATTTAAAACATATCTGCGGGATCTGCTGATTGCAGTTTACCTGTTGCTATTGTCCCGGAAATTGTACACATGATAATTGTGAGGATGAAGACAAATAATGCTCTAGATAATGTCATATATATAGGTAAGTTTGTGGCGTTTCTTGCTAGTTGATAAAGTCCTAATGGTACGATAAATCCGGGTATGAAACCTAATGCTGCTAAAATTATTGCTTCTTCAAAAATTACTCCTAATAAATATAAGTTATTATATCCCATTGCTTTAAATGTGGCGTATTCTTTAAGATGGGAATTTACATCTGTGGAAAGAACTTGATAAACTATGATTACACCCACAATAAATCCCATTGATACACCTAATGTAAAAATAAAACCAATTGGGCTTTCTTTTTTCCAATAATCTTCTTCAAATTTGATATATTCTGCACGAGTCATAACTTTTACGTCTTCATTATTTTGCAGATGTGATTTTAATGCTGCTGCTACTTGTTCTACTTCATATCCTGGTTTGATATTAATTAAACCAAGATTGATACTTCCTGCTTGTCTTCTGGGAAAGATACGTAAAAAGTTTTCATCGCTAGAAACTAACGTTCCATCTGCACCAAAGGAAGCACCTAATTTAAATAATCCACTAATATTAATTGTCCGTTTATCTATTTCTGTGCTAACACTTTTACCTGCATCTATTTGACTAAAAACTTGCTCATAATCTCCTCTTGCACCACGATCAAAAAGAAAGTTATCAGGTAATTTAATTGTATCTAATTGGGTGTTGATTTCTGGTATATTTAATGCAGCTTGTTCAGGATTAAATGCTATTGCTTGGACTGTGGTTTTACGTCTTGTTTGCGGATTTTTCCAAGTGACTAAACCGATATACATGGCTTCGGCTGATTTTACACCGGGTACATCAGCAGCTTGAAATAACCTTCTACGGGAAAAAGTGGACATATTTTGCATATTTCGGCTTTGCGGACTGATCAAAATAATGTCTGCAAGCACAGCGCGGTTTAAGGTGGTGTTGCTGTCATACAAGGCATTTTGAAAGCCAAGCTGCATAAAAATCAACACGTCTGCAAAAGCAATACCTGATAAAGCTACCAATAAACGGCTTTTATGATGGTTCAGTTGTAACCATCCCAGCGGTGTACGTCTTTGCAGTGCTTGAATAAATCCTATCATAGTAAAATTACTGCCTTGATTTGCAAGTTTGTAAATTTTGCTGCTTTCTCGCTAGAGGCTTGATCTAGCTGTACGTGAACTTCTACTACTCTAGAATCAATATTTTCACTGGGATCAGAGTTGATGATATTTTGCCGTTGTACTTTCCAGCCAACCTGATCTACAGTTCCTTGCAGTTCTCCTGCTAGAGAATTACTAGATATTTTTACCTGTTGTTGGGTACGTATTTTACTAATATCACTTTGGTAAACTTCGATAACTGCATACATCTGATTAGTTTGCCCAATTTCCACTATCCCATCAGTAGATACCACTTCACCAGCGCGAGTATAGATATCAAAAATTACACCATCCTGGGGTGACTTCACATAAGCTTGATCTAAATTTGCCTTTGCTTGTTGGGCTGCGGCTATGGTGCGGCTAACTTCGGCTTTAGCTGCTGATACATCCACCGGACGAACTTCAGCTATTTGGTTTAAGGTGGCTTTGGCTGAAGTAACTTGTTTGCTACCTGTTGCTTGAATCCGGTTTAAGGCTGTTTTCGCTTCGTTAATTTGCTTGCGTCCTGTGCTGTCAATACGGTTGAGGTTTGCTTTGGCTTCGTTCAACTGTTGGGTAATGGTATCAACTGTCAGGTTTTTACTGTCAAATAATGACTGCGAAATCGCCCCATCTCTGTAAAGTTGCTGATGTCGTTGTAGTTCAATTTGGGCGTTTTTCAGTTCAGCTTGCAATCTGTTTATTGTTGCGCGTTGGGCTGATGTTTCACCTTGCCATTGTGCTTCTATTCTCGCTACTGTTTCCCGTTGTCCGTTTTCATCTCCTAGTTTTTGGGCTTCTATTCTAGCAATTTCCGCTTTCTGTGCTTCTATTTCTCCACTTTTAGCCCCTTCCTTAACTTTTTCTAGGTTTACCTGGGCAATTTTCACCGCTGCTTGTGCTTCTTGGTAAGCTGCTTGCAGTCGGGGACGGTTATCTAAAATTGCTATGACTTGTCCAGTTTTGACTTTATCCCCTTCTTTGACCAAAAGCTGCTCTACTCGGCTACCTTGACTAGATGTAGGTGCAGAAAGTTTAATGACTTTACCTTTGGGTTCTAGTCTCCCCAATGCCGTCACTGTCTTAATTTGGGGTATGCTAACTTGGGACACTTGAGTTGTCTTGGCTACGTTGGATGAATTTTGTAAAAAGCTATACCCTTGTAAGCCTCCAATGCCGACAATTATCGCTGTTCCCAGCATAATTATTGGTCGGGAGTTCGGTTTAAATGCTAGCTCACGCATCATAGAGTTTCCTTCTCAGATTGAAGATGCTAACTAAACTAATCAGTTTAGTGATATAACTAAACTAAACCGTCTATTACAATAATGTCAAGAGCGATCGCTAAAAAAATGCAAAAATAATTGATTTAGGTTGCTTATATGGGAAAAAAGAGTAAAAAAATAGATACAGAGCGATTAACAGATAAAGTTGATGCTATCCTGGCTGGTGCTATGCAGGAATTTCTAGCACATGGTTACTCTGGGGCGACAATGGATAGAGTAACAGAAGGCGCAGGGGTATCTAAAGCAACGGTGTACAGCTATTTTCAAGATAAGGAAGGGTTATTTACTGCGTTGATTGAACGATTAGCAAAACAGAAATACTTGGCTGTTTTTAACCCTCAAGACTCGCAATTTCTCGTAGGAGAACCGGAGATAGTTTTGCGTCGTATTGCCAACAATATTTTAGATAATATTGGTTGTTCACAGGAATTATTAAGTTTTGTGAGGTTGATTATTGCCGAATCTGGGCGTTTTCCGTCACTAGCTCAAGTTTTTGTTCGCAATGTAGATAAAACCGGTTTAAATGCAATTACCCAGTATTTTGCAGCGCATCCAGAATTACAGTTACCTGATGCACAGGTAGCAGCACGGATTTTTTTGGGTACTTTGGTGCATTTTACGATTATTCAGTATATGTTACATGGTGCGGAGATTTTGCCGATGGAGCGCGATCGCTTGATTGATAATCTGGTTAATTTAATGACCAGTAATAAATTAGATATACATGGTGATAAGTATTCTGGGACAAGGCACAAGTCACCCAGACGTAAGCGCACACCAGGGGGCAAATTTGAGGCTGACTATGGTGATGAGAAGAAGAAGTTAAGGTCTATCCGGCTGACAGATACCGCTTGGGCAAAGTTGGATGAATTAGCACAGGAAAATAATCTGACACGCAGTGAGATGATTGAAATCTTTGCTCGTCAGGGTTTGGGAGATTAAAGATTGTATATACATGGTTATTAGGCAAATCAACCACATTTGATTGAGTGCAAAGACGCAAATTTGCTCAAATTGTTGTTAATATTAAAAAGGAGAAAATTGTCAAATATAGCAATTACCATTCAAGTGAGGTACAAGCAGTAATAATTAAACGCAGATGGACGCAGATAGACGCAGATGATTTTGTACTTCACCAGACTAGGAAACGCTATAGATAAATTAAATTATTAGTTTTTAGAGGTTAAATAATTAATTATATGACAGCACCTCAAGCAACCTTAACTACTAACTCTAATCTGAATGTTTAAATCAAAATTATTTACCTGATTAATTAAATTTATGGTTATTTTAGAATTATTAGCCCCCCTTTTTAAGGGGGGTTGGGGGGATCTAAAATCAAATCTAGGGTGGATCTAAATTAACCCCCAAATTTCCCTTAAATTCTCTATTCAGTTTACCAATAACGTACTCTCCCACAACAGCTTCTGAACATTTATCCTGCCAGAAATTTAATGATTTATCGTGCATTTCCTCCATCACTTCTTTATTTTCCAGCAGGTTTTTTAATAACCCTGGTAACTCTTGCCAATTATTAATTTTAATCACCGGCGCACCATCTAAATACCACCGTGAAGGTAAAGCTTCCGTTACCAGAACGCAACCATATTTCATCCCTTCAAATAAACGAGTTGTTTCAAAAGATGTACCTCTAGGAACAACACATATTTTTGTGTCCATCATAATTTCACAATAGCTGCGTTCATCTTCACTGGTTCTATTGTGATAACCACCAGTAATTGATAATTCAACTTTAAATTGGGGATATTTTTCTTTGAACTTATTTAAAGTCGATATCATCAGTTTTCGAGACAAAGCCTTTGGAGTTCCTAACCAAGATTTTAAAGACCATATAGGATATTCTCTATGAATTACACTCCCTGAAAAATAAGTATCATAGAGACGAGATTCGATATTTTTGATGGGCAAATTCTTAGAATTATGATAACCCAAAGGAATATCATAAATAGGAGGAATTTTACCTTTACCTAATACCAAACTTTTGAATTTATGCCAATGATAATTTACCCGACCTGGTACACCAACAACTAAAATTCTTAAAAATTGAATTAGTGTCAGTAAGTTTAACAATGAAGGTTGCAGAAAAGGGTTACATCCGAGAATTGAATTTGTACCAACACACTTAAATACAGCCCTAACTTTGTGAGCATATTTGGGTATGCGATACCATTCATCACCAAGGACAAAAACTACAACATTTTGCCCATAAGATGGCAGTTCATCAATTTCATTCCAGGTGACATAAAAGACTAAACCACTGATAAGAGAACTTTTCTCTATAGCCTGAAATACTTTACCGAAATAAGTGGTTAAACTAAATTCAATCGGTGGTTTCGTGTCGTATATATCCCAAGCAACTGGTTTTTGATCTTTGCGAATGTAGAGATAATACTGATTAGCAAGAGCGGTAATTACAGTCATCTAAGTTCAGGAGTTTTATCAGAATTTACCTAATTTGTTGAGATAAAAAACACTAAGACATAAAACCCAGACCCCTCAGATTAAGCTGTAAGTCTAAGTATTAGCCGTTTATTTCTTTCTCAGTGGCTTTTCCTAAAATAGCCTTGCTTCCTTTTTTCCATCCTTTGTTGTATAGACAGGAAAGTTATACAAAATCATCATTGAAAATTCATAATTTTTTCGTAATTAATTACTCCTGACTCCTCAAATGCCATGACTTTTACCAACCACCCAATGACGACGGAAAAAGCGAGATAACGTAGACTCTTCCAAAGATAAATAAATTGGTCTACCATGTGGACAAGTGAGAGGGTTGCGGGTGCGTTGCCAATCATCTAATAATTGCTGCATTTCTGGTAAACTCATGGGTGTACCATTGCGAATAGCACTGCGACAAGCAACAGCAACCTGGGCGGTTTGTAAGTCTCCTCCTAAACTTAATTCTAAAAGTGCTTCGGCGCTGTCTTCCCGTTGTTTTAACATCGCGGGAATTGTACGCACAGCCCAAAGTTTTTCCCCAAAGGGTTCAATATCTAAGTTAATTCTTTGTAGTTGGGCAACCTGAGAGGGTAATAATTGATAAAGAATAATTGGTGTTTCTACAGGTACAATTTCCCATTGATCACATAGTTGTTCATACAAAACTCGTTCATGGGCTATGTGTTGTTCTACTAACCACATTCCTCCTGAATGTTCGGCAATAATATACATATTGCTGACTTGGGCAACTGCTTTTAAGTAATTCTGGGTTTTGCTATCTGCATTTTTAGAATTAAAGTTATAACTGCCTTTTTTCTCGGAAACTTTGAGTAAGTTACTTACTCGCGTGGTGAGAACTGATTCTTTTAAATTAGCTTCAGAAATGTAAAATGCTTGGTTAATAGTTTCGCTGATTTTTTCTTGCCAAGAATTGATTTCATTGAGATAAATTTCTGATTTAGAAGGGTTACGATTCCAGTTAATTTGGTCAGGAGAAATGCTAAGATGTAAAAAACAAACGGGATAGCGATCGCGTGGTAATGTTTTATGAAATGCTGAAAAAATCGTTTGTTCTAACTCTGGTGATTTAATCATTCTACCATTAATTGCTACCTTCACCCAATCAGGTCGATGACGGTGACATCTATCTGGTAAACCAATTACTAATGTAATTGTAGATTTCGGATTGGGTATTTCTAACTTGATTTCTTTTAAATCACCTTGTTTGATTTGGGGGAGAATTTGCGGTATTAATTTACCTACACTTGATGCAGGACAAATAGTGAACCATTCCCGATCATTTTGCCAAACTTGAAAGGTAATATGAGGATGACACAAAGCAATTTGTTGAATTATCCCTTGTACAGCTTTCATTTGCTGTGTAGCATTAGGTAAACCTTGACGACGTGCAGGATAATTAGCAAATAAATTATCAACAGTAACTACAGTACCAGGAGCGATCGCAGTTATTTCCTTTTTTACAACTTCCCCATCATTTCCATAAATAACCCGCCATCCTTCATTTATTCCCACAGCACGGCTGAAGATTTCTAAATCTGCTAAAGTTGTTAAACTATGTAACGCTTCACCACGAAAACCTAAACTCGTAATTTTCCACAAATCATCAGGAGAATTAATTTTACTGGTACTATGTGCAGTTGCGGCTTGTTGCAAATCATCTAAATTCATTCCGCAACCATTATCAGCTACACGCACTCGCCAACTTTGCGGCCATAAAGAAACCACAATGCGCGTTGCACCAGCATCTAGGGAATTTTCCACCAATTCCCGGACCACAGAACCAAAACCATCAATTACCTCTCCCGCCGTAATTAAATATACAACTTCTGTAGATAAAGGTTGAATAGTAGATGTCATCATGAATAATTAAAATTACAAATTAATTAAAAATTAAAATTGCCTGTATGTGCAGACAACCAGCTTACAATATTCTGACTCCTGAATCCTGACTCCTGAATTCTTTTAATAACAACTCTAAAGAATTTGAGATTTATTCTAAAGAAAACCGAATTATCGAGTTATTTTTGATAAATTGCTGGTGAGGTTGTAAGCGGGGAAAGCTTATGAGTAGTTTAGTTGCTGATGTTAATGATTTGAAATCGCGTCTCGAATGGGGTCAACCCGCTTTTACAATGATTGATGTGCGCGATCGCCATACCTACAATCATGGTCATATTACAGGGGCAATTTCAATACCCTTAAATGACTTGGCTGACCGTGCTAAATCTAGTTTACATAAAGAACGCCACATCTACATTTATGGCGAACATGATACCCAGGCAGCCTATGCAGCCCAAATATTACAATCTGCTGGGTTTAATGATGTATTTGTCATTCAAGGTGGTTTGACTGCTTGGAAAACAGTAGGTGGCGCTACAGAAGGCGTTTAATAGTTAACAGTTATCAGTTATCAGTTAACGATGAGATCCCCGACTTCACCAAAAAAGTTGGGAATCTCAGTCTTTCTTCAGGTGCGAATACTAGCGACAAACTGGTTACTTTCAGCTAAATTAGCAACAACAGAAACTAACTCATTTAAATCAATCGGCTTGGATAAATGCTTCTGAAAACCTGCTCTCAATGAATATTCTCGGTCTTCTTCTGAAGCCATACCTGTCAAAGCAATAGCGGGAACATATCTCCCTTTTAATGCTGGCAAATTTTTGACTTTTGTTAACAGCCAATAACCATCTTCATCTGGTAAGCAAATATCAGTGATTAAAATATCAGGTTGAAAATGTGATATTACTTCTAGAGCCTCAAGCGCGGAAGCAGCACATATTATTTTTGCTCCCTCAAATTCAAATAACAACGTGAGTATTTGTCTGCTATCACTGTCGTCATCGACAACAAGCAAGCGTAAGTTATCAAGACAGATAGATGGACTGAACATTAATCTTACCTTTTTGTATTGTTAATCCTTAGAGTTGTAAAATTCAGGTGATGAAAATGATCATCTTCCTTGAGGTTATACAAACTCAATGGAGCTTGTCTGTCCGGTAGCGTACATAGAAACCGTGCTTGAGCAAGAGGTCGTAAATCTTTGTATAAGTGCGGGAATTATAACTAATTAACCGGATTTGATGTAATTATCAATTCTGAATTATCTTGAACTGAATTGGCTGGTAATTGAGCAAATTCATTTTTAATTACTCTATAACACTCACAGGCAGTGGTTTCTAAAGCCTCTCGATTTAATATCTGAATATGACCACGATGATAGTTAATCATTCCTGCTTTGCTGAGGGTATGTGCTGCCACCGTTACACCTGCTCGGCGTACACCTAACATATGAGAAATAAATTCTTGAGTCAGAGGAAATTCATCTAATTGTAGACGGTCTGAAACTGTCAATAACCAGCGTGCAAGTCGCTCTTCCAGGCTATGTAGGCGATTACAAGCAGCGGATTGGGCGATTTCAATGTATACACTTTTTACGTAACGCAAAAGCAGCTTTTGCAACGATCCCCCACGATCAAATTCAGCTAGCAGTATATCTGCACAGAGTCGTAACGCGCTATCTGGAACCCGTACCATCGTAGTTAGAGGTGCTATATTATCTCCCAAAATTATGGGTATACCTACCATGCCTTCATTACTCACTAAACCAGCTTCCACCGTTGAGCCATTTTCCATAGTACATAGCAAAGAAATAACAGATTTATGGGGAAAATAGACGTATTTGATTGCTTTGATGCAAATGATCGGCGCTTTTAGTTTTACGAATAAATGCGAATTCGATCATATAAATAAGAACATTGACTATAATCTTAGTTCTGACTGGTAAAACAGACAAAAACCTTTGATATGCTCAAAAAAGAATCCCCCACAATAATGCGGGGGAAAATCAAAACCTCCAAAAGTTAAATTTAGTCTTGCATAGCCAAAACCTTAGCTGCTTCAGGTTTCAATAAACCACTTAATAAAGAAGCCGGACGTTGTTCATGTGGCCAAGCAAAAGCATGACGAAAAGCAGCATCCTGACAAGCTTGAAGCTGTTGAAAATTAATAATGTCGTAAGTCAACAGATTTTCATACTCAAAGGGTAAGCGGACATTATGTAAACCTGCGTTATCGGTACAGATGGCAATATCAACCCCCGCTGCAAAACATCTATCAAAAACTAACTTTAATTGACGAATATCCTGTAAAGTTCCTGTTTTTAAATAAGTTGTGGGACAAACTTCTAAACATTGACCCTGTTTCGCTAAATCTGGCAATAATTCCGGGTAAAGTAAAGGAATTTGGATACCGTGACCAATTCTCATTAAGTAAGGTAAAAGTTCTGGATAGCAACCATCGCTAGTTTCGTAAAGATGTCCGGTGGTGTTCAAACCTTGAGAACGGGCATAGTTATATAAACTAATCCATTCTGGCATTCTTTCAGCATAATAGCGATCGCCTCCTGCCACATCCACAGCACAAACATATTCTCTATTTTGCGCTGCTAAATCAACAATAGCCTTATTTACCTCATAAGGTAAACGGGAGTGCATACAGAGAATTTGACTATTAACAATGGGATATTCCAAAGAATGACTAGCTTTACCCACAATTTCCACAATTTCCACCATCTTATCAATTCTTGCGTTTTGATTTAGATGTTCAGGAGTGCGTAAATAGGGGGTATAACGTAATTCTAAATAAGCTAGGTTTTCAAAGATATACGCACCACGCAACAAGCGATAGATAAAGTAAGGTAATGTTTCCACAGTTTGCACACTTTCAACTAAAGTATGCAGTTCTAAATACTCATCTAAAGTATTGCGGGGACGGGTGTAAAAGTCCTCAAATTCAGAATATTCAGCAAAACGAGAAATTAAATCTGTAGCATGGCGCTCAAAATACCGCCACAACACACGGGGGACGACGCAACCCCCCAGGTGTCTATGTAACTCAGCGTATAAGGCCATAATGGTAATTTTTATCTAAAAATTTCATCAATTGTAACAAAAATTATAAATAAAACAATCTATATCCTCAGAAAGATTCTTTGTTTTGTGCATAAGCGCAAAAGTGTCTGAATTAGATGGTAATTTCTATACATCACTTCCGAAACATCAGTTACCTAAATTGAATCAAATATTAACTAAAGCAACAGAAGCAAAAATCATGAAAGCCAAAATACTTGTATGTGGTGTGGTGGGGTTAATTGGTATCAGCAGCCAGTTTTTGTCACCAAAAACACTAACCCAGAATTCTCTGACAGCAGCGGTAGCTACTACATCAAAAAATCTCCCTCAAAATCTAGAAACCGCAGTGCGGGAAAAAATGGCGCAGCAAGCGCAAATTAACAGCAAATCACTAAAATTGACGAAATCTCAACCAGCGACTTGGGAAGACTGTTTACCGAATAAATCCGGGGTTATTCCTCCTCAACCTTGTCAAGCTAAATCCCGTTCTGGCTGGCGTGTAACCATGAGTGGTCAAGGTGAAAATTGGGTTTATTATGTGACTAATAATGGATTTATTACCCTTGATGCCACTGCAAGTTTAAATAAAACCATTATTTCTACTTTATCGCAAAAATTGGCACGAAAACCCAACCAGTTGCGTATTGTTGCTGCACAATTAACTAAAGGTCTGCCGTTATGTCCCATCAATGCTACTTGCAAAGTCAAGCCAATTTTAGGATGGCGTATTTTGCTAGAAGGTAGAGAAAGACCATTCTTTGTGGGACTGGATGGTAAAGATTTAAATTATGGAAATTTAAGTTTATATTTGCCCCAACAAACAGCAGGAATGCCCCGCAATATTGCTGAGAAGGTGTTAGAAGATGTTGTGAGTCGGCATGATAATTTAACTTCTAACCTCAGAGTTGAAAGTATTAAAGCTACAAAATGGAATTTGTGTAGCGGTGGAGGACCAACAAGACCAGAAATGGGAAATTGTCCAAATGTAGAAGTAGAAGGTTGGCAAATGATAGTTATTAGTGGAACTAATCGCTATGTTTACTATATTGACCAACCCGAAGTTTCTAACCCTAATATTTTTCCCCTACCTGATGGCATACAGAGTTTATCTAATTCATTAGTAACTGCCATCACAAAAGATGCAGCTAAACGGGCAAAGGTTTCGGAAAATATGATTAATGTGCGTTTTGCAACGCCGAAATTTTTTGATCAGTGTTTGAATATTGACAACAAAAAATTAAATTGTCGTCAGTCAATAACCGCTGGATGGGAAGTACAAACTATTGGCGGTGATGTTCCTAAGAGAAATAATAGCAATATTTCAGGAGCAAGTGCAACTTGGATTTATAATGTAAATTTGCAGGGAAATGATATTCGCTTTTTACAGTCTGGTCTGTGGTCTCCATTGCCTTAAAATAATTGGCAATTGGTAATTGATAATTGCTAATGATTGATTTTTCTCCTATTACCTCCTGACTGCTGATTCCTGAATTATGAAGTTACAGAAAATCAAATAGTTTCGCCGTTAGAATTTCCTGATTTAGAAATTGTAGTTGCTGATATGCTACCATTAGTGATCAGGTAATAACGTCAAAACCCCATTCCATCTTCTCTGCGCCTTTGCGTGAGATATTTATAACTCCCTCACCCAATCTTTGACCGCTTTTCTAATAGCCCTTCTCCCCTCATTGCGATGTTCTTCAATCAACCTTGGCAATTCTCGAACTGGTAAACTCGGAAAAACCAAACTTGTTTCCGACTCCACATACTCGCCATTTTCTAATAGATAAATTTTCAATTCTCCAGAGTCATAACACCAAAGTTCAGGAATACCCAACCGTGCATAAATAGGAAACCGATTTAAAGATTTACTGGTAATATCAATTTCTAATGCTAAATCTGGTGGAGGATCTTGGCGTAAATCTAAATTTAGTCTACCTCTAATAGCCGCTTCATTTTGAAAGTAAAAACAATTA
This sequence comes from Nostocales cyanobacterium, assembly GCA_004293145.1. Lineage (GTDB taxonomy): Bacteria > Cyanobacteriota > Cyanobacteriia > Cyanobacteriales > Nostocaceae > RDYJ01. The sequence continues at coordinate 2,129 of RDYJ01000041.1, read as the reverse complement.
TCTGCTTCTAAACCCGCCATTCTGCTTTCCCTCTTCCAGGTAGTTGAACCATAACTTTCATAATCTAAATCAAGGGTATCAGCAATATCTTTAACTAAATCACCAATTACTTCTTTATAATGTTCGTGTTCTGGTAAAGGTGTCATAATTTCCAAAGTTCCGCAATCATAAGCTATTCGTGCAGCACGGGATTCTCCCAAATCTTGCAAAAGATTTTCAAACTGTGGCCAGCTAATATCGTAAAGTACCACTCTATCTGCTCGATTTTTAACAGCTATCATAATTTTTTGTAACTCCTATTAATCATTTCTATTCTATCGTGCTTGTTAAAAATTCAGCATTATAAACGTAGCGATCGCGTCCCTGTTGTTTAGCATTGTATAAAGCTTTATCTGCATCAGCTATTAGTTTATCTGGTGGAACTTCCAGCATGGGGGTGAGAGAGGAGATTCCCAAACTTACTGTAACCATATCCTTGACATTAGACTCTGTATGAGGAATCCCCAGATCATGAATTACTTCTTGAATCCTAGATGCGACCTTAATTGCCCCTGCTAAATCAGTATTTGGGAGGAGTACAACAAATTCTTCTCCACCATAACGCGCCACCAGATCAATAGGACGATTCATATCTTGATGACGAATAAATTGATATACAGCTTGGGCAATTTTTAATAAGCAATCATCACCGGCTAAATGACCATAGTAATCGTTGTAACGTTTAAAGGCATCAAGATCAAATAAAATTAGGGAAAGTGGCTGCTTTTCTTGGGCTAGGCGTTGCCATTCACTTTTTAAACGATTGTTGAAACAACGACGGTTAGCAACCTGAGTTAAACCATCCAGATTTGCCAATAATTCTAGTTTTTCATTAGCATCTTGCAAAGCCAGTTCAGTTTGTTTTCGTGCGGTAATATCACGAATAGTAATAGCAAAACCATCGGCTAACTTGACAGCGACAAAATGATACCAAGAAGAATTTCCTGATGGATAATAAAAATCCTGTTCTAGTGCTTCTCCGGTCTCCACAATATCGACAAAACTATCAAAGAGTTCTGGTTTAATATGAGTGAGAAATTTTTTTAGCACTAATTTACCAATCATTTCTTCCCGGCTGCGTTCAAATACTCTAGCAATGACAGGATTAACGACTAAACACCGAAAATCCTCAATATCCCCCGTGGCCGGGTTACGAACAGCTTGCATGGCCGCGATCCCATCCAGGGAACTGTTCAAAACACTAGACAGCAAAGCCCTAGATTGATAAAGAACCTCTTGTGTTTCTCGACGGTAATTGATTTCTTGTTCCAAAAGCCGTTGCTGACGTTTAATGATTAACTGATTTTCTAGGCGTGCTACTACTTCTTCAATCTGAAAGGGTTTGGTAATGTAGTCTACACCCCCAGAATTAAAGGCAGTGACTTTATCAAAAACATCATCTAAAGCACTAATGAAAATCACGGGAATGCTGCGTAAATCCTCATCCGCTTTGAGAGATTGACAAACTTGATAGCCATCCATTTCTGGCATCTTAATATCTAAGAGGATTACATCTGGTCGCTTCACCTTCACTGTTTTCAGTGCCATCCGTCCACTGGTAACACTACGAACGATGTAGCCGATTTTGATAAGCAAATCGCTTAGTAATTGCAGGTTTTCAGGAATGTCATCTACTAGGAGAATGTTGCCTTTATGTTCTTTTTCAGATTCAGAATTCATTGCTTATTAAAGGTTCGGCTAAATCAACTAATTTCTCAAATTCAAATTGACGAGTAAGTTTTGTCAGTGCTTGTATTAAATGAGTTTCTGTTTTGGGAATTTCTTCTATTAGTTCTATGACCAAGTTGGTATTAGCCTCTAGAGCAGATTCATATAGTTTATTAATCCATTCTTGAGACATACCAACTAGGTGATCAGATATTAAAGGAATTTCGCCGGTGTCATCCCAGTCTGGGGAACTGGATTGAGCAAGAATATATCTTACACCCAAATGCTTACTTAAAGCATCAAAAATTGTATGTTCTGCAAAAGGTTTACGCAGAAAATCGTCACAACCAGCAGAAAGCACAATGGCTTTTTCTTCTTCTAAAACACTGGCTGTTAAGGCAATTACAGCTGTAGCATTACCT
>RDYJ01000040.1 GCA_004293145.1 Nostocales cyanobacterium | reverse complement strand
GATAGCAAATGTAAAACAGATTTGGTAATACTTTCATTATCTTCATCACCATTATCAGCGAGTTCTTTTGTGAATTTAAATTGCGGGTCGGTTAATAAATCTGGTTTGTATTTAGCAAATAAGGCAACTAAGTCCGAGCGTTTGTAACGACGAATATCAGAAGGTTCATTATTCAAACCAAATTCGTAACATATTCTTTCAATATATTTTCTGACAGATGCTTCTCCAATGCTCATGGCTTCAGCTATCTCCGCATCCGTTTCGCCAGCTAGTATTTTTTGTAACACTTTTTTGCGCCGCTCTGTCAGTCTGTCAAATATGTGTTCAAACTCTTGTTGATTCATCCTTGGGTTTGATTGTCTTAGTAGGTATTAAGTTCACGTTTGTGACTATTTTACATTAATTTAAGATCAATAGTTATTTTCTGTCACTATCTAAACTTCAATAAGTGTGAATTTTTGGCAATTTATAGCAACAGATATATCAGTTAGGACATTGTATTTTAATTCAAAGGGAACAGGGAACTCTTAACAGACAATAGAAAAATATCCTCACAATGGTGGCTGTTGTGATGATGACAGTATTTGATGAGATTTATTAATTTAATTATTGATGATCAAATTTCAACATTTTTGAATTTTTCGCGTAAATAAATAAATATAATTATTACCCCCTCTCAACAGAAAGGGGGAAAAAGATGCACTTAGAAAAACCAACCGTAAGAATGTAAACCCTTACCCAAAAGATTCACACCCAAATAACAAATCCAAACCACAACAAAGCCACCAGCGGCTAAAATTGCAGGTTTTCGACCTTGCCAACCGCGAGTAATTCTAGAATGAAGATAGGCTGCAAAAACCAACCAAGTAATTAAAGCCCAAGTTTCCTTTGGGTCCCAACTCCAATAAGAACCCCAAGCTTCATTAGCCCAAACACCACCGGCAATAATACCAATTGTCAGTAGGGGAAATCCCAAACCAATCACACGATAGCTAATATTATCTAGGGTTTCCGCTAAGGTGAGACGTTGAGGGGAAAGAATTTCCGCAGTTGAAATAGGCGTAGTTGTAACTACATCCAAAACAGCAGTTCCATTACCGTTGTTATTGGTTTCCAACCGGGAAAAACCATTATTTTCAGATGTAGATATTGGAGGTTGTGTGACTAACTCTCCAGCCTTGAGTAGTTTGTAACCATTATGACGATAACCGCCATTACCAATGGAACTACCTTGTAATTGAATGTTTTGTCCGCGAGTCACAATTAAAAAAGCGATCGCCAACAAAGAACCTACCATCAAAGCCGAATAACTCAACATCATCACACTGACGTGCATCATTAACCAATTCGACTTTAAAGCCGGAACTAAAGGTTCTGACACCTGCATGGTTGATGGTAAAGTCAAAGTAGCAAACGCGGTAATTCCCATTGCTACAGGTGCAGTGACAACCCCCACCAAACGGCTACGACTCGTATTTTCTGCAAGTAGATGGACAGCAGTAATTCCCCAAGTCAGGAAAAATAGAGACTCATAAAGATTACTGAGGGGAAAATAACCAGCTTCAATCCATCTTGCTGCTAAAAGGGTAGCAATACACAAATTAGCGATCGCCATACCAGCCGTCCCCAAAGCCGCTGTCACCGATAAACTCGGAAAAGCTGCCCCCACCCAATACACCAGCATTGTGCAGAATAAGACAGCAAAGGAGGCATTATCTAGCCAGTTCTGGAGTACAACCAGATTCATAAACACTTCTCCCCAATAGACACTTGTATCAGTTATCAGTTATCAGTTATCAAACCCAGTTAGAGAATCAATTTAACTCAAAGTCTGATACTTTTTACTGACACCATTCCGACTATCTTGATCCTATCTACTTTTGGTCAGTTCTCAGTTATCACTTGTTATTCTCCCCTGGTCCCTATTTACCTTTCTTTAATTCCAGAAAAATGTCATATTGCTGACTACGATTATCGTTGACAGCAGTTGTCACCCCAACTGTGCGTATTGCAGCCAGCAAAGCTTGTTGACTAGGAGACGCAGTATTGAGAGGAAAACTTTTAACAGTCCGTTCCATATCCAAGAAAAATAAACCCTTAGCTGGATTCAATTCTTGAGGCACAGTTTGTTGAAAAGTAAAAGTGCTGGCTAGTGTGTTGTTCGGTTTGGGAATAATTTGATCACTAATCGGACCGCCCAGGGTGAAGAAAAGCACATTCTTATCTAACCAACCATGAGTAGCAGTTAAAGTTCCAAAAGGTGAAATCCAGTTAACAACAGGTTTTTCTGCTACAGTCCCTGACTCGACTTTAAACTGGTATTGATTTTTCACTACATCATCAAGATGTTGCAAAGCAGTTTCAGCCGATTGGCGCACCCCATCCTTAGTATCACTGAGCTTAACCATAAATGCCAAACCCGCCCGAAAATTATCTGGTTTAGCATCTTGAGGAGTATTGGGAATAACTGCAATTGAAAATTCCCCTTCCATCCAACTGAGCAAATCTCGATCTAAATCCAAACTTGTCAAAGATTTTACACTTTGTCGTAGTTGTTCAGGCTGGATAGGTGACAAAGGATTGCCCTTAGAAGTAGAAACATAGTCTGCCCATAACCGCTTTAAATTGCTACCAGACCACATCATTAAAGTTTCACTGGGGAGGCGATTTTGCATACTTCCGGCTTTATTTTCTACCGCCAGCACGCGCTTACTATTGGGATTTAACCACGAAACACCCTTTAAACGGACTCCTTGTGGTTCTAGGGTGACGGTTCCCGCCAAACCTTGGTTATTTTGGAGTTGTGTCAACACCTGAGCAGGTAAACGTTGATTAGGAGCTTTAGCCGCTATTTTTGCAGCTATGGGTACATTTATATAAAATTTAGCAAAAGATTGATAACTGCTTGTTTTCGAGAAATTGACAGCAAAGCTGCCTAATGTGGCTAAAGATGCTTGATTTTTATAGGCATCAATAGTTCTTTCTGTGGTTTTAGCATTATCTGTAATGACGAGAAATCGCTGATCAATTAATGCAGCGGCGAACTTTTCCCCGGCTTGTCCTTCAGTTTGTTTAATAGGGATTCCCTGATAAGTACGGTCAATCCATTTACCTTGTTTTAATGGTTTAGGTTGTGCCAAAATACTTTTGGCTGCTTCTAGATTTTTAATTGGCAGCACCATGACGATTGACTGCTCGGAAGTATCAATATCAGTCGCTACTGGCTTGGGTGCAGCATTCCCCACTGGAGAAGCCAAAACAGCTACAGTGACTTCATCCCCTACCCAGGGTTGAATATCTTTCTCGAAATTATAACCATTATTAGTCAACAACCGTTGTTGCAGTTGCACTAAATTTTTATCTAGTTCTGTTTGAGTTTCTGGTGTCCCAAACTCCTGTAACTTTTGCCACTGTTGGGTATTTGTTGTTAAGGAAACTGCGAACAAGGCATCTTGCGGAATCAAATTTGCACCTGCTGGCAAATTGCGAGATAATGGTTGTCCTTGCGTAAAAAACCAATATGCAGCACTTCCAGCACCAATCATTAGCCCAGCAGCTGATAGTGTTAATACCAAAGATGGTTTGTTTTTTTTCTTCATTATGTCTGACTAGAGCAGTTAAGATTCCCAAGCGCTTGGAGAAGTTGAAAATCTTGTTGTTGATAGATATTTTTTGTAGCACGGTTTATCAAATTTCACCGCACAGAGTCAGAAGATACTTCTCTAGTCCGCAAAAGTTCACAAATCGGATTCCTCAAATCCTACACCCTTGTTGTTGACCCAAATATTTAGTTAAATAAGGTGAAAAAACTTCATAAATTAAGGTTAGGGGCTGTCCATGATGCCAAAATAAATAATGGCGACCCCAAAAGGGACCAACTTGATCAAAACCCGACTCTAGGGCGGCTGAGGAACCGCAATAAATTCCTCTAATGTCTCGATACAATTCTGTACGAATGCGAGCTAAACTAGCCCAAATGGGTAAAGAACGGTTTTGCAAAAACTCATCTACATGACTTGCTTCCCACCAAGAAGTAGCATATCCTAACCTTTGACCAGAGGCAGTACGCAGCCATACCTGTCGTCGCAGTCTTGGGCCTGGAACGGCTTGAATTAAGGCGGGGGCGTTATCTGAGTTCGTGCCAATTAAAGACATATCGATAACATCGACTTCTATCGGTTCATAAGTGAGTAATTGCAGGTGTCTGGTGGGAGAACCATCACCTAAAAGCAGCAATTGCCATGCAGGTGCTAACTGAGTGTGGGGCAAACCTGTTTGAATATCCTCTTCTCCACCTTGCCAAATGGGATTTAGCCGATGCCAATCGGTTGGCAGTGTTAAGTTATTTGTTGGCGTAACAATAGTAGTCAATGTTGTTTACAAAACTTCACCTATTTCTATGAAAGCACAAAAAATCCTCTCTGTCTCGACTAAAAGGCTCCTACTCAGATTTCTTACCAGAGAAAAAAATTATTGATGAAGATAAGATCAAAGCCAAGGCAATATTCACACACTGAGAAAGCGAATTAGAGAAATTATTTGGCAATAATCTCATGGGAGGTTCGGTTAGGTAATTTTTATATTATTCTAGAGCCTAGTCTCCGGGATCACTTTATTCTGATAGTATATTTTTTTAATCTAAAGACATAATTTTGATACCAATATGCAAATGAGAGCAACTACAGCGAATGTTCACAATAAACCACCTACTCCCAATTATTCCCCGTCTGTACCTGTCTATGTCTATCGGGAATTAGTGGCAGAGTTACAAGCAGTACAAGCCAAGTTGGATGTAGTCACTAACCATAATCAGAAATTGTCCCAGGAAAATCAACAACTGCGTCAAGAAATCAACAAAGTTGTTCAGTCTTGTTTAGAATTGCAAAGGTTACTAGAATCTTCTGCACCCAGTTCTCAACCTCCTCACCGAACTAATGCTGATCTCAAAAATACACCAAATCATCAAGGCGCACCCAGGGTTAATTCAGTTGCAAAAAATATACATAAATCTCAGGGAATACGCCGTAATCATGCTGAGGGTAAACCCACAAAAAAACCTCCCGTGAAAACAGCACATCCTCCACGTCAACCAACCACTAAGCCGCCCCAAAAGAAACGACGTGAGGTGTATTCTGTGCCTGTAATAGATATGAATTTTCCAGTGACAGAACCAATGTTTGTAGAAGAACAGGAAGTGCGCTATTACATAACTTCAGAACCTGAGTCAAAGGGGCTTGGTGGTTGGTGGTTGGTGATTACTATTGTATTAATTATGATTACTGGTTTTAGTGCAGGTTATTTAGTTGTGCGTCCTTTGTTGCAAAACCAAAGCCATAATAGTAGTCAACCAGTTCCATAAATACAGTAAATTTCTTTCTGTGTCTCCTGTCCAAATTCTTCCTGTTGTTTAATTAAATATTAGTGATTGACATTTTTGATTTGACAACTATTCTCAGTTCTAAATTTTGAATTTTTACACTTTAGCAATACTGGGTAAATTCACCTTTAACCTTTTAAACATTGCTTCCCTTCCTTGCATTGCTAAGGTATCATCTAAAGGCGTAAGTTTAATTTCCTGTTGATATTTCAACCTTAACGCTGTTTGAATTAACCAGTCTGCAACAAAGGGATTTTTTGGTAACAATGGACCGTGTGAATAGGTTGCGATCGCATTTTGATAAAATGCACCTTCTGTACCATCTTCACCATTATTACCTAAACCATAAACTACTTTTCCTAAAGCTGCTACTTTTCCTAATTTAGTCCTTCCTCCGTGGTTTTCAAACCCGACTAAATAAGGTTTTGTCCCTATCATTGTTTCTAATTCTTGTGCTAAACGTGAAGCTGTCACTTCTATGACTAAATTACCAATACAACGTTTTGCATTTTCTCCTGGATGGATAGAAACTAAATCTAATATTCCTAAACCTTCTATTCTTTGTCCAAACCCAGGTTCATAATAATGTCCTAAAAGTTGGGGAGAACCACAGGTAAAAACTCCTGGTGTACCATTTTCAATTTTATCCCGCATTGCGTCAGCTTTTGCACCTTGTAAGTCACGCATAACTATTTCTTGCTGACGGTCTTGTGCGCCTCCACCGACAATTACATCTACTGATTTTATATCATCTGCGGTGGAGTTTTGATCTAATGGTAACACTTTAACGTCATATCCCCGCCATTGTGCGCGTCTTTCTATGGTGATGACGTTTCCTCTGTCTCCGTAGGTACTCATTAATTTGGGATATAACCAACCAATTATTATTTCCATTGTTTTACAGTTATGTTTATTTTGGGTTTTATGTTAACTCATTTTTTGCAGGTTTCAATATTTTTTAGATAATTTGTTTGGTGTTTATAGGGTGTTATATTAACGAACCGCAGAGACGCAGAGGACGCAGAGGATTAATTTTGGGTTTTGATGGTTAGTTTGGGTTGATTTTATTATTGATTTTTCTTATTCATGAAGATGTAAAATTAGCATTTAGAAAATCAGCAGGTGTCATAATTAATATTTCTGCAAATTGATTTAATACTAATAAGTCTTGATCACCTGTTATTAAAAAATCAGCTTGAGCAGATACAGCAGCAGCTAAAATATGATTGTCATTTGTGTCTCTTAGTTGGGATATATCTATATCTAGGGAAATATTAGGACATTTTTCACAAAACCCTTGAGTTATTGACATTAAATATTCAATTGTACGATTTTGCTTTTTTATTTGACCTTGGAATTTAGGACGTTTTACAGTATTCTCTAATTCTTCTAATAAGGATTCAGAGACAAAAATAGTTAATTGTTTCTGTCGAGAAAGATGTAAAATACGAGATGGTACACCTCCCCACAGTAAAGCTGATATCCAAACATTAACATCAAGAACAACTCTCATTTCTTACCCCATAATTCTTGTCTAACTTCTTTTACAATTTCACTAATTTCTTCTAAAGTCGGTTGTTCTGCATCTGGTTCTAATTGGTCTAGTTCTTCCAGAAATTTATCTAAATCAACTGTTGAGTTAGATTTTTTTTCTAGAATAATAGACCTTTCTGTTACAGAGATTTCATACTCTGAATTAGGTTGCAACTGCTGTAATATTTCTGGTGGAATTTCTAGTTTTCCTTCTGAGGTAACTTTGGCAATGAGTTTAGTAGTCATTTTTTACTCCTTTGCTTTTTTTGTGTAGCTTCTATTTTGATTAATAATATTATAGTTCTAAGTCTAAATGATTATAACATAAATATTACACGATTGGGTAAAAATTCCTATTCGGTAGTTACTTTAATTTACAATCTTGCTTTTTCATTGTTTTACACCCTGTCATAATTACTATTTGGGTTTATTTAGTATTTTAGGTAACAGTTTTTTTGAGCATTTTGTCACCATAATCACACATTATCTTGTTAATTCTCCTCAAAGGTAAATCATCTATGAAACTAATTGAAAATCCCAATTTAACAGTAATTGCTGGTGAAAATGCGGTTTCCGTTTCTCAACTACCTTATGTTTGGCAAAATATCGCTGCTGGAAAAGCAAATGTAGGTTTTAAAAATCCCGATGTTTATGTGAAAATGGCGCAGTTATTTCAATATAAATTAGCAAAAGGTGATGTAGATTTATTTGATGAACGTCCAGAGTTAGCTAGTTTTAAATCTGCTTTTTCTCAATTGTTTGGAAAGTTAGCTTATGAAACTTTAGAATTTTACGGAAATGATTTTTTAAAGGATCAATATCCAGATTTTCAAGAAGTTTTAAAAGATGTAAAATCGAAAGGTTTAGAATACAGCAATGAAGTCAAAGTAGCTTTAATTGGAATAGACCTTTTTAATGAGTTTGGATATGAATTACCTGCTAGTTTTTATCATGTGCATTTAGCACCAATTTACCGTGATCATGTATTTGAAGAACGTGCTTTAAGATTTGATCAACGGGATATTGAACATAAACGTTCTTGGGATGCAATTTTACATAGTGGTAAAGTTTTTGCAGTGCAAATGAAGGTACAAAGTATTGCTTCAAAATACGGTTTTACCTATCATCACGGTTGCGGTTGTAATTCTCATTTATCATCTATTGATATATCAGAAGGAGAATTTAATTATGAATTATCTCCTGACAAATATCAACGGTGGATTAGAAGTTTTATTTGGACTGCTTGGTATGAATATGCGTTCTTTCAGATTGTTCCTAATACCAGTTATTTAGTGTAAATTTATTAAGATCCCCGACTTATTTGAGAAGTTGGGGATCTATCATCTATCTTTGAATCAGTTCCCGCAATTCTGGAAGAGAATTGATAGTGAGGATACCTTTTTGAATGGTTTTTAATCTTTCTAAATCAGAAACTTCCGATATTTCTGACATCAGTTGCAAACCTTCACTGGCAAATTTGGTTTCTAAAATTAGTTCGATACTTGATAGTATACCTTGCCGGATACCTCGTATTTCCCCTTCTGTAAAAGCTTGCTGATACCAGGGAGATTCGCGTAATACTGCCATATCCCACCTCATTATTTGCTGTACTAAAACGCTATCTAATACAAACGTAGCAAAAAAAGCCAGAACCGTTTCTAACTGGTTCAATTTTTCATCAGCACGCAGAATTTGTAAAGCTCGTTGTACTGTCGAAGTTTCTGCACCACCTTTGAGAATAGGAACAAAGGGAAGCAATAGGGGAATAGGTTGATTAAAAGCTATTTCTACATCAACTTCCCAAAGATTAATCACGCGATAGTCTTGACGCGCTTGCAACCCGGCAAATTCCCTTTCATACTTGGTGGGAATTTCCACCTCACTTTCTTTGAGAATATTAATTAGTACAGGATAGGTGGGTAAATTGAACTTTTCTTCAGCTAGTGCAGCATAAGCTCGCATCCGTTTCGGCATTTCTGGCTTATAACGCAATTGTAACTCATTAAGTACCAGAAATTCCCCATATTCGGGACTGGTAGCTTTAACTAATACATCGCTTTCCCGACTTATCCATTGAAATTCAGAATTGACCACTTCTCCACTGAGAATATCAGGAATTTGTGTTACCCATTTTACCCAATTTTCTGGGGAAAGGCTAATTAATCTTTTGGTGCTGATGTCTGCTGGTTTAACCATAGGAAAGTTTTTGATGCACAACTGACAACTTTGAAAATATCGTCTTAGAGAATTTTCCTTCCAGTTAGAACTTCCCTAACTTCTAACATTGCTGAATAAGTAGGAAGAATATGCAAAGTTTCATTTGCTGGTGTATGTTCCAAAGCTGTTGCGATCGCTCTTCGCAAATCTTCCTCTACAATTAAGTTAATCCCACTTTCAACAGACTTCTCGCTATAACGCAATCTTAACGCCATATCATACACGCGATCGCCACTTACAATCAACGTTCCACCCCGTTCTACTAATTTCTCAGTATCTACATCCCAGATCCAAGATACATCTGTTCCGTCAGGTGTGCGATCGTTCAAAACCAACAAAGTAGTTTTATCTGTACTTTGCGTAACTACCCTAATAGTTTCATTCGTTCCTACAGGATTTTTAGATAACAAAATCCTCACCTTTTTACCATCAATTACCAAATCTTCCGCACGGCCAAAAGCAGCTTGAAAATTATTAATTGTCTCTCTAATTGTGGTTTCATCAACTCCCAATTCTTTCGCAGCAGTAGCAGCAGCTAAGGTATTATATTTATTATATAAACCTACGAGAATTTGTGACCATTCACCACTTTCTAAACTGGGTTTACTCTTACTAAAACCACAACTAGGACAAGTGAAATCTCCTAAATGAGAAAGATAAACACCTTGATAATCTAAAGGATGTCCACATCTGGGACAATAAATAGAATCTACAGCGTGAGGAATAGCTTCTAAATAATGTTCTGGTTCATTTAAACCAAAAAATAACACCTTTTGATTTAACTGCTGACCCAAATATGATAAAGTCGGATCATCCGCATTAGGAATTACTACCGTTTCCTCTGGTAAAGTCGAAATAACCTTTGTCCATTTTTTGCTAATAGTGTCAACTTCCCCATATCTATCAAGTTGATCACGGAACAAATTTAAACAGAGAATAATTCTTGGTTGCAGAGGTTTTAAAATCTTGGGAACGATATTTTCATCAACTTCCAAAATCGCGTAGTCAACATTTAAAGAACCCAATAAACTGGTATTCTCTATTAAAGCCGTTGCTAAACCATTTTCCAGATTTGCACCAGTAGAATTATGGGCAATTTTGTAACCTTTGTGTTCTAAAATAGTGCATAATAACAGGGCTGTTGTGGTTTTTCCATTCGTACCCGCAATCAAAATTACCCCGTTTTTGACTTGCTGACTCAATAATTGTAAAAGTCTGGGTTCAATGCGTCGCGCAAGAGAACCTGGTAATACACTAGCAGCACCGAGACGCAGAGAGCGGACTAAAAATGTGATACTTTTAGCAATTGATACCGCTAAACCGAGTCGGACTCTATCTATAAGTTGTATTTTCTTTCCCACAGCAGTTGTTAAGTAATATTCATTAATTACAAAATTAATCTTGCCAGTGTAGCTAATCTTGGCACAAAATACCAGTCTTATCTTATAACTAACCGCAAAGAACGCAAAGGAAAGAGTGTTTTAGAGATATTTTGCGTCAGTAAACAAGAATTTCAAATTTTCAAATTGATACTAAAGAGAAGATTAATAGAAGTTATGGTCAAAAAATAGCGCCTAGATGTAATTATATATCTAGGCAAAAGTGTTCAATAAGGTTTCTGTTGATGAATAGCATAAAGTGGCTTTTTTTACAAACTAAAATAATTGCTAACTGGCGACAGTTGGTGACAAAATGCCTATTATTGCTGCTTTGCCTGTTTATCATAGGTATACAGCCAGCTTTTGCAGGTATGAAGGATGACAGATACGAAGGTAATATTTTCGTGGTTTTTGCTGGGAATGGTTCTCTAGTTCCTTCCAAACTAACCCTAGCCCAAACTTTAGCAGAACATAAACCCGCAATGCTGGCGTTTTATGTGGATGATAGCAGCGATTGTAAACAGTATGCGGTGTATATTTCCCAAACTCAAGCATTTTATGGACGGGCTGCGGAAATTATCCCTATCAGTGTGGACACTATTCCACAGAAAGAAAGCTACGAACCCACAGAACCAGGATACTATTATTCAGGGGTTGTCCCTCAAGTGGTTCTTTTTGACAAGTCAGGAAAAGTTATCTTGAATAAAAAAGGTCAAGTACCTTTTGAAGAGATAGACGACAAATTTAGAGAAGTGTTCGATTTGTTACCTCGTGACCAGTCAATTGAGTTTAAGCAACGTTCATTTAATGAATATAGCAGTGAGTTGAGTCAATAAGCATTCAGCATTAAGTGTGAACTGTGCAAATAGATTATATCGCATTTTGCAGTTTTTGGTTCAGGTGATGGTGGGCATTGCCCACCCTACTTTTTGTATAAGTTTGTATCTGTAAGATAAGATTTTAAGAATTATTAAACGCAGATTAACACAGATTAACGCAGATAAGGACAGATGAATTTATGGATGATTCTGTGGTACATTTTTCGTTTGTTCTGATACTGCATTTCTATTGCTGTCAGGAGATAATATTTAAATTACAGATGATTAATGATTAATGACTAATGACCACTAACTAATCAATAATTAGGTTGTTCCGCGATGTACAAAGTTTATACTACCCAGGAACTCATCGAAATTTTAGCAGCCGAACGTCTAGCTTGCTTGAAAGGAGAACGCCTAAAGTTAGAGGTGAAAGTCTCTGGCAATCCTCTTATAGATCAGTTTATCACAACTGAAGGACTACAAAAGTTCACGGCTTATCAAGATTTTAAAGCTTCTATTCATGAATATCAACGAGAAAATCAAGTTTCTGGTATTCTTTGGAAAGATTTGACTGTTAAAGGTAAAACTTTACATTATCCAGAAGTTGATGCACAGTTAATTGCTTTAAGTAGTGATTTGGAAATATTGAAAGCGGCTAAAAAATCCATGCTGGAATTTTGGGATGAGATTACAGCGGAAATGGAATTTTATTTGAGTGTTAGTAATGGCAAACTCCACGAAAAAATCAATACTTTAGATGTAGAAAGAATTGCCCAAAGGACAGAATGGGCAAGTTTTTTAAAGTGGGAAAACTCGAACTTTTTAGAATTAATTTTGCAGATGGGCTGGGGAAAGCCAGAAGAAGCTGCTTATAAACGGGGAAGACCACATTCTGGTAGTGAATTTATTCATGCAGTCAACCCTGGTAATTATCCAATTGGGTAATTGGTAATTCATAATTCATAATTCATAATTCATAATTCATAATTCTTGACAGCCTTCAAAATTCTGAATTTTTCCATAAGTATAAAATTCAAGCTGCCATTGATGAAAATTATAAATTATCAATCATCAATTAACTATTTGCTTCTTTGATTAAGTTATCTAATTCTTGCTGCATTTGGTTTTTTACTAATTCATAGCATTGATTAACATAATTGCGATCGCTTGCTGCTTCCCTTCCATAGCGTTCAAAAACAATAGGTGGACAAACCCTGGTATAAATACGCGCTGGCAAAGGAATATTCGGCAATGGTCCAACAGCTAAACCCCAAGGTAAACCCAGGTAAACAGGAAACACTAGCGGATCAACATCAAACAGCCAAGGCATCCCCCATTGGTGGAATTGTTGCATAATTTTATACAAATCAGCTAAGACAATCAGGGTATCATGCGCCCCCCAGGAAATAGCGGGAACAATGGGGACATTTTCCCGCAGTGCTAACTTGATAAAACCCCGCCGTTCCGCAAAATAAATCTGATCCCGCATTTGATGAGGTCGAAACACATCTTCGGCACCCCCAGGATAGACTAACACACTAGCGCCTTTGCGGAAAGCTGCATAAGCCATTTTAGGATGAGCCATAATAGCGCCACCTTTCATGGCCATTTCTGCCGCTGGGGGAAAAACTTCCCAGACTTTCGGGTGCATCAAACCGTAAATTGGTCTTTGCGTACCAAACCGACGTAACCAGTCGTACATCATCATAGATGTATCCGGGGATGCCAAACCGCCATTGTGGGAAGCAACAACAAGGACTTTTCCCTCTGGGATATTTTCCCAGCCACTGGTTTGGACTCGAAAATAGTAGTTGTATAAAATGCCCAATACAGGCATGAGACTTTCCATGAACTTTGGATCTCGCTCGTCCAAAGACCACCCTGGTTTTTTATTCTGGCGATGTTGTAATGTTAACATGAAGCATTGTATAAAGATATATTAAGAATTTTAAATCATTTTAGGAGTTCAAGGAGTCAGGAAGGGCGAACGGCCGTTCGCCCGTACAGGAGAAAGAAAAATATTCCCTATTCCCTATTCCCCAGTTTTCCAAGTACCGTGGAAGCTATGGGGGATAACACTGGGTAGTCCGAGTTTACAAATTGGTTCTTCATGCAAGTGTTGGCTATCAAATATCCAAACTTCGCTACTATCCGTATTACCATCATAAACCACTGTCAACACCCAACCTTGGTGAGAGTTTTGAGCATCTTGAATATGAAGAGGTTCAGAAGGATAATGATTTTCACCTAAGTTTGCTTCTGTCAAAGTTCCGGTTTGATGGTCAAAACCAGCAATACTATTTAATATTTCTCCCTCAATATCCGTTCCTTCCCGAAAAATAGACATATAGCTATAACGAGAGAATTTACCCACATTTTTGGCAGGAACAGAGGGAAATTCACAAGTTCTATTTAACAGAGTTTCAATTTCTATTACTTTGCCAGTTTGCGGATTAATTTGTACCCGCGTCAAGGTGGTTTTAGCAACTGTTTGAGTTTTTCCAGTCGCTACTTGGCGCAAATATTCATTAGTTTGAAAATCTGCATATTTAGCAAAATCAACAATTACCGTTCCGCTATCATCAACATAACCATTTCCAAAATGCCACTGAAACCAAGGTTCTGTTTCTCCTCGACTCACCACAGACAAGGTTTCTCTGTCAATAACTATAATCTGAGTTCCCTTTTCTGGTTGCCAGGTTAAAGAATCACTATAGGTACTTGTTCCAAATAAAACAGGCCAAATATTTAACTGCACCGCAGGAGCAAAAAATACTAAATATTGTCCTGCTAACACAAAATCATGTATGATGGGAAAACCTGCTAAGGTAAACTTTGCCTGTTTGAGAATTTTTCCAGTAAAATCACTTTTGTAAATATGCAGTATGGCATTAGGTCCAGGAGTCATGCCAAAATTAAAGATTTCTCCCGTTTTATAGTCAACTTTAGGATGTGCAGAATAGGGTTGTCCTTTAGCCAAACCACCTAAATTATTTAAACCTTTAGTTTCTAAAGTTGCTAAATTTAGTGCATAGGGATGATCACCTTCCCACAATGCTAAAAGTTGATCAGGTAATGCCAAAACTGAAGTATTCGCAGCGTGTTTAACTGGTTTTCGCCATTGATTCCAAATTGGACCTGGTGCAGTCATACCATAATTACCATACAGTAATTTACCCGCAGCAGTTTCTTCTTGATAACCAGCAGTCTGCACATATCGATAAACCCCGGTAGCACCTGCATCAGTAAAATGGACAGCTAAAATAGCCCCATCGCCATCAAACCAATGTCCTACTGACACACCACCCCGTTCTAATCTGGCTGCACCATTGCGGTAAAGTGTACCTCGTAACCCATCAGGAATTTTACCAGCAATCATAGGTAATTGCGTGGGAGGAAATTCTGTTGCTGGTTGGGATATGGCTTTTGCCCAAGTTTTTTTAGTTGACTTTTTATCAATTGTCTGCATAATAATTTTGCTGCTATAGAATTTTGCTTGTGATTACGATTTCTTGATCATCACCCATTAGAGTATGAATTGTGAAACAAGCTTTTTGATTGTACTTATACTTTAAATGTAAAGCAATGTTACGACGATTGGATAAAAAAATTATCGGTTTCTTACTTTTGGCTGTGCTATCCATCCTGAGTTATACCCCACAAATCTTAGCCAGCAATACTTCCAGCCAAGGTAATGTGATATTCATACATCCAGATGGTACAAGTGCGGCGCACTGGGGCGCTACCAGAATACTTTTTCAAGGTGCAGATGGCAGGTTGAACTGGGATAAAATGTCAAATTTGGCTGTTTACCTGGGACACATGAAAAACCAACTCTCCGCAACTTCCAACGGGGGTGCAGTAACTCATGCTACCGGAGTAAAGGTAAATGCTGACTCTTTCGGTTTGGATGAAAATGGTAAACCCGTAGTGACGCTTTCTGGTAAACCGCAAACAATTATGGAAGCAGCCATGAGTGCGGGTAAAGCCACCGCTATTATTAATTCTGGCATGATTCATGAACCGGGAACAGCTGCATTTTTAGCGAAATCATCCAGTCGTCGCAATTTTGCAGACATCACCAAACAAATAGTAGAATCTGGTGCAGATGTGATTTTAGGTGGTGGGGAAATGTGGTATCTTCCTAAAGGAATAGGGGGAAGACACTCTACCGCAACCCAAAGTCAAAGAACTGATGGTTTAAATTTAGTAGAAATAGCAAAAAAGAAAGGTTACACCGTTGTTTACACCCGTGATCAATTATTGAAGTTACCAACAAATACTAAAAAGGTTTTAGGAATTTTTGCTGCTGATGACACCTACAATGATGAAACAGAAGAAAACTTGAAAAAACAGGGTTTACCGTTATATGTTTCTACTGCACCGACGGTAGCAGAACAGTTGGATGTAACGTTAAAGATTTTCTCACAAAAACGCAAAAATTTCTTGATTGTTTTAGAAGAAGAAGGCAGCGATAATTTCTGTAATTATAATAATGCCATTGGTTGTCTTACGGCTTTAAAACGTGCTGATGATGCCGTTGGGGTAGCAATAAAATTTATTGAGAAAAACCCGAATACCTTATTAGTAACTGCTGCTGATAGTGACGCTGGTGGTTTAGAATTGGTGGGAGCAACAGAGAAAGAATTTCCCTTTAATAAACCGTTACCAGAAAAAGGTAAAAACGACGCACCTTGGGATGGGAAAGAGGGAACAGGAAGTTTACCTTTTATTTCTGCACCTGATAAACAGGGTAGGCGTTTTCCCTTTGCTATATCATGGTCTGGTTTTGGGGATAATGCCGGGGGGATAATAGCAAAAGCGCATGGTTTTAATGCTGGGTTGTTGAATGGAACGGTGGATAATACAGATATTTATCGGTTGATGTATCGGACTTTGTTTGGGAAGGAATTAGGTAAGAAATAAGTCCTTTCTCTGACCTCTCCCCCTCTCGTTCCCATACTCTGTATGGGAATGAATTCAAGAAGGCTCTGCCTTCTATTAAATCAGATAAATAAGAGGCAGAGCCTCTATTGTGGCATTCCCAGTCTGAGACTGGGAACGAGATCAAACTTGTTGTAATGAAGTCATAGAGTGTTTAGTGGGTGATCTTGTTATTGTCCATTATCCCTCAATTACCAGGAGGTAACAACATCCGATCCTCTATTGCTTCCCAGGTTGCAGGAGACACCCGCACCGCCGCATCTTTACATTGGATAATTAAAAAGTTAGCATATAAATAATTATCTAAATTTTTGTTTTCTTCTATTGATAAATTTACCATTTCTGGAGTTAAATTAAAATTTCTAAGTAAGGCTTCTATTAACTTTTTTCCAAAATTTTGACCTAATTTTTCCGCTTGATTTTTATCAATAAATGTAGCTTGTAATTTGTTTAATTCAGTAAGTAACGCAGCTAATTTGAGGTTTTGATTATATATTTTTAATTTTTCCATCTCCTCAATGCATCTAATAGACTCAGTAATAGCTTCGGGGTTGTCTTTGGCTTGGTATTTGACGTAGGCGATGGCGTAGGCGTAGGCTTCGACGTAGGCGTAGGCGTAGGCTTTGACGTTGGCGATGGCGTAGGCTTCGGCGATGGCGTAGGCGTAGGCGTAGGCGTAGGCGATGGTGATGGCGTAGGCGATGGCGATCGCCACTGCACGTTTACCGACTGGTTTATAATTACCTTGAGAGCCTACAGTGACATTTTCTGCCCAATTCAATAAAGCTTGCAATTTTGGGGTATTAATGTATTTTTGTGCTTCCTTTTCCATCAACAACAACAAATTATCAGCGCCACTTCGCATGACCCCAGCCACTAATAAAAATACCTCTTTCCAGCGTTTATCCGTCAGGTGTTCAGTGACTAAGTTTTCAACTAAACTATGATCATCAATATACTGTGCTGTTAAATATTCTTGTAGAGTCAGATGAGAAAAAGAAAATACATCTTCTGCACGTTCTACTAAAATTCCTTGTTGCACTGCAATGGCATTTAAAACTGCTTCACCATCTAAATGCTGTGGTGCATTCAGGTTACTTGCTAAAAATGTTTTGATTTGTTCAACAATTTCCCGTTGGGAGAAAAACAAGTGATTAGCTTCAAAACCTATATAGGCAATCTCAGAAAGTAATAATTCCTCTAATTCTATATGCAGTCCCTGGTAAATTTCATCTCTTAAGATTCGCTTTTCAGATGCCCATTCTTCTAATAATATCCGCAACGCTTTCTTATATAGCACACTACGATTATTCGGAAAATTTTGGGAACGGTCATATACTAAACAGAGAAAAGTCAATAATAAAGGTGTATGTGCCAACTCTTTCGCAGCTTCATTTTCTGGCTTTTGTAGTAATTGCCAACATTTCTCTCCTGTTTTCGCCTGTTGATCATTTTCTCCATGAAACCAGTTAGTAATAAATTGCCGAATTTGTTCATCATCAAAATCAGCCATAGCCACATCACTAAACCGACGGAAATTATGGCGATAAGCAGCTGTACGGCAGGAAGCTATAAACCGATTTTGATCATGTTTATCAACAAAGTTTTGAATTTGATTAATGACTTCAGTTAAGTTTTGACTGGGAACTTCATCCAACCCATCCAGAAGAATTAATAGCTTACCTTGTTCCAAAGCTTTAGCTGTAAACTTATCTGGGACAGGAAAGCCACAAATACGAAATTCTTCAATAATAAATTTTTCAATATCAATATCATTAGATGCAAACCTTTTCAACTCGATGAAAACTGGAATACAACCATCTTTAAATCCTCCCTTTTTACCTTTGAGTGCTTCCAGTCCCATTTTCCGTAAAAAGGTAGACTTACCTGCACCAGGTTCACCCAGCACCATCAAATATTGTTTTTCATTTGCAACTTTAATTCCTTCTTGTTTTTTAGAATCTTGAGAGTTAATTCTGCGGCTTTTTGCTTCACGATATACTTCTTCTAATTTCTCTATAGATACAAAACTACGAATAGCATCATCATTGAGAAACTGCACTGCTGTATAAACAGATTCTAGCTTTACAGGTTCACGCATTCCCAATACTTTCAGTATGCCGTGTCTTTCTTCATAGTTTTCGACATATTGCTTAGAAGCATTAAAAATGAGTTGTCTGGTATTTTCATCCAAAGTTCTACCAAACATTCCCATAAACCTACCACCGCTTCCCCAGACAGACTGGAAAATGGGAACTGCGACACCGCTAACGGCTTGGACTAGCAAAGGTTCAAATCCTGTCATAATAGTAAGTCAGTGAATATGCCTAAAAAACCTAGTTAAATATTCTTATTACCACATTAAACCCAATTATGACCACCAAAACCACCTTTAACTCCTGGGTAACTTGTCCCCAACCCAACCCCAACGCCAAATTACGCTTATTCTGCTTACCCTACGCAGGAGGTAGCGCAATGGTATTTCGCACCTGGCCTAATTCTTTACCCCCAACCATCGAAGTATGTCCTCTAGAACTTCCTGGAAGGGGAAGACAAATGAACTTACCTCCCTACACAAAAATGCAGCCTTTGGTGAAGGAAATAGCCGAAAATCTCATTCCCTATTTAGATAAACCTTTTGCTATTTTTGGTCATAGTATGGGTGGACTGGTCAGTTTTGAATTAGCTCGTTTACTGCGCTCAGATTATAATTTAACTCCATTCCATCTATTTATCTCTGCTCGCAATGCACCACAAGTTACTCCCACAAAACGACCGATTTACAACTTACCTGATGCAGAGTTTTGGCAAGAAATTCGTAATTTCAATGGAACTCCTGATGATGTCATAGAAAATGAAGACATTATCCAACTTTTTATGCCTATTCTCCGGGCTGATTTTACGGTTTTAGATACTTATATGTACACAGAGCAACCACCTTTTGATTTTCCCATTAGTGTTTTTGGTGGTTTGCAAGATCCAGCATTTACTGATTTTGAACTAAAAGCATGGCAAGAACATACAACTGCGGATTTTTCTTTACAAATGCTGGATGGTAATCACTTTTTTCTTCGCTCTCATGAAAAGCTTTTACTAAAAACTATTTATCAACAAATACAAAAACAATATTAATTGGATGGGAAGTGAGCAATTTATCACTTCATCTGTGTTTATGTGCGTTCAATTTTTAAAGATTATATAAGGTAAAAACAAGACAAATTCACAACTATCTAAAGATGTATTTATTATCTATAATTTTGTAACAAATTGTGAAACGATAAAACAGGTACGGCTATTGCGATTGACCTATCTATAAAACCGAACATCCTAAATTAAAATCTTGGTGTTATTGTTTATTTAGGAAGCAAAAGATAAAGCTTCACGCAGTGAAAGATTTAAAAACTTATTACGAGTATTGTTTGCCATCTGTGAAGCTTGAAATTAAGCCTCCGCCAGCCAAATACAGCATTGTATAGGAGATAGTTATGGCGCTAATTCGTTGGGACCCGCTCCGGGATATTGAACGCCTAGAACCATTCCGCGAACTTGAACGTTGGGATCCACTCCGCGAAATGGATACCCTGCAACGGCGGATGAATCGCTTATTTGAAAGAATGATACCAGGTGATGGAGGTGAAAGAGCAGGATTAACTTTTATTCCTGCGGCTGAACTTGAAGAAACTGATGATACTTTTAAATTGAAAGTAGAACTACCTGGTCTAGAAGCCAAAGATGTTAATGTTGAAGTAACTCCTGAAGCTGTTTCTATTACTGGTGAAAGAAAATCGGAAACTACAACCGAAAGAGAAGGTTATACTCGTTCCGAATTCCGTTATGGCAAATTCCAACGGGTAATACCATTACCTTCTAATGTGCAGCATGAACAAGTACAGGCTGAATATAAAGATGGTATTTTGCGGTTGAACTTGCCGAAAGCAGAACCGGAAAAACAAAAAGCTTTCAAAGTTAATCTCGGTTAATTTGTAAGTAATTTCTGATTTTTCTCGTTCCCAGACTCTGTATTTCTCGTTCCCAGACTCTGTATTTCTCGTTCCCAGACTCTGTATTTCTCGTTCCCAGACTCTGTATTTCTCGTTCCCATACTCTGTATGGGAATGAATTTGAGAAGGCTCTGCCTTCTATTAAAGCAGAGGCAGAGCCTCTTTGATAGCATTCCCAGTCTGAGACTGGGAACGAGAGAACGAGAGACTTCTCAAAAACTTCTACTCAAGTCCAGGGGGAAG
This sequence comes from Nostocales cyanobacterium, assembly GCA_004293145.1. Lineage (GTDB taxonomy): Bacteria > Cyanobacteriota > Cyanobacteriia > Cyanobacteriales > Nostocaceae > RDYJ01. The sequence continues at coordinate 10,987 of RDYJ01000040.1, read as the reverse complement.
ATATGGCAAAAGTAGTAGGAATTGATTTAGGAACTACAAACTCTTGTGTTGCTGTGATGGAAGGAGGACAACCTTTAGTAATTGCAAATTCTGAGGGACAACGCATTACTCCTTCAGTTGTTGCTTACACTAAAAGCGGGGAACGCTTGGTAGGTCAAATTGCTAGACGACAAGCGGTAATGAACCCAGAAAATACATTTTATTCTGTGAAACGTTTCATTGGGCGTAAATATGAAGAAATCACCCATGAAGCTACGGAAGTTTCTTATAGAACTCTGCGGGATAGTAATGGAAATGTAAAACTCAATTGTCCCGCAGCGGGTCAACAATTTGCACCGGAAGAAATTTCTGCCCAAGTGTTAAGAAAGTTAGTTGATGATGCTAGTAAATATTTAGGAGAAAAAGTTACTCAAGCGGTGATTACAGTTCCTGCTTATTTTAACGATTCTCAACGGCAAGCTACTAAAGATGCAGGTAAAATTGCTGGTTTAGATGTTCTTCGCATTATCAATGAACCAACAGCAGCAGCCTTAGCTTATGGTTTGGATAAAAAGGAAAATGAAACTATCTTAGTATTTGACCTTGGTGGTGGTACTTTTGATGTTTCTATTTTGGAAGTTGGGGATGGTGTTTTTGAAGTTAAATCTACCAGTGGGGATACTCATTTAGGTGGTGATGACTTCGATAAAAAGATTGTTGATTGGTTAGCTAATGAGTTTCAGAGCAATGAAGGCATTGATTTACGGAAAGATAAACAAGCCTTACAAAGATTAACTGAGGCTGCGGAAAAGGCCAAGATTGAACTTTCTAGTGCCACGCAAACTAATATTAATCTACCCTTTATTACCGCTACTCAAACAGGTCCAAAACACTTGGATGTAACTCTGACAAGAGGTAAATTTGAGGAGATGGCAGCGGATCTTTTCGACCGTTGTCGTCAACCCGTGCAACAAGCACTGCAAGATGCAAAATTGACAAATGCTCAACTTGATGAAATTGTCTTAGTTGGTGGTTCTACTCGTATTCCCGCTGTGCAAGAATTGGTGCGCCGAATGACAGGAAAAGATCCATGTCAAGGTGTGAATCCTGATGAAGTTGTGGCGGTGGGTGCGGCTATTCAAGCGGGTGTATTGTCTGGTGAAGTCAAAGATATTTTACTGCTTGATGTTACGCCTTTATCTTTGGGTGTGGAAACTCTGGGCAGTGTGATGACTAAAATTATTGACCGGAATACAACTATCCCGGTGAAGAAATCAGAGATTTTTTCGACTGCGGCTGATGGTCAAACTAATGTGGAAATTCACGTTTTACAAGGTGAGCGGGAATTAGCAGCAAATAATAAGAGTTTAGGTACTTTCCGTTTAGATGGTATTCCTCCAGCACCAAGAGGTATTCCACAAATTGAAGTTACATTTGACATTGATGCTAATGGTATTCTTTCAGTGACGGCTAAAGATAAAGCCACTAGTAAACAGCAGTCAATTTCCATTACAGGGGCTTCTACTCTGGATAAGCGGGATGTAGAAAAGATGGTGCGGGATGCAGAATCTCATGCGGAGGAAGATAGAAAACGACGTGAACAAATTGATACTAAGAATTTGGCTGATTCTTTAGTTTATCAAGCTGAAAAAGAACTCAGAGACTTGGGTGATAAGGTAAGTGCTGCTGATAGAAGCCGAGTTGAAGAGTTAGTCAAGGATTTGCGGGAAGCCATCAGTCAGGATAATTTTGACCGGATTAACTCTGTTAGCACTCAATTACAGCAAGTCTTGATGCAAATTGGTACTGCTGTTTATGCTCAAGCAGGAAGCCCTGATGGAAGTAGTCGGGAGCCACAAACTACTCGAAGTGAAGATGTGATTGATGCTGATTTTGTGGAGTCCCAATAAATAGCTCAACTAAAAAACGCGTCATACCCAGATCCCTGATTTTTGGAAGAAGTCGGGGATCTATCTCTAAAAATAAAGAATAAATCATAAATGACCAAGGATAAAGTTATTTATCCTTCGATTTCCTCCATGAGGAGGATGTTTTGAATATCCAATTTATGAAAAGTTATCCAGATTCTCAGTAGACAGAGATGAACAAGTAGAAAGACTTAAATTAAAGATGAATTGTGATTGTCAGGAAAGCATCTGTGAGAAATCATTCCATGACGGGAGATTGCTATGCTGTTTATCCTTGATAGGTAAATTTTCTATCCCATGTTTGGCTTGATTTTAAGGATTTGAATAGATTTGAATAAAATTTACACTAAAACACACACTGATGTAGTTTCCTTTGCTTGAATAGCTATATTAAGAGTACAGAAAGGGGCAATTCTTAATTATGGCTACCAAAACCATTGATGTTAGAGAATATACTGTCAGAGCGCATAAAAGGCAGATTCACACTCGCATTTTTAATTTTGTTTGTAAAGAATGTAATCAAGCGACAAAACGAGAAACTTTTGGACCTAGACCTTTATATTGTGAAAGTTGCCGTCCTCCTCAAGCACCTAAAAAATCTGTCCAGGAATCTAGAAAAGTCAAGCCTCGGGCGATGAATTACACAAGTGACCTTGATTTAGATTGATTGAAGTAATATGAATACAAAAGAACAATTACAACCTCCTTCAGAGGTATTCATTTCGCCATTGTTGGAATTACGAGACTATTATGCTGGTCTTGCACAGGAGTACCAACGGCTATTTATTGAAGCGCGATCGCAATTGGATCATGTGGAAGCTTTGTTATCTCCTTGGTCTTATCCTGATGTTCATGAACCACTCTCACAACTAGAAGCTGGTAATCAAGAAGGTTCACACTTATTTTTGTCATCTGATGAACGATCTGATTTAGACTTGTTGGAGTCTCTAGAGTCAGAACTTTCTCACTCAGATCAATGGGAAACAAATAACTCAAGTTCTAATACTACAAAATTAGAAACTTCTGACTTGGGAAATACTCCTTCAGAGGGTTATGATCGTTTCAGTAAGGGGGCAGATGTTCCCATGCTTCCCGAATATAAATCTCTGACTCGGATGGAAGCTCTAAAAATGCTATTGCATGAATATGTTGGGACTGTTTGCCATATAGATTTTATTGTGCGATCGCTTTACGGTGATTTAGAGTCTACTATCTTTAAAATTGTCAAGGGTAGAGTTCAATCTTCTCTTACTCAAGGTCGGGAAAGGGGTTATTGGTCAGCTATTCCTAATGAACCTGGTTGTTATACTCTGGTTTTAAGTCTGTTAGCTCCAAATCATCACAATGGCTCATCTTCTCGTGCTAAACATAAACAGAAAAAGCCTTTTGTGTCATCACAAACAAAAGAAGTCCCGATGCTCGAAGAATTTGATGGTCAATTTTTAATTGACGCTCTTACCTCTTTCTTAGATCAACATCGAGGACGAGTTTTCAGTGTGAATGAAATCGTCAATGGCATTTATGGAGAACTTGATGATCAGGAAATTAGAGAGGTGAAAAACAAAGTTCTCAATGAATTATCAAGAGGTCATCGCACAGGTAGATTCTCTAGAGTTCCTAACCAAATTGGTTTCTATACTTGGGATGCGAGGATGATCCAAAGAAGGGTGTAGGAACTGGGGGGTGGGGACTGGTAAGAGTTAGAAGGTTATTCTCCCCATCTCCCCATCTCCCCATCTACCTTTCCTTGTTTCTATGACTTGACAATTCCTCTTTGTTTGATAGTTTTTTCTGTTGTTTGCGATAAAGCAGGATAAGGAATAAAATTCAATCGAAGAATACGCTTTGTGGGGTCATTATCCCAAGCACTGTAAATGTTCTGCCACTGATTTAAGAAGATTGGTTGAAATTCCCCTAGAGACTTCATAAGAGAGTAATAGGCTCGATCAATTATGGATTCATCAGCAGTGAAACTTTGCCGTATTTCTAGGTCAAATGCAAGATACTGTCTATCGTCTTCATAAATAATTTGAGCGCAGTATAATCCAGTGAGTATATCATTTAGTTCTTCAGATTTTACTGCTGCGTCTAACATATATTCTGTGAACTTGTTACTACCAAGTATTAAACAACTATCTGCTCGACCTGTAACAGCAATTAGATCAGGCAGATTATCACTAGCATCGGAAATTAATTTAACTAAAAGTTCATCTTCTGCTGTGAGATTTTCAGAATTGATAATAGCTTGTTTCAGTTCTCGCCAACTATATAAAGCTGTTCGATCATAAAGAATATAGCGTACTAGAGGAATTCCTTGCCAACGGGTAACGCAAAGGTGATCATCTACAGTTTCTAGATAAGTGTCAGTTGCTAGGAAGTGAAAAAAGTGGGGAGATGGGGATTCTATACCCAGGGAACTAGCAAGAGCATTATTTCGATATAGTAGTTTTCGTAAAGCAACAGTTGCGAGGGATTCAACACCAAGACTGCCCGTATCTGCACTACCATAAATAGAAAACATAAATGGGTTATCGTCTTCTAACCCTATATGGCTTTGAAATGAAACTCTTAAACTTTCGGGAAAAGGTTCACCAGTTACTATGTACTTTAATTTCTCAAAGGGAAAAGATTTTTTTAATTGATTTGCTTTGAGGTGGAGATGAGCGATCGCTGACGGTACTATAATTAGTATGATCTGTTCTACAAAAGAGTTCATTGTGCAGATCATCTCGATAATTTCTTCGTGATGACTACCTGGAGAAAATATATGAAATGGATAAGGCGAATTGATGGCTATATTTTTTAAAGACCAGGAAAAAGATTCACCACCTATCCAAGCACCCAGGTTCAGCCCCACAATGGCTAATGTTTTTTTCTTATGAATAGCAAAAGTATTTTCAAGATATGCTTTGAGAGCATCAGGTGAAGACTGACTAGCTGATTTTAACTGCGGCCAATAAAAACTATTTCCAGATGAACCGGAAGAGCGAAATATACTAAAACATTCCTCAAAATCATCCGCTATAATTTTTTCAAATGGGTAAGCTAAAGCATAGGACTCTTTATCTGTTGGCGGTAATTTTTCAAATGCTTCATTACCTTCTAAACCATGAGATGTCAAAAATTGTTCGTATGCTGGTACAGATTTATAAGCACGTTGATAAACTTGTTCTGCTATTTCTTGTGATCCAAGAGAAGTTTTGGTAAATGCCCTATTCATTGAATACTCCTACCTTTTGCAAGTGAAAAATGAAGCGAATATAATTCGCGGCTATACAAGCAAAGTCCGCCTACGCGGACTAAGAAAAAATCGAGGATGTTTAACCTACGTAGGTAGGTTTTGCCTGTTTAGTTGCGGTTTCTAACCGCGCTTTTAACTTTACCTCATATCATAACCAAACAAATTAGGATCAACTTCTCCTAACTTTAAATCTGCTAAACCATATTCTTGCCAACGTCTTTCTACCATCGCTGCAACATCAGGATCAGATTCCAATGTTTCACCCCATTCATGTTCAGTTTCTGGGGGCATTTTCGTAGTTGCATCAATACCCATTCTCCCACCTAAACCTAATTTCTCACTAGCAAAATCTAAGGTGTCAAAGGGGGTATTTGGTAATATGAATACATCCCGTGAAGGGTCAACTTTAGAACTAATTGCCCAAACTACTTGACGCGGATCACGAATGTTGATATCTTTATCAACAACAATCACAAATTTAGTATATGTGAATTGGGGTAAGGCACTCCAAAAAGCTAAAGCTGCTCTTCTTGCTTGTCCGGGGTATGCTTTATCAATAGAAATAATCGCCGCTTTGTAACTTAATGCTTCCATTGGTAGGAAGAAATCGACTATTTCTGATACTTGTTGCCGTAAGATGGGGGTATAGATGCGGTTAAGTGCGATCGCCATCATTGCTTCTTCTTTGGGTGGACGACCGCTAAAGGTGGTCAGATAAATCGGATCTTTGCGGTGAGTCATACACTGGAAACGCACCAAAGGCGAATCTTCCACACCGCCATAATATCCCATGTGATCGCCAAAGGGTCCATCGGGTAAAACTTCCCCAGGGGTGATAGTTCCTTCTAACACAAATTCTGAATCTGCGGGAACTTCTAAATCTACTGTTTTACACTTGGCTAATTGTACCCCAGAACCGCCATAAAGCCCTGCAAATAACCATTCTGATAAATCTACCGGAATGGGTGTGGCAGCTGCCATAATGATTAAAGGATCGACACCAAGAGCGATCGCCACTTCTAATTTTTTACCACGTTCTGCCGCTTTGCGTAAATGTCTCGCACCACCCCGCACCGATAACCAGTGTACGGTCATCGTATTATTGGATTGTAGTTGCAGACGATACACTCCTACATTTGGCGTTCCCGTCTCACAATCCTTAGTAATTACCAATCCTAGCGTAATAATCTTTCCGGCATCTCCCGGATATGGACGTATTAAAGGTAACTTATTTAGATCTAAATTATCACCTTCCACAACCACCTGCTGACAAGCGGGGAAAAAATCCCTTCCCGGTTTCGCTTTGACAACATCAAACAGCACCTTACCAAAATCTATTGCTTGGGAAATCTTTTTCGGGGGTTTGGGTTGCTGAAGCATACTTAACTTCTTTCCCAGGGTTTCCAACTCCTCTGGTTTTTCCATATTCATTGCCCAGCATATCCTTTCTACCGTCCCCATTAAATTTACCGCCACGGGGAAAGAAGCACCTTTGACGTTTTCAAAGATTAAACCTGGACCACCTTTTTGCAGCATTCGGTTGGAAATCTCGGCAATTTCCATATCCGAGTCAACTAAAGCCGAAATTCGCTTTAATTGTCCTCTTTCTTCCAAAATCTTGATAAATCCCCGTAAATCTCGCGCCATGTTCCCTAAGAGTTAAGAAGTGTAAAGCCTTCTTAATCTTAACTTGATATTTTCTCCTTCCCAATCTGCGACTCCTGACAAGATTTCTATCAGATTCCCGACTTCTTCAATAAATCGGAAATCTGACTGAATCTGACGCTTTACCCCACCCCAATTGATTTATGATTTGGTGTACTTGTCGATGATTTTAGCAAAATCTGGGACTGCTTCTTCTACGTGTTTTTTAGCTGAACCACGTAATTTTTCATAGGTTCCGCGCACAATTGAGCGGTTCGATTGTTTTGCCCTCACATCAGTAATACTAAGTAAGGCATCTGCTGTAACAGAGCTATTATTAACAAGATACCCTACTGGATCGCCTTTTTCTTTTCCTTCATTCCAAATGGGATCAATTGCATTTAAACATGGTGGCAAAAGTTGCTCCACAACATCAGATATATAACCTGGTTTAATTCCTTTAATAGCAGCAAATGCACTTTTTAAAGTGATTCCGCTTATTCCTGACTTATTTTGAACCTGTTGGTCTATTAGAGTGCAGCAATCCTCTACAAGCAGAGCTTTGTCATTTGAATTTAAAAGTTCGTCGCTAAGTCCCATTCTGCTCTTCCTCAGTCTCAAATTACTTGATTTATATACAAAAAATCTTCCTAGTCACCAGGAAATTACAGCAGATGCTATCATATTTTCTCCTTCCCAGTCTCTGATGATTTACTATAGTATTTTTGTACTTAATTTCTCACAACTTTTCTTGTTCACAGTCTCTGAGTGGGAATGCTAATTAGAGGCTCTGACTCCTGTTTAAAGAGGATAAACAATATATATAATATATTCATACATCTTTAAGCTTCACTTATCCTCAACCTCAAACAAGTAAATCTTTTTAGCAATAGATAATGCTATGACAACATTTGTAAATTCCTAGCCGAAAATCACAAAGATGATATAGCGGTATGCACTTGAATGAGATACACAATTAATGTCAACAATCCATACATTAAAAGACTTTCAACTCTGTTAAGAGTTCCCTGCTATAATCTTAACAAAGATCCCCGAATTCTTAATTTAATTTTTGGCAAATAACGAGAATTTATCAAAGAGGTCGGGGATCTAAATGCAAGTTTAGCGATTTGCAAAAATTGGGAAGATTTGATAACCTAACCATCCTAAAAATAAGCCTATTGAAGATGCACTAAGTAAAATTAGGAATTTATAATCTTTGTTGGAATACTGACTTAAATTTTTATACACTCCACCATAAGCAACCAACAAGAGCGAATACAAAAAGCAAAAAACTACTAAAGCTAAAGTTAACAGAACTAAATTAAAAACTACTATAACGTCTCTCGCACCCTGTAATTTATATCCCTTTTCCCAAACCATCGGTTACAGATACCCAAAAAGTAGTTATGTTTATTTTGGCACAATCATCAGGAAAATGTAGAGATGTTTTATAAAAGCTCTCTAACTCTGTTTGCAACCTAAAAATGAAGAAATATAAAGCTTTTTCCGCTTAACTTGACATTTATATAGTATTCATGTACTATAATTATGTAGAGAAAATCAGAGGTTTTCTCAGTGTTGATTTCAAAATCATAGTCTTTACAACATATTACAACATCACCCCATCCCAGTATAAATTGCTTTATCCTGGACAATATCCCCTGTAAAACTACCATTCGCTTTCATTATGACAAGTCAAAAAACCAAGTTTGCTGTTTATAATCTCGCAGGTAAGGAAAAAGCTTTCTATTTAACTGAAAAGGTAAAACTGGAAATTCAGCCAGATGCTATTCCTAAAAAGATGATAGCTCATAGTATCATCATCATTGATCGTTCTGGTTCAATGTATGGTGATATTGAAGCTTTAAAGGAAACGTTAATTAAGCTTTTGACTCTGGATGAATACAGTAATTCAGAATTGGTTGTCAGTTTGATTTCTTATTCTTCTAAAGGTGATGTAACTCGTCATTTTCAGCGTGTACCTATTCAGGATGTCATGCAGCCAGATTCACCTTACATCGCCGAAATTAAATCAATTCATGCTGGTTGTTTAACTTGTATTTCTCAATCTTTGAAATTAGCACAAGAATTAATTAAACCTAATGAATTAACAGCAATTACTTTACATAGTGATGGCTACGCTAATGATAGCAGTTTTAATTCTGAATCTAAGGCGATAGAAGCAATTTGTGAGGATTTGCAAAAGTTGGATGTTTTTGTTAACACTATAGCTTATTCTCCCTATTCTGATTTTAAATTTCTCGCCAAAATTGCCAATTCTGTTTCTGGTGTCTGTCTCCAAGCTGGGAATATAAAGGAAGTGTATGATGCTCTTTATCACACGGGAAATGTGTTAAAAGAAGCGACGGGAATAGTCATAGAAGAACCTTTAGCTAGTGACTACAGTTATCAAGTTTTCTTTTCTCCCACTGCTAAGAAAATTAATGGTACAAATCAAACTTTGAAAGTTTTTGGTTTGAAACCAGAAGATGAGTCCTATATCTATAAATATAAGCAAATTACCAAAGATGCTTATACTCAATTAACAGATGTTCCTGTTGTTCAAAATGATGAAGCTGTCTATATTTTTGCGAAAGCTAATTTAGCAGATGGAAATTTAAATACTGCGAAATATGCACTTGCGAGTACCTTCAATGCAACCTTAACCGCAAGACACGCAAAAGCTTTAACAAATGAAGACATTGCTGATTTTACCAAAGATTTAGAAATTGCGCTTTTTTATCCTCATGTTTTAGCTGAACATGAAATATTAGATCATGTGAAAGTTAATGATAGAATCTCGATTTTGGCATTGATTGATATTTTATCACAACATCGTCAACATATCATTATTAACCTCAAACATCTGAAAGAAACTTATCAGAGAAAAGGTGTCAAGCGGGTTAATGGTGTGCGGGGAGAAAATGGTGAATTAATCAAACCTTGGTTAGAAATAGAATATATTGAACCAGGTGATTATGTGCAGATGGGGACTTTTGATATTAACCGCAATACCGCAACTATTAATATGCTGCTTACCCAAAAAGTGAAGCTGGTAAAATCAGAAGATAAAACTGCAATTACAGAAGTTGCAGGTGTGTTATTAAATGATTTAACGACTTTCAATAATTATACCATTGTCAGTGATGGAGAAATTAATGTTAAGGCTTTAAAAGTGAAAATTAGCAGTAAAAAAGCCTTTGATGATTTAAAAGCAGTGGGAGTTATTGATGGGGAAGAGTTTGATTTTCAAAAAGAATATACTCTGCAATTAGAAGGTTTACCTTTAGTGAGTTTTGAGGGTAATTATAGCAGTATTGAGGGTTTATTTACTCAACTTGCAGAAATCAAAGTTTTATCTAGTATTCTTGCTGCTCATTTACGGGAAGAGTCAGATGTATTTATTCCCGCACAAATTGAAGAATTGAAAAAACATTATCTGTCAAAAAGTCTGTATCTAAATTTTCCCACAACTAACGAATATACAGACTTGAAAGTAGCTTTATCTGATGGTACAGTTGACTCCAGAGTGAGTTATAAAATTGATATTGGTGGTACAGAAATTCTCAATTTGAGTAAATTGTCTTCTGCTAATCAGTTTTTGGATAAAAGATATGAAGTTTATGATGCGGAAACTGGAGAAATTTTCAAGAAACCGACTTTTGAATTAGCATTTCAGGAAAATATCGCTTTTCGTTCTAAAGCTGTATCTTCAAGAACGAAAATTACAAGAGTCGATGATTTGATGAAAGCGATTTTTGATGATTTTCTAGGAATAGAAATCACTGGTAAAGTTGCCGAAATTTTAAACTTGGTTGGTGCTGGAAGTTTAGCTTTATTATTACAAGCAAAACACGCGGGTACAACTGTTGATAAACAGGAAATTATCAACGCGATGACAACAGCAAAAGAGAAGTTAGAAAGTTACACAGAAAAAGTTTATCTGGAAAAAATTTCACCTTTAGTATTTTACATTGGTGCGACTGGTTTGTTACCGGATGAAATGAATGCTCAAGCAATGACTGCTGATGAAATTGGTAGTAAATATCCTAATTTGCAGTTTTCTAAGAGTGAGCAGGAAGGAACATTTTTCGTAGTTGGTGATACTGTAATTAGTGTTTATGCTCAAAATGAATATTACAGTAGGAAACCTGTGGGTGTTAGTTAGTTGATTTAATTGGTAGGGGTTTAG
>RDYJ01000256.1 GCA_004293145.1 Nostocales cyanobacterium | reverse complement strand
ATTTTGGATAGATGAGGCAATATCTGTTGCCCATCAAGAAAGAATTGAATATCAACGCCGGATAGCAGAAATAGAAAAGCGTCGTCAGCAGCTACAGGATCAGGCAACAGCTAATGATTGGGACGTAGATCAGCTGATCCAACAAGCTTTAAGCTATATTCCCCCGCGTAGTCCTGGTAGTGGTAATTATCAAGAATGTTTACAAGTCTTGATGGCACTAAATGGCCATTATGGACCCGTTGACGCTGAAATAATAGCAGAAAGTTGGAGTCCATCAATTAGGGGGACAACTTGGAACATTCGCGCCAAAATCAAGAGTTTTAGGGGTCGTTCCGGTATCACCATCGGTACGCTATTTCATATTGCTAAACAGTATGGGTTTAGGTTTCCAACTGTCAAAAAATCAACCCCTAACTACGACTACCAAGAGGAAAGAGAGAGAGAAGATCAGAAAAGACGGTTTTATGATTGGGTTGATTTTAGACAACAGATAAAGAAGATTGTCAAACCAATCAAGGAAGCATTTAAAGGCTTTGGGGAACAAACCAAAGAACCACCAAAGCAAGATAATAAACCTGCTGATGTTGATATATGGTTTAGTTCTCAAGATAGAGGCAAAATTTACCAAGAAATAGCTACAGATGAAAAATATCAGGAGTGTAAATACATTCTCGATACATCTGCGGCTGGAAGTGGTAAATCTCATCATATAGGAACATTAGAACCTAGTGATTTAAAAGCTGCTAAATTGTGGTATATCAGCAGTGACCATAGAAACCCAACCACATCAACAATAGAATCTAACTATGTAGATTTACCAGTAAGAAATAATGGGCTATATGCAGATTCAACTCAATTGACTCCTAACGGTAATCCTACAATTCATTGGCCAGAAAAAGGACAAGTCCCCAATGTAAAAGGAAATTGCGATCGCGCTCCTTTATTTAGAAAGTTAGCATCCAAAGGTTATCAGAATGAAGCTAATAGCGAAGCAAGTCTAAACCCCATTTGTGGAACTTGCAAATATAAATTTAATTGCAGTGGTCACTATCCAGACGGTAAAGAAGCTGCTTATATTCCTGGCAATACTTTTCGTGCAGATAGAAAGAATGCTTTATTAGCAGACAGAATTAGATGTCACATTGATAGTTTACCTAGTGATATTCCTGATAATTCTATTGCTTTCGTGGATGAGTTCTCACGTCAGGTAAATCGTATTCAATCAACAGAACTTGGTTTAACTGAATATGAAAAAACAGTTGCAACTGTAGCAACTGAATTACCGAAAGCATGGGAACTGATTAAGGATTTTATCTCTCCACTACATGAATATTTATCCTACTCCCACAAAGAAGCATATTATGGCTATTCTCATCTGGAAGTAATGGAGATATTTGGCAAGATTGATAAATCAAAGATTGCGGATATTATCAACGAATTGAAGATATTAAACCCCGACTTGGAGGAAATTTTTTCGGAAGCTGATGGACTTGACAACTATGAGGGAATGTCAAAAAAACTGATCAGGACTTTGAAAAGAGGATTCCTGAGAGAAGCTGCTAAACAGTCTTATCAGATGTTGGATGATTTAGCAGTAAACTGGCTAATTCCCCTCCTAGAAATTTATGCTGGTTTAGTTCCTGGTAACTTTAGAATCAAGAATCATAAGCTGATTATTGCCACTAAAAACACTAGACAAGTTGAGGTATTAGGGAAGTTTAAAAAAGTATTTCTACTGGATGCAACAGCA
>RDYJ01000039.1 GCA_004293145.1 Nostocales cyanobacterium | reverse complement strand
GTGTTAGTCGAAATTTGAAAATCAAACAAAAATACCATCTATAACAATACTATTTGATTTGTGAACCTAAAAATGATTAAGGATTGGTAAGTTTTATACTCAAACTTAATAAGTATTAGGTAACAATATTGACGTTGTTTTCGCAAGCATTAGGGAGTTTGAAAAATTATACTAAGTGGGTAATTATGCAGAATTATAATAAGTTTTCCAACAACAATTACCAACCTAGTGATGATTAAAATTGCAAAACTACCCTCAAGGTATTTTCTTGATCCTAGATTACTGCATTAGCCAAAAATACAATACCAATTGCACAAAAAGTTAACCCAATCCAACGAATTGTTTTAGTTAATATTTGGTTACTTGGTTTATTGCTGATAATTGCGCCAATTTCTCTAGCAGAAAAGAAAATTGCTGTTTGAGTTAAAATGACACCAATCAGATATGCAGCTAAAGTTAGCATTTCTGCACCCATGATTGCTTGACTATCAGCATAACCATGAGATAAACCAGCGATGACACTCAGTATGGTGCAAGCTAACCAACTGATTTGGGTAGGTAGAACTGAAATTACACCAAAGACGATAGTACAGGTAGCAATAGCTATTTCTGCGCCTGGTAAATTGAGCAGATTCAAGTGTAGCAATTGTCCACCAGATGTAGCTAAGACAAAAGATATACCTATCCAAGCACCACCTATAAACCTAGCAGAGACTAGACCAATGATGACTATACCAGCTAACCGATCTAAGCTAATCACTGGATCGGCAATACCCCAAATAAACCCTTCCCAAAAGTTAGAAATTGTGTGTTCAATTGGCGCACCACCTGATGAACTCAGCAAACTTATTAAGGCTAAAGCAGCGATCGCTACTATGTAATTGTGCTGTTTAGAGGCGCGGATATCCTCAAAATTACCAGATGCTGATAAGACATTTTTGAACATAAAAAATATATCTCAACTTTTTCGTTTCGGTAATTTATATTACTCTACCCCTGAAAAAAATTAACGTGTCACATAGATTGATCAGAATTTTGGTGAAATTATTTTATGTAATTAAGCGTATTATTATCAGACATTGCTCAGTAGTAGTCACTAATTGGCTAAAATAACATTAATTTGCCTGAATTATATTGTATGTCTTCCTCGAAATCGAAATCTGACAAACGCATTATCTACCAAGAATTTGGTCACGACAATTCCGCAGCTTTTGAGCGTCCAATTCAAGAATTACCCCCAAATCAACAAAATGTGAGAGTACAAGCTACTCGCGCGGGAAGGAAGGGGAAAACCGTAACCGTAATTACTGGGTTTCAAAGCAAACCAGAGACTTTAGCTGCTTTATTGAAACAGTTAAAAGCCCAATGCGGTACAGGTGGGACTGTGAAAGAAAATGAAATTGAAGTTCAGGGAGATCATAAACAGAAGATTTTAGAGATTTTGGTGAAGTTGGGTTACAAAGCCAAAATCAGCGGTGGTTAATAAGTGCGGTTTACCGTATCTTTTCAGGAATCATATTTGTAGAATGTGATGTTAGGTGTAGAGATATGGATGGAACATTAACAGGAGGCTGAAATGGATTTAGTAAGGATTTTATGCGCGGTTTTTCTGCCACCTTTAGGAGTATTTTTGCAAGTAGGTTTTGGTTGGGATTTTTGGATTAACATTGTTCTGACTTTGTTCGGTTATATTCCAGGTATTATCCATGCAGTTTGGATAATTGCGAAGAAGTAATTATTGCTGAGGGGTAGGTGGTATTTTCCTATCTCTCTATTTATTTTACTAATTTTACAACCTTGGATAATTTTATCATTTTACTTTACTAAGGAGCATTTTATGAACTACAAAGCGATCACATTGGCTGCAATTTTGGGTATCTCTACTCCTGCAATTATTGATATTGCTATTCCTCATCAAGCTATTGCTGTGCAAAAGTTTGATTATCCAGCAGGGGAATTTAGTGATAAAGAGTGGAACGTAAGTTTATCTTTTAGCAATAATGTTTATTACTATTATGGAGAGAACCGCAAAAGTAATAATAACATTAGTTTGTCTGGTGCTGTTGCTTCTGGAAATAAACAACGTCAAGTTTACACTTGGAATAATAACGGCTTAAAATATCAAGTTACTTGGCGACCAAGTGATCCGAATTTTATTCGTGTTGAAGTGATTAAACCTAATGGTAAGGTGATTTTAAATCGGGTACTTAAAAAAGCAACCAATTAAGATGATTTATTAGTAATAGGTAATTAGTGAAAACTGATTACCTGTTTTTGATTTAGTTTTGTTGTACAGTGTTGGATGCGCGATTCTTGAGAGTATTAACCAAGCTTATATTGAACTAAAAAAATATTTGACATTCCTCTAGACACACTTTATTACAAGAAATAGGAGAAAAATACAGTTCTCTTTAAAAGTGGAAGAATTCTCATTTTTTTAATTTAACTCGTTCCTTTATTCTATCTAGAGAATAGGAACGAGAGGTGAATTAGCGATGAGAAACATTAATATTTATTATGACGAAACTGATTTAGACGTTGATTTAAAAAACTTTGTTATAATATAATAACTATATCAAATAAAAAGAACTAACTCATGAAAAAAATAGAAATCGAACTTGACAAGAAATTTATGACAAAATAGAAATAATAGAAATTCATAAACACTAGTGAATAATATATCAAAAAAGGAGAATTGACACTATGTTACAAAATACCTATCAACTTCCTTTGACATTTGATCAAATTCTTAGCTTAGTTAAACAACTTTCTAATTCCGAAAAATTATTACTTAGTAAAGAGTTAGAAAAAGAAACATTGAATAATAAATTAACAGAGTTATTAGAAATATTTCAAACTGATGAATTGTCATTAGAGGAAATTACAGAAGAAGTTGAAATTGTCCGTTCTCAAATTTATGCTAGAAAAAATAACAGTTAAGATAATTATTGATACTAATCTTTGGATTAGTTTTTTGATTGGTAAGGAATTGAAAGAATTAAAAAACCTTTTACTTCAAGAAACAATTCAAGTAGTAATTTCTGAGCAAATATTAGAAGAAATTACTTTAGTAACTCAACGTCCTAAGTTACAAAAATATTTCCCTTCTCAGAAAGTCCATGAATTAATTCAACTTTTACGGACTATTGGTGTATTTATAAATATAACATCAGAAGTTTTTATTTGTCGGGATACGAAAGATAATTATCTTTTAGCACTAGCAAAAGATAGTGATGCGAATTTTTTAGTTACAGGCGATCAAGATTTATTAGTGATTGCAAAATTTGAAAATACTGAAATTGTCACTTATCAAGAACTTTTACAGAAATTATACAATTGATGTTGATAATGTTGGGTTTCCTTGCGTCAACCCAACCTACGTAAATATTGAAAAACCTTTACCTATTCGCTAAATACTGATACATTTCCCATCTAGCATTAACTTCAGCTTGCGCTTGTTCCAACAATTGCTTCGCAATTTCTGGTTTACTCTTCGTCAACATCTTAAACCGGTTCTCCTGATACATGGATTTTTCCACAGACTCAGAAGGCGCTTTCATATCCAATTGTAGGGGATTTTTACCCTGTTCTTGTAATGCAGGATTATAGCGATATAATAACCATCTTCCTGCGTCTACTAAAGCCTTTTGCTGTTGTAAACCCGTGGTCATATCAATACCATGAGCAATACAATGACTGTAGGCAATAATTAAAGATGGACCATCAAAAGCTTCCGCTTCTAAAAAGGCTTTTAATGTATGTTCATCACGCGCACCTAAAGCGACGCTGGCAACATAAACATTACCATAAGTCATGGCCATTAAACCTAAATCTTTCTTAGGTGCAGGTTTTCCACCAGTTGCATATTTAGCTACTGCTGCTTTGGGAGTTGCTTTAGAAGATTGACCGCCTGTGTTAGAATAAACTTCTGTATCCATGACTAAGATATTGACATTTTTACCACTGGCTAAAACATGATCAATTCCACCAAAGTCAATGTCATAAGCCCATCCATCACCACCTACTATCCACACACTTTTTCTGACTAAATAATCAGCGAGGGATTTGAGATTTTCCAACGCAGATAAACGCTGATTAACGCGGATATTTTTTGATTCTATCTGCGTATATCTGTGTTCATCTGCGTTCGTAATTTCTTCTAGTTTTTGTTTGAGAACGGCGATATTTTCCCGTTGTTCCCAAATATCTGCTTCAGTTTTTTGCTCGTTTTTGAGGATGGAATTAACTAAATTATCCCCAATTTCACTACTTAATTGTTGCAATAATTCTGCTGCAAATTCCGCTTGTTTATCTATTGATAAACGATAACCAAAACCAAATTCGGCGTTATCTTCAAATAAACTATTAGACCATGCTGGACCTCTTCCTTCTGCGTTCTGACTCCAAGGAGTTGTGGGGAGGTTTCCACCGTAGATGGAAGAACAACCAGTAGCGTTAGCAATGAGTGAGCGATCGCCAAATAATTGTGTTAATAATTTAAGATATGGTGTTTCTCCACATCCTGCACAAGCACCAGAAAATTCAAACAAAGGTTCTTGCAGTTGTTGTTGCCGAATTTGATTTAATTTCAACTTTGTGCGGTCAGGATTTGGTAAACTTAAAAAGAAATCCCAGTTTTCCCGTTCCTGTTCTCTGATGGGTAACTGCGGACTCATGTTAATAGCTTTTTTTGTTGGTTCTGCTTTATTTTTTGCAGGACAAACATTCACACAAATACTGCAACCTGTACAGTCTTCCGGTGCGACTTGAATGGTGAATTTTTGGGTAGCAAAGTCTTTATCTTTCGCGTTTGTTGACTTAAAACTTGCAGGTGCATTTGCTAATTTATCAACTTCATAAGCTTTTGCACGAATAGCAGCATGGGGACAAACCATCACACATTTACCACACTGGACGCAGACATCAGCATCCCAAACGGGAATTTCTTCCGCAACGTTGCGTTTTTCCCATTTTGCAGTTGCAGTGGGGAAAGTTCCATCCGCAGGTAAAGCACTTACAGGTAAGTCATCACCTTCCCATACCATGATTTTACCAAGAACATTCTCTATAAATTCAGGTTTGGTAATTGCTAATTGGTAATTATCCTTTGTCCCTATTTGCACTAGAGGAATTTCGATTTGGTGAAGATTTTCTAAGGTGTTGTCTACAGCTTTTAAATTCATGTTGACAACTTCCACACCTTTTTTGGAGTATGTCTTTTCTATCGCTTGTTTAATTTTAGCAATGGCTTTATCCTGTGGTAATACTCCTGCTAAAGCAAAGAAACACACTTGCATAATAGTGTTAATTCTGTGTCCCATGCCACTATTTTTAGCAACCTGACTCGCATTAATAGCATAAAGTTTTAGGTTTTTTTCGAGAATTTGTTTTTTGACTTTTACTGGTAAATATTCCCAAACTTTATCAGTTTCATAGGGACTATTTAACAGAAAAATTGCCCCTGGTGCAGCATTTTTCAAAAGGTCAATTTTTTCAATGAACCCCCAATGATGACAACCAATAAAATTAGCTTTGTCGATGAGGTAAGTTGAACGAATTGTACTAGCACCAAAACGCAAATGAGAAACAGTCATGGAACCGGACTTTTTAGAATCATACACAAAATAAGCTTGAGCATTATTTTCTGTACCTTCACCGATAATTTTGATAGAGTTCTTATTTGCACCTACCGTACCATCAGAACCCAAACCATAAAACATAGCACGAACTACATTATCTGGTTCTGTTGAGAAATTAGGATCAAAATTCAAAGAAGTGAAACTGACATCATCATTAATCCCAATAGTAAAATGATTTTTGGGTTTAACTTGGGTGAGATTATCAAAAATACCCTTTACCATTGCTGGGGTAAACTCTTTAGAAGATAAACCATATCTTCCACCCACAATTTTGGGAAAGGTGGTTTTTTTCCATCCTTCATAAATAGCTGTCACCACATCTAAATATAAAGGTTCTCCTATGCTACCTGCTTCTTTGGTTCTATCCAGAACCGCAATTGATTTAACACTATTAGGCAAAGCTTCTACAAATCTTCCTACATCAAAAGGTCGAAAAAGTCGCACTTTCAAAACTCCAACTTTTTCACCACTTTGATTTAAATAATCAACGGTTTCATGGACTGTTTCACAACCAGAACCCATGATAATAATTACCCGTTCTGCATCCGGTACGCCATGATATTCATATAACTTGTAATATCGTCCTGTCCGTTCTCCAAATTTGTCCATTACTCGTTGTACAATTTCCGCACAACCATTGTAATAAGGGTTTGCACCTTCACGAGATTGAAAGTAAACATCGGGGTTTTGTGCTGTTCCTCGTAATACTGGTTTATCTGGAGTTAAACAGCGTTGACGATGTGCTGAAACTAATTCTAAAGGAATAAGTTCCTGTAAATCTTGATCAGATAATAACTCAACTTTCTGCACTTCATGGGAAGTTCTAAACCCATCAAAAAAGTGCATAAAAGGAACACGCGCTTCTAAAGTTGCAGCATGAGAAATCAAAGCAAAATCATGACTTTCTTGTACAGAAGCAGAACATAATAATGCAAAACCTGTACTTCTTGCAGCCATCACATCGCTATGATCACCGAAAATAGATAAAGCGTGTGTAGCTAAAGAACGTGCAGAAACATGAAGTACAAAACTGGTTAATTCTCCCGCAATTTTAAACAAATTGGGAATCATTAATAACAAACCTTGGGAAGCGGTGAAAGTTGTACTTAAAGCTCCTGTTTGTAATGCACCATGTACCGCAGCAGCAGCACCACCTTCACTTTGCATTTGGGTAACACTAGGAATTGTACCCCAAAGATTTGGTTTATTTTCTGACATCCACGCATCAGCCCATTCACCCATATTTGAAGATGGTGTGATAGGATAAATAGCAATTACTTCGTTTAATTTGTAAGCTACACGCGCAACGGCTTCATTACCATCAATTGTGGCATAAGATTTGGTCATGATTTTTCTTCCTGTGTCTTTTCTGGTTGTTTCAACTTTATGCAGAGAACCCAAAAAGATAAGCATTAAAAATAGCTAGAGTCAGGAAGTTAATTTGTGATATCTTTTACATTTTTATGAATAGCGAATTATTACTTATAAAGTATTCTGATTTCTAGCCAATCTTTTAAATATTATCATTGGTTAATTATACCTATCTATTAGATATTAATCATGTACTCAAAAACAATAATCAAACATTTTCCAGTATTTCAGAAGTTTTGATTTTACCAATAGGGTATAGGTTCGGGTAAATTAAAGTTTAACAAATTAACGAATACGAAAAGATTGATTTTGTTTAGGTGCAGAAGACGGAGGTTGAGGTATTTGATTTCGGATTAAAAGTAAAGGAATACTGAGTAAACCAAAAATCATCACTGCTCCAGTCATAATCAAAACTGGTAAACGTTTAGGTCTATACTCACCTTGTTCAATTTGCCAAAAAACTTGATTATATCTCCATGCTGCTAAAGCGATAGTAAGAATACCAAATACTACTAAAAAAATCCCCAAGTTTTCTGAGTTGAATAAGGGGTTTATAGTAGTTTCTTGTTGTGTAAAAGCAGCGTTAATTTGACGTAAAAATATCCCAAATCTAGAAATTGCAAAACCAAAGCCAATTAACGCAATAGAAGTACGTAACCAAGCTAAAAAAGTTCGCTCGTTTGCTTGATGTTCTCGGATACGATCAAGATTAGGTAATTTATTCATTCATATCAATTATAGTCTTTCATTATCTAGTATAGAACAGTGGTTTAGCTACAACATGAAAATTTGTAATTTACAATTGCATATTATTAATTTTGATTTATAATTAACTAAGACTGACCGTATTTTTACATAAAATAGCCGCGTTTTCATAGAAAATAACTTGAAATAGCAAAGAAGGTAGGGTATGACTTATCGAGATTTAGAAATTGAAGCTGAACTACAACGCATGAAGAGAGAGTTAAATATCTCTGGAAACAAGAAACATCATAATAATTCTGATTCTAAATTAGACGGTTTAGATGATGTTATCAAAAAGTTAAATCATCTGGTGGGAATGGAAAATGTCAAAAATGACATCAACACTTTCATCAATTTTCTTAAAGTTCAGCAAATGCGACAGGAACAAGGTTTACCTAATATTTCCATCTCATTACATTCTGTGTTTTGTGGTCTTCCGGGAACTGGTAAAACAACGGTTGCGCGGTTGATGGGTGAAATATACAAAGAATTAGGAATACTTTCTCAAGGTCATGTTGTGGAAACTGACAGATCAGGTTTGGTTGCTGGATATGTTGGACAAACAGCATTAAAAGTAGATGAAGTTGTCAAATCAGCATTAGATGGAGTGTTATTTATTGATGAAGCTTACGCACTAGCACCAGCAGCTTCAGGTAAAGATTTTGGACAGGAAGCGATAGATACTTTATTAAAGAGAATGGAAGACTATCGAGATAGATTAGTTGTCATTGTCGCTGGTTATAGTGAAGAAATGTCGCGGTTTATTAATGCTAATCCTGGTTTACAGTCGAGATTTAATAGATATTTTTATTTTGAAGACTATAAACCAGAAGAACTATTAAATATTTTTGAAGGAATATGTAAGCAACAACATTATAGAATCACCCCACGAGGTAAAGAAAAATTATTGCAACAGGTTACCAAGTTGTACAATGAGAAAGATAAGAGTTTTGGAAATGGTAGACTTGTCAGAAATATCTTTGAGAAAATAATTGAAAGACAAGCTAACAGATTAGTGACACTTTCGCAAGTCAATAAAGAGATGATGATGACTATTACCTGGGAGGATATTTAAGAACAACAGCAATATCCCTGTCTTCTTGTTTATTAAGTAATATCTGAATTCGGGAATCTGAGTATATCTTTTTATATTCTGTGATAAAATAGGATATATCCTAAAAAAAAATAGGTCAAAGCCATGAATAATACATCTATTAAAGAACAAACAACCCATAAACGAATTTCTGCAATTGTGGAAAATCTGATTGCAAATAATAGTGTGTATCAAGAAAGATTAGAACGAGAACAGATGATTAATTACATCTATGAACTCTTCAATAAACCAAATACAGTACCACCGGTAGAAACAATGGAAGAGGAAGACTTAACGGAAAGAATTAATCAGATTTTAGTGGTACACGCGATGGCAGGTTTATTAGATGATTTTACACCTGAAGAAATGGCAATATTTGATGAAGCGGTGAAACGGAAATAAATCAATGGCATATCTACTAGATACCAACATTATTACAGCAATTATCAAGCGTGATCCAAAAATAACTACCAAGTTAGAAATTGTTACTCGTCACCAGCAAAAACTTTTTATTAGTGGGATGACTTACTATGAAATTCAAAGAGGTCTTTTAGCTGTAAACGCTACGAGAAAGTTAATTGATTTTGAGAAGTTATCCCATGAATACACGATATTACTCTTAGATGATATGGCAATTTTTAAAAAAGCCTCAGAAATTTATGCTAATTTAAAACAAAGAGGTTTACCAATACAAGATGCAGATATATTCATAGCAGCTACCGCAATAATTCACGATTTAATCTTAGTTTCCCATGATTCTGATTTATCAAGAATCACAGGTTTAAAATTAGAAAATTGGTTAAAAGATGAATAATTACTTTCAAACTCCAGACTGGGAATGCAAACCTAGAGGTTCTACCTCTGTGTTCTCTGTGACTCTGTGGTTCGTTTCTTTTCTATCAAACAAAAATTTTACTTCCAGACTCCAGACAGGGGAAGTCAACCAAGAGACTCTAGCTTTAAAACAACTTACAAAAAACCCTTGGATTATACCTAAAAATATTATAAACACAGAACAACAAAATAATCAATCCCCAAATCCTTAAATTTCGTTAGCTTATTGATACTATTCTCAATAGTATTCTCAATAAACCCCTATTTATTGCGAAAATGGATCCAGTGAACTTTTTTCCCAAAAATTATATTACTAAAAATTATCATTCAAAATTAACGTGGTTTTTCCCCACATTCCAACCCGAAGAGAAACAACAAACTAAATTCAGCTAAAATGTAAACAGAGTCAGCCTTTCCCATTCAAACATAACCCATGCTGGAGAATCTACAAACCCAAATTTATCAACTTGAACAATTCGCAAACACCCTTGTTGCTAACCAACTCACCCATCTCAGCATCGTCAGTATTGCTATTATCTTTGCAGCCGGCTTGCTCACCAGTCTGACACCATGTATGCTATCTATGCTGCCTATTACTATTGGCTATATTGGCGGTTATGAAGCGAAAAGCCGACTCCAAGCTGCTGCCCAATCAACTTGGTTTGCTTTAGGATTAGCAACAACATTGGCAGGTTTAGGAATTATAGCAGGTTTAGTGGGAAAAGTCTACGGTCAAGTAGGAATTGGTTTACCAATTATTGTTAGCATTATTGCCATTATTATGGGTTTGAATTTATTAGAAGCCCTGCCTTTACAATTTCCGTCTTTAGGTGAAACAAATTGGATATCTAATGATTTACCTCCCGGAGTCCGTTCCTATTCTATTGGTTTAACATTTGGTTTAGTCGCTTCCCCTTGTAGCACACCAGTTTTAGCCAGTTTATTAGGTTGGGTTGCTAATACCCAAGATTTACTTTTAGGTGCTGTTTTACTACTTTCTTATACAGCCGGATATGTAACCCCATTGATTTTAGCAGGTACATTTACTGCGTCAATTAAAAAACTATTAGAATTGCGTCGTTGGTCTGGTTGGATAAACCCAGTTAGCGGTGCATTATTAGTTGGTTTTGGTGTATTTTCTTTACTTTCTCGTATTCCTCTTGGTAGTTTCTAAACAATGACCGTAGATAACACAACATCCAAAGACTTAAATTTGTTTTCCATTCCTGTCCGCTTCCTAAGACGGGAAATTTTACCTGTGCTGACTGATTTAAGATTAGCGATTATTCTGCTATTAATAATTGCCCTTTTTAGTGTCAGTGGTACAGTCATAGAACAAGGACAACTACCTGCTTTTTACCAAGCTAACTATCCAGAACATCCAGCTTTATTTGGTTTCCTCACTTGGAAAGTCATTCAAGTTGTGGGTTTAGATCATGTTTATAGAACTTGGTGGTTTTTGGCTTTATTAGTTTTATTTGGTACGAGTTTAACAGCTTGTACTTTTACTCGTCAATTACCTGCTTTAAAAGCTGCCCAAAAATGGCAATATTACGACGAACCCCGCAAATTTAAAAAGTTAGCTTTAAGTGCAGAGTTAGATGGTATTTGCTTAATTTCACTCGCACCAATTTTAGCACAAACTCGTTATAAAATATTTCAGGAACAGGAAAAAAATGATATTCTTTACGCCCGTAAGGGGATAGTCGGACGCATTGGACCAATCATTGTGCATATTGGTATTGTCATGATTTTGCTGGGGGGAATATGGGGATCAATGACGGGTTTTATGGCTCAAGAAATGATTTCTAGTGGTAATACTTTCCAGGTTAAAAATATCATTGATGCGGGTGCTTGGTCATCTCCAGATGTCCTGAAAGATTGGTCAGTCAAGGTAAATAGATTTTGGATTGACTACACACCAAAAGGAGGAATTGACCAATTTTATTCAGATTTATCTGTTTTGGATAATGATGGCAAAGAAGTAAACCATGAAAAAATTTATGTTAATAAACCTCTGCGTTATCATGGAGTAGTTTTTTATCAAACAGATTGGGGTATTTCTGGGGTTCAGGTGAAATTAAATAATAGTCCGATTTTCCAATTACCAATGGCACTATTAGACACCAAAGGTCAAGGAAGACTTTGGGGAACTTGGGTTCCAATTAAGCCAGATTTAAGTGAAGGAGTTTCGCTATTAGCAAAAGATTTACAAGGGATGGTATTAATTTATGATGCTCAAGGCAAATTGATTAATACCGTGCGTTCAGGAATGTCTATACCTGTAAATGGGATAAATTTGAAAATTGTCGATGTTGTGGGTAGTACGGGTTTACAAATTAAATATGATCCCGGTATTCCTATAGTTTATGCTGGTTTTGCTTTGTTGATGTTGGGCGTGGTAATGAGTTATTTTTCCCATTCCCAAATTTGGGCATTACAAATAGGAGAAAAACTTTACATTGGTGGTAAAACTAACCGCGCTCAGGTTACTTTTGAAAGAGAAGTTTTAGGAATTTTAGACCAACTTACTGAATCAGGAAAAAAATAATTTTTTCTTCATCCTTGGGGCATAATAGCAATTGGGCGGTGTATTTTATTAATGTGATACCACTCTAGATGGTGCGTATATCCTATGGATCAATCCCATATTCAATCACTAATTGCAAGTATCCAGGAAGAACTAATACCACAGTTAGTTCTCGAAAGTGTCCATCCTCACAACCCAGCAGAAGTGCGCTATCTTCCCGCACCTTGGCAACTTCTAGGTACAGGAAACTACGCAGCAGTAGTTTATCATCCTGAATATCCAGATTTGGTGGTTAAAATTTACGCACCTGGTCGTCCTGGGTTTGAGGAGGAACTAGAAGTTTACCAGCGTCTTGGTTCCCATCCGGCTTTTTCTGAGTGTTTTTATGCTCAAGAAGGCTTGTTAGTCTTGAAAAGATTATATGGTGTTACCCTTTATGACTGTTTGCACAGGGGTTTGCGTATTCCTCCCCAGGTGATCAAAGATATTGATAGTGCTTTGGACTATGCACAAAGTCGTGGACTTTACCCTCATGATGTTCATGGAAAGAATGTCATGATGTCCGAGGGAAGGGGTTTAGTTGTTGATATTTCTGATTTTCTACACCAGGAAAAATGCTCAAAATGGGATGATTTGAAAAAGGCTTATTATTTACTATATCTGCCTATTTTATATCCTTTGCGGTTACGAGTACCTTATTCATTTTTAAATAAGGTTCGCAAAACTTACCGCTTTGTAACTTCTTTTGCAGGTAATGTATTTAAATTCATTAACAAATTAATTCGTCGGAAATCTTGCAAAAATTAATGAGTTGGGCATTGTTTCCTACTAAATTAGCACAGTTACCTCCTATGAGAACCCATCAGAGAAAATCAAGCAAAAAGCACACATTAAAAAACAACAAAATCCCTGACTTCATCAAGAAATCAGGGATTTGAAACAGCTATTTTTTCTACCATTTCCCTCACGCTAAAGCGGAAGCTTGAGGTTTAGCAAAAATCATTCTACCTGCTGAGGTTTGTAAAGCACTAGTGACCACTACTCGCAGTTCACCACCAACATAACCGCTGCCTTCCTCAACAACTACCATAGTTCCATCATCAAGATAACCAACACCTTGACTTGGTTCTTTACCTTCCTTGAGAATTTTTAAATCTAAATTATCACCAGGTAAATAACTAGGACGAACCGCATTTACTAAATCATTCACATTCAAAACTGGAACTTTCTGCACACTAGCAACTTTAGATAAATTGTAGTCATTAGTTAACAGTGTACCGTTAATTTCTTGGGCAAATTTGACCAATTTGGCATCAACTGTGTTGATATCTTCATAGTCAGCCGGGTTAATCAAAATCCTTTCTGGATAAGCTTCCTTAATGCGGTTGAGAATTTCTAAACCCCGTCTTCCTCTGACCCGCTTAATGTCTTTACTTGCGTCAGCTACCTGTTGCAGTTCTTGTAAAACAAACTGCGGGACAATAATTACCCCTTCTAAAAATCCCGTTTCTAATAAAGTTTCAATCCGCCCATCAATGATGCAGCTAGTATCTAAAACTTTAGTATTCGCAGGTTTGAGAGTTCCTTCAACTACCAAAGTTTCCACGGTGTTAGGATTAATTAACCGCAACAAACCCCGTCCGTGAGTATCTGCTAAATTCATGCCAGTCACAGCTAGTATAATACTGCCAACAACTGCTACTAGAGGTTTAATAAATCCAAAATCTGCGGGTATGGGTAATAAAAATAGCGGGGCTAACATTAAATTGGCCAGTAATAGCCCAATAACTAAGCCAATAGCACGAGTTAAAATGACTTCTAGAGGCATTTCTCGGACTTGTGCTTCTAAGCGTCTGTATGTAGTTTGGAAACTCAGACCAATTGCACCACCAATAATAGCAGCGAAGACGGCAACCACTAAACGCAATGCGTCTAGGTTTGTTACTCCGTTGAGAGTTCCAGTTGGGAGTAAATCGGTGCTAAAGTAACCTATTCCCGATGCTGCCAAAATAAATGAGAGAATGATAATGAAATCAAGCATGATTTTGTTGTTTTCCTACAACTGTGTTTAGCCAGTAGAGTAAGGTATTTTTTATTTCAACGGTTGCATTGATGCAAAAATATGGACTTACACTAAAGGTTTAGGCAGTTAATACAATGTATACAAACATTATACCCAAAGACTTTTCCCTCCATAATTATTATTATTTTTGTTGTCAAAAGATGAAAAGTTGTAAACAAACTGGTCATGGGTAATGGGTAATTAATTTGATTTTGCTTGATTTTGCCCAATCATCAATCACCAATTTCCTAATCTAAAATTCCAAATCTACAATCCTATGAATTTTAAAAATCCTACTGCTGCTTATGTACATATTCCCTTTTGTCGGCGACGGTGTTTTTATTGTGATTTTCCTGTGTTTGTAGTGGGCGATCGCTTGCGGGGTGAAAATTCTGGGACAATTTCCCAATATGTTCAGGCGCTTTGTCACGAAATCAGCATTTCCCCAGAATTTAGTCAACCCCTAAAAACTATTTTCTTTGGTGGTGGTACACCTTCGCTGCTATCTACAGAACAGTTGCAATGTTTATTAACAGCCTTAGAGAAGCGTTTTGGCATTGCCGACGGGGTAGAAATTTCTATGGAAATGGATCCCGGTACGTTTGATTTAGCACATATCGCAGGTTATCGACGTGCAGGGGTGAACCGGGTCAGTTTGGGTGTGCAGACGTTTCAAGCAGAATTGTTAAAAATTGCTGGGCGATCGCACTCCGTTGAAGATATTTTTGCAGCTATTGATTTAATCAACCAAGTCGAGATACCCGAATTTAGCTTAGACCTAATTTCCGGGTTGCCACATCAGTCTTTGGATCAATGGCAAGATTCCCTTACCAAAGCGGTAGCAATTGCCCCACATCATATCTCTATTTATGATTTAACCATAGAACCAGGTACAGCTTTCGGTCGTTATTACCAACCGGGAGATAATCCCCTACCGACGGATGAAAATACTGTGAAGATGTACCAACTAGGACAACAAACCTTAACTGATGCAAGTTATGAACATTATGAAATTTCTAACTATGCCAAAAGCGGACATCAATGTCAACATAATCGAGTTTATTGGCAAAATCTTGCTTATTATGGTTTCGGTATGGGTGCGGCCAGTTATGTGCAAGGTAAACGCTTCACCCGTCCCCGAAAAACTAAAGAATATTATCAATGGTTGCAAAATGGCGCAGTAATTGATTGTGAAATCACACCTTTGGCAGAAGAATTGTTAGAAACTTTAATGCTGGGGTTGCGTTTAGCAGAAGGTTTGAGTTTGACGGTATTAGCAGAGAAGTTTGGAATAAGAAAGGTAGAGGAAATTAAACAATGTTTGCAACCTTATTTTCATCGGCGTTGGGTGGAAATTGAAGGAGAAAAGTTGCGTTTAACTGATCCTGATGGGTTTTTATTTTCTAATGTGGTTTTGGCAGATTTGTTTGAGAAATTGGGAGACTAGAAGGGTATAATTTATGTGAGTTTTTAATTATCAAATCAATCAAACTGGAACAAACTAAAAATTTAGATCCCCAACTTCTCAAAACCGTAACAATTCCAATTTCCAGCAGCGATACAACTGGGATTAACATCAGCAAAGAAAGATTTTAATTTTATAACTTTATTGAAGTTGCCATTTATATAAATCCGCGACCTTAACAAGCAGTTGCAAGACCTGCGTATAATACCGAAAATATAAACTTTTGTAAATACTTAAGTAATTTGCGTAAATTTTCTGTAGTAGATCCTAAACTGATATGTATTAATCATAATTGGTAATTAGCTCCTGCTCTCAATCTGCGGGTTATCAAGAGGCAGTCTACCTAAATCGTCAAAAAATTACATATAACAGGTTAAAATTTCAGTCATGGTCAAGGCAATTGGTATTGATTTAGGGACAACTAACTCTGTCGCTGCCTTTAAATTGGTAGAAGTAGAAGTAGTGACAGCCAACGATAACACGCCCCCAGATAGAAAATTGACTCGTTCTGTGGTTGCTGATGACGAAAGTAAATTTTTGGTTGGGGATCAAGCGTACAACCAGTTACTTCATGACCCAGAAAATGTAATTATTTCCATCAAACGTTTGATGGGTAGGGGTTTTGGCGACGCAGCCGTACAGAAACAAAGGTCAGAATTTGGTTATAAAATTGCCCAACCAACCCAGGGAACAGATAACAGTATTGCGGTCTGGTTGGGAGGTAAAGAATACCAACCGGAGGAAATTTCTGCCCAGATTCTCAAAAAAGTGGCGCAGAATGTCCAAGCCTATGTTCAAGGCATCAGTAAAAATAGTGAGATAATTGACCAAGCGGTAATTACCATCCCTGCTTATTTTAACGATAAACAACGCTATGCCACCAGAACTGCGGCGCTGAAAGCGGGACTAACACCGTTAGAATTACTACCAGAACCGACAGCAGCAGCTATATCCTACGGTTTTTCCCCTGATAGTGACGATGTAAACACAATTTTAGTTTATGATTTTGGCGGTGGGACTTTTGACGCTTCAGTAATTACCGCAGGTGGAACTTCATTTATTGAACAGGGAAAAGCAGGGGATTTATGGCTGGGAGGGGATGACATTGACTCGCGGCTGATTAAGTTTGTGAAAGAGCAAGTTGCACAGCAGGAAAAAATCAGCGATATTGACGGCTTAATTGCCAGAATGCCTGATTATCAACGATTACGTTTTAATGCTGATGTGAAAATTGCGGTAGAAAGAGCAAAAGTTGAATTAAGTAATTCTGCGGTGGCACGGATTATTCCTGGGACTCATTTACTCGATGAGTTAGGAATAGCAATTCCTATTGATGTGGAAATTACTCTAGAGCAATTTGAAGTAATGATTGATGATTTGGTAGAGCGATCGCTACAAATTTGCCACCAAGCTTTAGAATATGCAGAATATAACCTGGAAATGGTGGATGTTGTTTTGTTGGTCGGTGGTTCTGCTCAAATTCCTCTGGTACAACGCAAACTTAAGCAGACTTTTGGTATTAATAAAGTCATCTTACATCCCCGGCCAATGTATGCAGTGGCAGAAGGTGCAGCAATTGTCGCGGCTGGACAAACAGATAAAGTGACAACAGTATCTCGTGATTATTTTATTCAATTAGCAGATGGCAAATATAAAGTAATTAGTCAAGGTGATATTTTGCCCATCACCACACCAATTTACACTTTTAAAACAGTGGCTGATGGACAACGCTTAATTCACTTTCAATTTTTTAGCCCTGATAAAGTTAAAGAACAGTTAGATGGGGTTAAAGATGATGAAAGAATTGGAGAAATGTGGTTAGGTTTAGATCAAAATTACCCCGTCGGTACAGAAATTCAAATAAATTTAGAGTTGGATGAAAAAAATAATGATCTGCGAATGACAGCGACTTTGAAAAATGACCCTTCCGTCAGAGTAAGTTGTATCTTTTCTCGTGGTCGTGCAGATGAAAAAATATATCAAAAATTAGAGGCGGAAATAGAACAACTCAATCATCAAAACCTGACTGCTTATGGTGTAGAAGAAGCCTTGAAATTAGCAGTACCAGTTGTGCAGTCAGCCAACCAAATTATTAATCCTATTACAGGGGAAGAACGCAGGGATTTACTGAATATTGCTGGAGAACACTTACAAAAATTCCAGGTCAATATGTCTTCAGAACGGCTAGAAGCAGAATCACTGGTGTTTGAATGCGATCGCGTTCTCAAACTTTGTGAATTTATGATTCTCAAACCCCAGCAAGAGAAATTACAAACACTCAGTGCGGAATTACAAACTGCGATTGATAGCAATAATTCTGCTGGCATGAAATATCACTGTGAAGAAACCAGACAGGAACTGGATAGACTACCAGACGAAGTACAGGTAATTCAAGCTTGTATTTTAGCGATTCAACAAGCAAAATTAATAGCACCTACCGTAGCAAATACTATGTCTGATAAACTCTCTCGGCTGTTGACGGCGATGAAAAATGGTGATGTGAAAGAAGCCGAGCGTTTGTTACCAGAACTGCAACCAGATGTGCAGCATTGGCTAAATCAAAACTTACCCAATAACAGCATTATTACAGGGTTGAAACGATGAATATTAAACTTAATTGTCCAGTATGTGGATATCAAGAAATCGAGGGTAAAACCTGTCCTAATTGTGATACTGACCTCTTTCTAATTCGCACACTCCAAGAGTTAGCACCCATAGAAAAAACACCACTCCAAAAAAACATTAGCAATTTCAATTTGTTAGTAGCTTTGTTGATATTAATGATAGGCATTTGTTTGGGAATATCGGGCAGCTTTTTGATTATCAACAATCAACATTATGGAAATATTTTGTTTCCAAGTTCCACCGCAGTTAATAGCCCAGAAAAACTTACAAATAACTTAAACGTAAATATTTATATTGTTAAACAGGGAGATAATTTAGGTTTAATTGCTGAAAAAGTCTGTCGTCAAGCTAGTGCGTGGAAACTGATCGCCAAAGCTAATCCCCATCTCGAAAATCGCCGTAACTACTTTCTATCTGTGGGAGAAAAGTTAACAATTCCTAGCTGTCAGGAGAAAAGCCAATGAGTATCCTTGATAGCCTAAAGGAAGCAAGTTATCAAGCCGAACAACTAGCGCAAAAAAAGCAATTACGCGAAGCAATCAAAACTTTAGAAACTGGATTGACTCTTTGGGCAGAAAAATCTAGTGTTTGGGAACGGTTACTGGGTAAATTATTAGTTGGTAATCTTGTCGATAGTTTAGAAAAACAATTAATAGAGTGGCATAAACAAGTTAGTGAAGCAGATAAAATTTCTACTCAAGCCAACGTCATACTCAGACAAGATACAGGTGATCCTTTTGAAACTCAATCCCTCTCCACTGCGATCGCTCTTTATCGTCTCCATAGCCGAATTATTTCTGATCAGTCCATATCTCAAATAATTGAAAAATGTGAACAAATACTGCAAACAAGACAACAATATCAATTATTAGTCAACCAGGCAAAAATAGCAGCAGATAATCGTTTTTTTAAAAAAGCAATGGCGATTTATAAAGCCGCCGAAAAAATCTATCCTACTGACACAATTAAAAAGGATATTTCCGATGTTAAAATCAAAATTCCCCAGGAAGAAATTTATAACTCTGCACTGCAAAAAGTACAGCAATTTGAATATGAAGGTAGACTACGGAGAGCAATCGCCCTCTTAGATTTAGCTTTGGCTAATTTTCCTCGCCATGACGGCTTTGATCTCCTGCAAAAGCTTAAATCAAAAGTTAAAGGTAGAGAACTATTTCGTCAAGGTTTAGCAGCCGAAAAAGCTGGTTATTTTCCAGCAGCTAAATCTTTATATGAAAATGCTAAATCCCTTTTACCAGATCCTACAGACTGCCAAATTCGCTTAGGTTTGGTAGCAATTAAAATGCAAGATTGGGACAATGCGCTATCGTACCTAGAAGGTTTATCAGGAGAACAAGCCACTTATCTACGCGGGTTTGTTTTAGCTAAACAAGGAAATTTACAGTCAGCATATCGAGAATGGCAAGGAATATCGGCTCTAGCAGTTGCTGAACAGCGAGACATTCTTAAACAGATTGTTCAACATCAACGTCTACTATGTTTGCAGGAAATTGAAGAGTTAGTCAAAACTGATAATTTAGAACAAGCTAAAACAATAAGTACAAAATTTCTCCAAAAATTTGGTGCTAATGCTTTGGTAGAAGGTAATCTACAAAAATATATTGAACCTAGTTTAAATGTGGCAATTTGGCAAAAATTAAACTGGGAGAGTATCACTCATGAAACACAAAAAATTTGGGTTGCTAATCCTAATCTCACTACATTACATAATTGGACAGTAGCTACTTATTATTATGCCCAAAATCATCCCCAAAAACTGCTAGATTTAATTATTGCCCTCTCAACGGCATTAGCCAATTTAACCGCAGATCCTAGCCTGAAAGATATTCCTTGGCTGGAAGATAAATCCGTTGATTTTAATGCTGTAGCTTGGGAATTAAAACGGCGATTAGAAGCTGCTATTGATCAGGTAAAAAATCCTCATACACAAGCACAATTAAATTGTTATTTAGATTTGCGTGATCACTACCGTTGGGAATTGGTTGCTCTTAGATTTATGGGAGAACCATCTAACTCAGGAATGCAAGTAAATGATGTATTTATTACTCCAGGTTGTTATCAGCGATTTCTTGAGCAATGGCAAAATCATCTGACAGTGAAAATACATCTTAGTCAAAAAATTCTCCGTTCCCTTTATACCCCTTGGGGATTAGCTTTAGCTGCTTGTTTAGAAGGCGATAGTCAAAGAGCAATTCAACTAAAACCTCCAAGTAGCCCAACTACTGAAATTGAAAAATTTGCTCACAATTTCATCGCCTACCATGAAGGTTGTTATCAACTACAACAACAAAAATGGCGCAGAGCAATCATTTGTTTCCAGTCAATTAAGGAGGAAATTAAAACAGCCCAAGATTGGCAACAAGAAATTGATCGACTCTGTGGATTACAGCGTCAAGTCATCTCAAAATTTTCAGAACATTTAGAGTTTGCCGAGTTTTGGTATGATATTTTAAGCAGTAGTAAACTTGCCAGCAGTTATTTTGCTGAGTACAAAGCAGAAGCAATTAGACAAGAAATTATTAATGAGCAAATTTCCTTAAGTCAAGCTTTAGAAAAATTGCAAGAAGTCCAAAAAATTGATAATACTAATTCGATTATTATGGACATGATCGAAAATATTGAACTCTCCCAGGAACTAAAAACAATTAATCTTCTGTTCCAGACTCGCCAGTATGAAGCAATGTTGAGGACTGCTAAATTATCAAAGCGGGATAGAGTTCGTTATATTGTAGCTGAATTTTTTCTAAATATGTTAGTTCAGGGTGATAAAAAAGGGTGTTTACATGATCCAGGATTAATGTTACAACTAGGATATTGGGCTTATGAAATATGTCCCCATGAACCAGCATTTCAAGAAATTTATCAGAGCTTAAAATTAGCTTGATTTGGCAACAATTCTCACTACTCTATCCTCGATTTTCATCCTTGATTTTATGTTATGGAAAATAATCCCTACGACATCTTAGGTGTCTCTCAAGCTGCATCAAAAACAGAAATTACCCAGGCTGTAGCTTTAGCTATGAAGCGCAAACAATATCCGGTAGATGTCGTTGCTAAGGCACAAAAAAGCTTAATGAAGCCAGAGGAAAGGATTATTGCTGACTATTTGCGTCCAATATTACCAACTATTCAGCAATTTAAACACAGTGATTTATCAGCTTTAACTGAAGCAGCGCCTACCCTCACTTTATTATTAGAATTTGATGGCTTAGACTTGGCTATCACACAAATTAACCAACAAGAAAACCTAGAACGAGAACCTTTAGCTATCCCCTTATCACAATTACTCACCGCCGGAGTTACAGCTTGTAAACAGGGAGATTACCCGAAAGCAATCAAATATTTAGAAAAATACTGTTACAACTGTAAACAACACAATCATCAAGGTTATCTCCAAGCTATAATCTGTTTGATAAAAGCCTACCAAATGAATGGACAAATATATAGAGCAATCACCCTTTGCCAATCTTTGATCAATGAAAATCATCCCCAAATCAACAGTTGGGCTAATAAAATTTTAGCACTATTATCTCAAGAGAGTTCCCATGTCTAACTTACATACAAGCTATTTTATCAACCAAGACTTACGTGATTTACTAATCCAAAAAATTGGTAGTCTCGAAAAAGAAAATGTTATCTTACAGCAATCTTTAAGAGAAAAAGAAACCCAACGCACAGCAGAAACTGAAGATTTATTTTTAGAACTTTTAGAAGTCGCTGATGCACTAGAAGCTTTATTAGATTATCTAGAAAGCAACCCTAACCCTAGTCCAGAATTTATCAAACGCTTACCCCGTTCTGTAGCCGCAGTTAATCGTAAATTTATCAGCGTCTTAGGAAAATCTCAACTCATACCTATAGAATTACAAGTAGGCACAGAACCAGATTTTAACTTATGTCGCGTTATTGATCGGGAAGACAGAAGCGATGTACCAGACCAAACGATTACTAAAATAGTACGTCGTGGTTTTCGTTGGGGTGAAAAAATTCTGCGCCCTACAGAAGTAATTACTGCTAAAGTAAATTTAATTTTAAATGATCATACTTTAGATGATAATATTGATGCAACTATTCAAGAAAATTTAGAAGTCAGCATATAGGATTCTCCTATCGCTGATCATTGACAAAATAATTCCTTGATGGTACAAGCCACCAAATTGATCCATGAAATCAATCGCAAATCTAAAATCCCAAATCGGATGACCCCTAAATCCACAAATTAGTGATTGATAAATTAATTTGCCAATGATTTGTATGGATTTGCACAGAACTAAAATGACTAATAATTCTACCTTTATAGTCACAAGGATGACAATCGACTATATTTCAGGAATTACAAAATTTAAAATTTAGTTAGGCTTTATTGCTAACCGCTACTGTAATTCAAAATTTCCACTGGCTGAAAATTCTATGAATCCTCAAGAAAGTAATCTTAAACAAACTTCCACATCCTCGAAAACATGGCGTGGTTGGCAAGAAAATCTGACTTTAATAGCGATTGCTCTGTGTTTAGCACTGCTGATTAGGACATTTATCGCTGAACCCCGGTTAATCCCATCAGAATCAATGTACCCTACCTTACAAACAGGCGATCGCTTGGTAGTAGAAAAAGTATCCTATCGTTTTCAACCTCCCAAAATCGGCGATATCGTCGTTTTTCAATCACCACCAGAATTACAACGTCGTGGCTATGACAAAAATCAAGCCTTTATTAAACGCGTTATTGGTCGTCCAGGAGAAATCATTAGTGTCAGTGATGGTAAAGTTTACATCAATGGCCAACCCTTACAAGAAGACTACATCGCCGAACCACCAAATCAGCCATTTCCACCCGTAAAAATCCCCGCAGATGAATTTTTCGTTATGGGAGATAACCGCAATGATAGTAATGACTCCCGATATTGGGGCTTTTTACCTAGCAAAAATCTCATTGGTCGTGCTACTTTTCGCTTCTGGCCTTTAGATCGCATCGGGTTAATTTAGTGATTGGGGACTGGGAATGGGGAGAGAAGATATTTATCACTCTCACTCTTTTTCTTGCCTCTTGCCTAAAACCGCAGATAATACATTAACTGTGCGATCGCCTCACCAGATAATCCTAGCCGTTGTTGAAAATCAACCAAGTTACGGTAAGAACCGGCTTTGAGGCGATTTTCCACCACTGCTGCGGCTAGAGACAAATCTATCAACGGAATTTTCGCCAGACTCTCTACGGTTGCTGTATTAGGATTTACCTGTATAGTGGTAGCAATGGATTCATCATCATAATAATTAAAAGTTATTAGGGGTTTTAGTGGTTCTAGTCTCTGTACAGGCATACTTAAAGCCGCAGCAATATCTTCAATGCAGTAAAATTTCACACCTGAGCGTGATAGTTCAACCAGCGATCGCCCTTGGTGAATAGATAACCCTGGTAAACGCAGCCAATCATCTACAGTTGCTTGATTAGCATCAATCCGCATACCCAGTTGTGCCGCAATCTGAATTTCTTCTCCAGATTGTAAACGATAGTAGGGATCATTCACCAGCTTGGCTCGGAGTTGTTGCAATTTGAGATTTAAAGGTAGCCAGTTGTTCATGGTTATTGATGACATCAAGAAATCTGGTCTAACATCTGACGGCGCTTTTGCTCAAATTCATACTCAGAAATTAACCCATCTTGGCGCAGAGCATCTAATTGACGCAAGGCATTAGCTACCGATTCTACTTGATTACTGACCTGTGGTGAAACTTTCACTGTTGACTTACCAAAATTAAAATTTCGGTTAAAAGCCTCTTCGTCTTGCGCTAAATACCAAACCCCTTCTATAGCACTAGCAACTTTAGGAATCGGTGTCCAAGATAACAATACATATAACATTCCCCATAATGGCTGTCCTAAGTAAAATTTATGTAATCCAGAAATTGTGAGGGTGCCAGAAAAGGCTAAAATAGCAGCAATGCTTCGACTTTTACGTTGAGTAAACATCATCTCTTTCCATCTCCAAATACGATAATTATCACGATCAGACAGCTATAAGCACAAATTACTTGTATCCATTCAGGATGAACAACTCTAAATCAAACATATCTTCATATATTGTTATTAATCTATTGTATGGATTTATCTTCTAGTGATCCGCTAAACCTGGTCAGTCAGATAAATTAAAACGAACTAACTACAGATAGAATAATTTAACTCTTGGCATTAATTCAGCTAATTTAACGAAAAAGTCCGTATTTAGCTTTGATGTTACCCTCAAGCTTTGATATGCAAATATTACAAATATGTCACAAAACTCCCTACCATCGGAAATACTTAAACTACTTGTTGACCCTTATGCTGTTTTGGGAGTTTCCGTGAATGCTGATGATCGTCAGGTTACTAAACGTTACCATGCTTTAGCAAAGTTATTGCATCCTGATAATTTCATTATTGTCAATAAACCAGATCAAAACTTAGCAGAATTAATCTTAACTCGTTTAATTAATCCAGCCTATCAAGAATTGAAACAAGATCAAAAGCGGTTAAATAGAGTAGCTACACTGCGAATAAGAGCATCAGCCTTGAACGAGCAAACAATTCTAAATTTTCAAAATTCCCTGAATCTAGATTTGATATCAATGTCGGACTCAGAAGTAGAGTTGTTTTATGAAAAAGCTACTACTGCTTACGCATCAGCACAATATAAGTCACTTCAGCAATTTCATCAAGTAACTAGGCGGATGAATAAACTCAATTTAGTTTACTTATCATTGCAGAAAAACCAGTTCCAGGAAACACAAACATTCACAGATGAATCTAGGTCTATTGTCCCTCTGCCAAAAGTAACATTAATTGAACTAAAATTATCTGAAACAAACAATTCTCCACCTACTTCGATCAACTATGCTCAACGTCACTATGAGCGAGCAGTTCAGTATCATCAACAAGCACAATGGGCGTTAGCTGTCAAAGAACTACGTGATGCTATCAAGCTAGAACCAAGTAATAGTGATCATTACGCTTTGCTAGGAGTGGTACATTTTCAACAGAACTTTACAGGAATGGCTAAAGTTTATATCCGTCAAGCATTAAAACTGAACCCTCAACACCCACTAGCTTTAAAATATGCGGAATTACTCAAAATTAACCAGAATGACCAATCTCATCCAAAATCAATGTCAAAAGCTCTGGGGATTGCTGGCTTATTAAGTCGGTTTTTATCTGGTAAAGATTAAATATCTTTGATCAGCCTGATCAATAAAAACCTCCCAAACCTCCTGTTAATAAGCACAGAACTGAAACTGTTGCTAACTTCAGATTTTTCCCTTGATGAGCAACGGAAGAAATAAAAAATCCCCGAATTCTCTCAGAAATCGAGGATCTGTTACTATTCCCTTGATTGACAAACTTCCGTTAAAGTGTTGGTAAAATTAGGATAAGAAATAGCAGCGGCTTCTGCACGGTGAATGGTAGTAGTACCACTAGCATTCAAAGCAGCGATCGCTAAACTCATCCCTATGCGATGATCTGTATGGCTGTCTACCTCAGTACCTACCAAGGTCGTACCACCAGTAATTTCCATGCCATCGGCTAATTCGGTAATTTTACCGCCCATTTTGTTCAATTGTTGAGCCATCACGGTAATGCGATCACTCTCTTTTACTCGCAATTCCGCTGCATCTCTAATAATGGTTATCCCTTCCGCAAAAGCCGCAGCTACTGTCAAAATGGGAATTTCATCAATTAATCTTGGTATAATATCCCCAGCAATGGTACAGCTTTTTAACTGACTGGAACGCACCCGCAAATCTGCAACTGGTTCCCCTGCAACTTCGCGCTGATTTTCCAGTTGAATATCTGCACCCATCATTGCTAAAGCTTCTAAAATTCCCGTACGGGTGGGGTTTACACCGACATTTTCCACTACCAAATCAGAACCGGGAACAATAGATGCAGCAACTAACCAAAAGGCCGCAGAACTGATATCACCAGGAACAACCACTTTTTGACCGGACAATTTTGCATTACCTGTAACGGTAACACTGTTAGTCTCCGGGTCTATACTTAATTCTGCCCCAAAAGCCCTTAACATCCGTTCGCTATGATCCCGCGATAAAGCAGGTTCTGTGACAGTAGTTTTACCCTCAGTATTCAAACCAGCCAGCAAAATACAGGATTTTACCTGCGCCGAAGCAATGGGTGAATGATAATGAATTGGTTTAAGAGCTTGCCCTTGAATTGCTAAGGGTGCTAAAGTGTTGCCCTTGCGTCCCCAGATTTTTGCGGCCATTTGTTGTAAAGGTTTAACAACACGGGACATAGGACGCGAGCGCAAAGAGTCATCACCTGTAACCGTAAAAAACCTCCCTGGATGGGAAGCTAACAGCCCTACCATCAATCTGATGGTTGTACCAGAGTTACCCGCGTTTAACACATCCACAGGTTCTTGGAAATTACCTAAACCAATACCTTTAACCCGCACTAACTCTGTATTTAATTCGGAAATTTCCGCACCCAGCGCCCGGAAACAGTGAGCAGTGCTGCGAGGATCTTCGCCTAAAAGCAGTCCTTGAATCTCAGTTTCACCTTCAGCGATGGCACCTAACATCAAAGCTCGATGGGAAATTGATTTATCCCCAGGAACGCGGATGCGACCTTGTAGAGATAGTCCAGCGGTAGGTCGCTGAATAATTAAGTTATGAGAAGCGTTTTCTTGAGTTTCTAAAGTTAGAATAGCGGACGACATTAGGATACACTAGCTTTTGAATATAAAGAAAATATCTCAGTGACTTCTGATGCTGCCACTGGTGAATTTCTTCCTAGTATCCTATCGCCTTTTGTTGTTCACAACTTACACAAATCTACTCAAGTTTAAAAAGCACTTTCAAGCTGTCACCTGCTATATTTCAGTTGATTAAAAAAAGTAAAAAAACAAAGGGTAAAGGTTTACCCCTTACCCTCTCAACTGAGTAGTTTTGAGCTAGTATTCAGAATTAACCAGCGTTAGCTAACAAAAATTCGCGGGTTTCTGCTTTTCTGACTTGAACTTTGCCATCATCATCAACATCAACAATGGCCGTATCACCTTCCAGAATGTAACTAGATAGGATCGCCTCAGCTAGAGAATCTTCTAACAGGCGCATAATTGCTCTGCGTAAGGGTCTAGCACCATAACTTGGGTCATAACCTTCTCGAACAACCAATTCTTTAAAGCTTTCTGTAACTTGAAGTTTAATTCCCTTGTCTGTTAAGCGGTTGGCTACATCACGTAACATGATTTCTGCAATTTGCTTAACTTCTTCTTTGTTCAATTGGGTGAAGACGATAATTTCATCAACACGGTTGAGGAACTCAGGACGGAAATAAGCTTTCAGTTCTTCATTGACCAAGTTGCGGATGCGGTGATAACTAGCATCAGCTTGGTTATCAAATTCAAAGCCTAAACTCATACCACCTTTTTCAATTACCTTAGAACCGATATTGGAAGTTAAGATAATTAAGGTGTTCTTGAAGTCTACTTTGCGACCTTTTGCATCCGTGAGATGCCCGTCATCCAAGATTTGCAGCAGCATATTAAATACATCGGGGTGCGCTTTTTCGATTTCGTCGAAAAGTAGCACTGTGTATGGTTTGCGCCGCACTGCTTCGGTTAGTTGTCCGCCTTCGTCGTAGCCTACATAACCTGGAGGTGAACCTATCAGTTTAGAAACGTTATGGCTTTCCATGTATTCGGACATATCCAAACGAATCATAGATTCTTCAGAACCGAAGAAGTAAGCTGCTAATGCTTTGGCTAGTTCGGTTTTCCCTACCCCTGTAGGACCAGAGAAGATAAAGCTGGCGATAGGGCGGTTAGGACTTTTTAAGCCGACACGGGCGCGACGGATGGAACGAGAAACAGCTACAACAGCTTGTTCTTGACCGATGAGGCGTTTGTGTAGGGTTTCTTCTAAGTGCAACAATAACTCTGATTCGGATTCAGTGAGTTTGTTAACGGGTACACCTGTCCAAGAACCGACAATCTCGGCGATATCTTCTTCGTCAACAATGGCTTTTACTGTTTTCAGGTTATCTTCTAAGTCTAGTTTGGCTTGCAGTTCCAGTTCTTCTTGATGCAGTTTACTGGCTTTGCCAAAATCTTGAAGTCTGATGGCTTCAGCTTTGTCTTTGGTGATGTTTTTGAGTTGCAGTTTGATTTCTTTGTTGTTGACGATGCGGGAGTGACGTAAACGCACACGAGAACCTGCTTCATCAATTAAGTCTATGGCTTTATCTGGCAGGAAGCGATCGCTAATATATCGATCCGATAACTGTGCTGCTGCTACCACTGCGGCATCAGAGATGGTAACTTTATGATGCTGTTCATAAGCAGAACGCAAACCGTAGAGAATATCAATGGTTTCCTCTACCGATGGTTCACCCACCAAAATTGGTTGGAAACGTCGTTCTAGGGCTGCATCCCGTTCGATATGTTGACGGTATTCATCCAAGGTGGTTGCACCAATACATTGCAGTTCACCTCTTGCTAAAGCTGGTTTGAGGATGTTAGCTGCATCTAAGCCGCCTTCTGTACCACCTGCACCAACTAAGGTGTGAATTTCGTCAATCACGAGGATGATATTGCCTTCGGAGCGAATTTCCTCCATGATTTTTTTCAGGCGTTCCTCAAAGTCTCCACGGAAACGAGTTCCAGCAACCAGTAACCCCATATCGAGACTGATCACTTGCTTGTTGAACAGAACTTCTGGTACATCTTGGTTGATGATCCGTTGAGCTAAACCTTCAGCGATCGCTGTTTTCCCAACTCCTGGTTCACCGATCAAAACTGGATTATTCTTTGTCCGGCGACCGAGAATTTGCACCGTACGCTCGATTTCTTTTTGACGACCAACTACGGGGTCAAGTTTGCCTTCCTGAGCAACTTTAGTCAGATTTCTGCCAAACTCTTCTATACTGAGATTTTGGTTACGTTTGGTACTACTACCGCCAGCAAAAACCGTTACATCTTCACCCAGGCGACTGATAACAGCTGCTCGGATAGTCTGCAAGTCAACTCCCAGATTTTGCAAGACTTTAGCGGCAACTCCTTCGCCAGCCTCAGTTAAACCTAACAATAAATGTTCAGTGTTTATGTAATTGTGTCCAAGACTATGAGCTTCTCTAAAAGATTGCTCAAATAGGCTTTTTACTTTTGGTGTAAAAGGAATTTCCGGCGGCACAAAACCAGAACCCCGACCAATTATTTTTTCTACTTCCCGACGCGCATCTTTGAGGGTAACGCCTAATTCGGCCAGCACTTTAGCAGCAACCCCTGTACCTTCTCCCATCAAACCCAGGAGAA
The DNA here is from genome assembly GCA_004293145.1 of Nostocales cyanobacterium. Classification (GTDB taxonomy): domain Bacteria; phylum Cyanobacteriota; class Cyanobacteriia; order Cyanobacteriales; family Nostocaceae; genus RDYJ01. Next base: position 2,484 of record RDYJ01000039.1, on the reverse strand, counting down.
TTTGTTCTGTTCCTACAAAGTTGTGTCCCAGGCGGCGTGCTTCCTCCTGAGCTAACATAATTACCCTAATGGCTTCGGACGTGAAGTGTTCAAACATAGCGGGTTCTTGCTCCCTTGCTGCTTGGACTTTGGGTGATATAAAGCTCACCCTCATCTAAAGTTTCTTGTATTTTCTTAAAGATAATGTATCTTTATTTAAAATTGAATGGCAGTAGTGAGAGCCGTATTAGCTCAGGTGTAGTTGCCGTCATTCGCCAATTATAGCTAATTTAGCAGACTCTTAAGCCTTTAATCTTGATCAAGCTGAAATCCTATCACTGGTAATACTTATGACAGAATATTCAGGCAGTAAAGACCAACAGCATCCCCTTTACAACCGAGATCGCCCCTTTATTAATATTTTACTCTCTCAGGAGGCAACAGACTACAATTTAGCTGAATTGGCTAGGTTGAAAATTCGCTATCAAGGTTTTCCAGGCGCACGGGACATTCAAAAAGACTTAGATAAAGTTTTGCAAAGTTGGGGTTTAACGGAAGCAGAACTTTTCGCTAAAACTCGCCAACTCCATGACGTTGGAGGCATTTATAAAAGTCGTGGCAAAAAAGAAGAGCAAGATTGGAATTAGTCAGGAGTAGAGACGTTCCGGTGGAACGTCTGTATAGGATGGAACCTCTGTAGTATAGGAGCCAGGAGAAAAAATTAATTGTTCTCTTCCTCCTCCTCCTGCGCCCCTACTTCCTCTGATGGTTTGCTTAATAGAGTCTCAACAAGATCAGGAACAGCACCGGGCAAGGGTTGAATTAGTATTTTTTCGGGGGCTGGAACTGTGGTAATTGCTGAATTTGGTGCTAAATCTGGTTGTTCGACAATTGCCTCTACTAATGGAGTAGGTGTGGCTACTTTGGGTGTTTGGAGATAAGCTTTCAAACTTGGAGTAGGTGTGGCTACTTTGGGTGTTTGGAGAGAAGCTTTCAGACTTGGAGTAGGTGTGGCTAATTTGGGTGTTTGGAGAGAAGCTTTCAGACTTGGAGTAGGTGTGGCTAATTTGGGTTGATTAACAGATAATTTGAGAGAGTCTAAGGTGACAGCAATCTTTGTTTGTTGGTGCATATCTTCTGTAGAAGAAACCAATTTACTCAGTCCATTGACTAATTGCAGGAGATTTTGGCGGAATTTGGGGTCGCCTGTCAATTCATCTAAATCCGATGTAATTTTTTGTGTGTTTTCAAATGTTACTCTGGCTGCATCTAAGGTTTGTTGCAGTAAAACAATATTTTGAGGATCATTTAAAGTTTTGGAAGCATCTTTTAAATTAACTGAAGCTTCAGCAGCGTTAGCAGAAAGAAGTTCTAAATTTTTCAATAATTCCCCTTCAGTTAAGCGATTAACCGCAGGTGATAAACTGCTAACTGTTTGACGCAGTTGGTTACTGGTTTGGGTAATATTGTTTAAAGTTCCGACTAAGGCAGAACGGTTTGTAGTCAATAATTCATCTAAGTTATTGAGCAAGCGACTAGCTTGTTTTGCCGTTGTACTAAAATCACCAGCAGTTTCACCTAATTGATTTGCAGTTTTTGTGGTTGTAGCTGTGAGTTCATTTGTTGCCTTTTGGAGTGTTACAGCAGTACCAGAAAATGCTCCTATTTGTTCTTTAAAACTTTTACTGACACCTTGCAATTCTCGACTCAGTTTAGCCACATTTGTGGCCGCATCCGCAGAGGTAACTAAAAGTCGATTAACGTTTTGATAAAACTTTTCATTACTGTATTGAGCCGCAAAATCAGATGATTGGCGAATCAGTTCATCAACACTAATACCGATCTGACCTTTTAATTTACTAGAGTCATGACAAATAATCAAACTGGGATTACAATCTTTATCTAAGGGTTTAGCAATATCAGTCCCAGTCGGTAGGGTGGCTTTTGGAGTGATATCAATAATGCTTTCGCTGATTAATCCACTTTGATTTGCTTCAATCTTAGAATCTGCTGGGATGAGCAAATTAGGATCATTAATTTCAATTTCCACATCAACGGCATTTACTCCCGTTTTAATATTGGAAATATTACCCACTTTTACGCCACGATAACGAACTGGTGCGCCCTTTTGCATTCCTCCCGCGTTAGCAAATTCCACCACAGCTTTATAAGAACTGCGTCCAGGAGTAATTCTATTTAACCACAGCAGAATTACACCAAATGCTCCCAAACCCAATAGAATTAACAGTCCCACCGAGCCTTCTCTAAAAGTTCGTGTAGAAGTGAAGCCGCTGATTAGACTCCGCATTTTTTCGCGCTCCATAACATTAGTCCTGATTTGTGATACTAATTTGCAAAATAACTGCGACCGATGTCAGCATGAAAAGCTAATGCAGTCATTATTTCACGATCCAGAATTTAAAATCTCAAATCCAAATCTCAAATCCAAATCTCAAATCCAAATCTCAAATCCAAATCTCAAATCCAAATCTCAAATCCAAATCT
>RDYJ01000038.1 GCA_004293145.1 Nostocales cyanobacterium | reverse complement strand
AACAGATACAGAACAAAAAATTAAAGATTTAGAATTACAATGTCAACGACTGCGGGAAGAATTAAAACAACAATCTCAACAATTAAAAACCGATTTTAAAAATGAAACCTTCACCCAACTGCAAACTTTACTTTGCAACTATCCCACAGTTAAAAAAATGGCTTTAGCTAAACCTGACTTACCCGCTAAAAATCTGGTTTCCCTATTTACATCTTTAGATAATTTAATTACCAATTGGGGTTATACTGTAATAGGTGAAACCTGGGAACAGGTTAATTATAATCCCCAAATACACCAAGCTGATAGTGATGATATTCAAGAAAGTGATTTAGTTTATATTAGATTTATTGGTTATCAAAATGGTGATCAAGTTCTCTATCCTGCAAAAGTGAGTCGCACTTTACCAGGAGGTTTTAATAATAATTGAATAATTATCTTGTAGGTTGGGTTAAGCGAAGCGCAACCCAACATCATCATATATTTCGTTCGCGCAAAGACGCAAAGAATTTATCTATTCTGTTTAAACTCACCATGATCATATTATTTATTGTTTGTGTTGGGTTTCATCCTTCAACCCAACCTACTATTAATGATTAATGAATTATGACAACTATCGCTATTGATTTTGGTACAAGTAATACTGTAATTAGTATTTTAGAACCTGATACCCAACAACCTAAAAGTTTACTTTTCCCTAATTTATCCCGTGTGTTTGTGGGTGTAACTTCTCAAGGTGAAAGATTAGAATTTCCCATTATTCCTAGTTTACTATTTATTAAATCACCTGATAATATTATATTAGGTGAAGGTGTAAGAAGTCAACGTTTAGGACTTTCTCAAAATTATCCCCCAGAAAGATTATTTAAAAAATTTAAACGTGATTTAGCTGAAGATTATCAACCACCACCACGTCAAATTGATGGAATAAATTATAATTCTGTTTCTGTTTCTGAGTTGTTTATCCAAACTATTTGGACAGAAATTAAAAAGCAAAATATCGAACCTAGTCATTTAATTTTTACTGTTCCTGTGGGTGCTTTTGAACGTTATTTAGATTGGTTTCGAGATTTAGGTCAAAAATTAAATGTTCCAAAAGTGTCTATCGTTGATGAATCTACAGCAGCAGCTTTAGGATATGCGGTAAAAAGTCCCGGTAAATTAATTTTAGTTATAGATTTTGGTGGGGGAACTCTCGATTTAAGTTTAGTGAGAACTGTTGCAAATTCTAATAATAATGGAAATTTAAGTGCTGAGGTTTTAGCTAAGTCGGAAGCTTATGTAGGTGGTGAAGATATTGATGTGTGGATAGTTGATGATTATTTGCGATCGCAAAATCTCACACCTGAACAAGTTGGTAAAATCAGTTATCAAAACCTCCTAGAAATTGCTGAACGTTTAAAAATTCAACTTTCTAAAAATCAAACAGCTTCCGAAAGTTGGTTTGATGATGAATCTTTTATGTCTTATGAATTAAAAATTAACCGGGAAAAATTAGAAGAAATTTTAGAATATCGGCAATTTTTACAACAGTTACGCGATGCGTTAGATGATGTTTTAACCTTTGCACTCAGAAAAGGTATTGCTAAAAATGATATTGAACAAGTTTTATTAGTGGGAGGAAGTTGTTTAATTCCCGCAGTTCAACAATTAATTATTTCTTATTTTGGTAAAAACAAGGTAAAATTAAATAAACCCTTTGATGCTGTCTGTCATGGTGCATTAGCAATAACGCAGATTACCGAAATAGATGATTTTTTACGTCATAGTTACGCTATTAGATTATGGGAAAGTTACAGTAAAAGTTATATTTATCATCGCTTATTTACCAAAGGTGAAAAATATCCTTGTCAACGGCAAGAATGGTTAAATCTGCAAGTTGCAAATAATGGACAAAGGGAGATTCGTTTAGATATTGGTGAATTGGGTGATATGTCACAAACAGAAATTGCTTTTGATGCGTTAGGAAGAATGACTTCTAGCACTCTTCAACATCAAGAAAGCTATCGTTCCTTAGATACTCAAGGTAAACAGGTTTGTGTAGCAAAACTTAATCCACTAGGTGAAGCAGGAGTGGATAGAATATCGGTGTTATTTGAGGTTGATTTTCGACGAATTTTATTAGCAACAGTTAAAGATTTATTAACAGGAGAAATCTTAGTTGATCAGGGAGAAATTTATAAGTTAAAATAATTCCTAATTAATAATTAACATATTAACTTATGAATCATCTCAACTATGGTTTTCGGGTTGTTTGTGATGCTGCATAGACTCAATAGACTTTCTAATTTTCTAATCTTGCTCTTTGCGTCTTTGCGTGAGCATAATGTTAGATTGGGTAGATCACTCCACCCAATTACCTTAATCACCCATTATTCAGAACAAGATTGTTCCCAAGTCAACTTTTTCTTCACTGATTGCTGTTCACCTGGTGGTACTGTTCTTTCATCCATAAAATAAACATCTAATTTATTTAATTTTTCACCACCTTGATGTTGAGTATTCCAAGCATAACAAAGATATTTTCCATAAAAAGGATAAAGCTTTTTACCAATTGCTCGATTAAGATTAATAAAATAAGTACGCCATTGCATATTGCGATAAATTTCACTTCTGGTACCCAAACTAGGTTTATCCCAATTAACAGCATTTCCACCCCGAAAAATATCAACCTCATTACCATTTTCCAGACTACCAGGAATAACGTGCCATCCATCATCTCTGGGGGGTGCAGGTGCGAAAATACTCCAAGATTGATCTAGTCTGGTAATTCTTCCCATTACCTCAGTTCTATGCCATATTTTCCGCTTAAATAAATCGGGAGCATAACTTTGAACATTCCAAAGAGTAGCGTAAATTAAACATACTAAAGCCAGAATAGTTAAAGTTGTAGATTTACGAACTTCCAGAGGACGGAATTTAAAAGGTTTGGTGAAATTACCAGCGAATTTTCTATTATTAGCTACTGCTTCATAAAATTTTGTCCCCCCTGCCATTATTGGTTTCCAACTTAATAACGGCACTAAAAACCTAAATATAGGTGACAAACTCACCACATAAACAATACCTTTAAACTTAAAATATCGGTTTCCTTGATAATCTTCAATGACCCAAGAATTATGAGTCTGCATATCAGCATAAGCATTTGGATAATCCTGCGCCATTAATAACGGTGTTCCTGGCAAAATTAACAGCGTCCGTAATATATGCACTACCTTTTTACAGAAACCACAATCAGCATCAAAGTAAATTACTAACCCCTGACGTGCTGGAGTTTGTAAACGTTTTTCCAAACCATCCCAAAACTCACTAGGGAGAAAAGCTAACCAACTAAACGTACTCAAAAATGGGAAAATACCGATATTTAAAGTTAAGCCAAATCCCAGATGAAGACCGATAAAAGTCAAAACTGCACCTAACCGAAATAAACTATTCCGAACAGGAATAAATATAGCTAAAGGTCCTATCCATTCCAGAACCAAAGTAATTTGAGTGAAGATATTTAAAATTGGTTGAAAATTCAGGAGAAAATGACCCAAATGAGTAACATATTGGTCATAACTCAGAGCATAATAAACGGCACTACCATCAGTCCAAATCGGACTTTTAGTTTTAATTGCAGCGGAAAAAATATAGATAAAACACTGTTGACACATCAGTGCAAAAGTAGCACCAGACGCAAATGTTTCCGGCAACTTGCGCTGAGAAGTATTCAATGCACTATCAAAAGAATAACGAGCGCCCCAAGGTAGAAACATTGCCCAAAACATAAGAGCGCGTAAAACATCATCCGCTGCAAAAATCAAAGCTGGATTTCTATTGTGCATGGATATTAATAATATCCAAGAAGCAATAGTAGCAATTCTAGTCCGATAACCGACTAACATTTGCAATGCGAAAAACGCTGCAAGTGCAAATAATAAAACTTGAAAAATTGGTTCTCCGCTGATAGCGTGTAAAGACCAATGTCCAGTTTTAGCGATTTCCTTGAGTAAAGCACGGGGAAGTACACCGACATCTGTATAATGGGCGGTTAAATCACCAAATCGAGTAAATAAATCGACGAGAATGATGATGGAAATACCGATACGAAACGCAGCGAGCGATCGCAAATCTAGTCCTAAAACAGGTTCTAGATTTTTTCTCCAGGATGTTTTTGATGTTTCTTTTTGAGTAACCATAAAGATTTTTTAATAAACCACGTTAGCGAAGCTTTCCGTAAGGATAGAAACGAAGAAACGAAGGAAGAAGAAGGAAGAAGAAAGAAGGAAGAATAAATGAAGGATGAGAAAATATTAATGTTGGAATTGATAAAATACTAAAATCTATCAAAAATTTAGGTTTTTTACTCCTGACTCCTGACTCCTGACTCCTATTTTTTAATTCCTCCAAATATCCATCTTTTAGCCACCTGAAGTTGATGTTTCAGAGTTGGTAAACGTTGAATATAAACTCCTCTGCGAATAATGCCAGCTAATTTACCATCTAAAGTGATGCCAAAGCTAAAAACTACAGCATTCTTAATACCCAAAGTTAACATTTCTCCTAAATATAAGTAGCTAAATGATTTTAATTTACGTCCTGTCATTTTTGACCAGATATTTCTAGCTACACAGGGTGCTTGTTGAAATGCTGCTTGGGCTGTAGCGGGAGATTTGTTACCTTTAATATCTCTAATTTCTGCCAAGTCTCCTAATACAAATACATTCGGATATTCAGCTAATTGTAAAGTGGGAGTTGCTATTAATTGTCCTTGTTGATTATGTTGACAATTTAGTGCTTTTACCCATTGAATTGATTGATTTCCTCCTGTCCATAATACTAAATCTGTCTGTAATTGCTGAGTTTTACCTTGATGATTGATAATAATTGCATCAGCTTTGATAGTTTCAATATTAGTATTTAAATCTATCTGCACACCCCGTTTTACTAAAGCTCTATATGATGCAGTCCGACAACCTTTAGGGAAAGTTTTCAGAATTTCATCTCCTCGATCAATTAAGCGAATTTCTCCCCGTTTTTTTAATCTATCTGCTAATTTACAAGCGATTTCCACACCATTGGGACCAGCACCAGCTATAGATATTTTAATGATTGGAATATCAGATGCTTCTAAAACCCGTAACCTTTCCTTTAAAGATTCAGCATCTTCTAAACTTTTAAAAGTTTGAGCGTATGCTGCTGCACCTGGGACTATATCTAACCTTGTTTCTTTCCCAACAGCTAACACTAAAAAATCGTAATTTAGCAGAGTTCCATTTTCCAAAGTTACCAAATTTTGCTCTAAGTCAACACCCTGAATTTCTGCCTGATAAAATTTAACATTACTACCTGACAACAACTTTTTATAAGTGGGTGCAACCTCCCAATTAAGTAACTCTCCCGTCACCACTTCATAAAGTAAAGGAGTAAATAAAAAATGATCCCGTTTTTCAATCAAAATAATTTCATAATTAGGTTGACAGATTAGAGGAATTTTTATTAATTCCAAAGCCGTATACAACCCACCAAAACCACCACCCAAAATACAAATCCGCACCGGATAATTAGTTATATTCTGGTTTTTTACATTTACGTTTTTAAGAAACTTATTGCTGATATGAGACATAATCTATAATTCATGATTTCTACTTTTCCCCTTTCCTCCTTTCTTCCTTTGCCTCTTTGCTCCTTTGCGACTTTGCGCGAAATAAAAAATTAATTGATATTTACAGCCTTAAACTGCTCAATAAGTTCGGTTGTACGAGTACGACGGCCATCAGGATTCAGATGATAATGAGTGTCAGCAAATAAACTAGAATCAGTCTTCACATTTAAAGTTTCTTTGTCATAAAGTACCGGAGCAATTTTTTCTAATTCTGCTGCTGTTTTACGAATATTATTCAGAGTTTTATCATCAGTGCTACCATAAATCCAAGAAAGTCCTAATACCAAAGTTGCTCCCTTAGCTTCAACTTCCTGCTTAAATCGCTCAATTCGCCGCAAAGAATGGGGAGAAACAGTATTATTAATTGTCAATGACCACCATTCGCTTTTAGTGCGTTTTTTCATGACTGTTGGATCACCGTTAGCTGTTACAGGGTCAGAATAATAACCAGTTAAACGGCCTTTCTGCACCACATCTAAAGATGATTTAGTTGCAGCTTTTAAGGTGGGTATACCCAATAACATCAAGTCTTGAGCGAGTTGTTTGGGGGGTATATTTCCTAAACCGGGTTTACCGATCGCAGCACCAAATTGACCAGAGCGATCGCCAAAACCATTATCATCTAACAACAATAAATATTCAGGAATAAGTAGGACAATATCGCCTTTTTTGATCACATCAACAACACTAGGCAAAATCACATCTAAACCGATAGGTCCATCTGTGGCTATGTTAATAGTAGGGATGCCTAATGTCTCTTGCATCAGTTTGGCATCGACGGTGTAATGAGCGCCAGAACCACCGACAATGAGAATACGCTGGGGTGTTTGTACTTCCTTAGCGATCGCTATTTTCTCTTCATACATCATCCGTAACCAGCTAAGTTCACCACCATAACGAGCATTGTAAAAATAACCAACACTCCAAGTTAAACCAGCGATCGCAAACCAACTAGAAAGTTTTAAAAACTTGTTCATAATTTTTGAGGAGTCAGGAGTCAGTAGAGACGTTCCGGCGGAACGTCTGTACAGGAGTCAGGAGTCATTATTTAAAATTCAAAGTAAATAAATGGAGAAGGTGTATTAGCAGCAAACAAAATAGTTAGCACTAATAAAATTCTCGACATCCAAGGAGAAATTAATAAATCATATTCCGTTTCACCTTGTCGCCAAACTCCAATTTGTTCCATCAATAATAGTCCTATTGACAAAAACAAAGTGAATACTAAAGCCGCTGCTCCATTCTCATTAAAGAATGTTAAAGCTTCACCCAAATTAGATAAAGAATAGTTCCAAGGAGTTATCAAAACTAACAGCTTTTGCAGCAAGCGTCTTGTGTTTGTTTCCATAAAAAACAAACATCCCAAAATCACAGAACCAAAAGTTAAAGCCCAAGAAATAAACTGTGGCATTAAAAACTTTTGCTGTCCCAAAAATTTATAAAATGGTCGTCCAGCATAGCGCAATACTAGGAGTAATAAACCGTGATAAGCTCCCCACAAAATAAAATTCCAGGCTGCTCCATGCCAAAAACCAGATAGGGTAAATGTAATAAAAAGATAAAATGGAGCATACTTCATATTTTTGCCCATCAAAGGCAGAAAAACATAGTCTCTAAACCAAGTGCTAAGTGTAACGTGCCATCTGCGCCAAAACTCGTTAATGCTTTGGGAAGTATAGGGAGCAAGAAAGTTAAGGGTTAATTTAACACCTAAAAATTTTCCTAACCCTACGGCAATAAAACTATATCCACCAAAATCAAAATAAATTTGTAATGTAAATAAAAAGGCAAAAAACCAAACTAACCAAGGATTATCAACTTGATCTAATTTGATATAAGGTGAAATATTATCTGCGAGGACAAACTTCATAAATAGTCCTAGAGATAACCAGCGAAAACCAGATTCAAAGTTATCATAAGTCAACTTAAATCTAAAGTTTTCAATCTGCGGAAATAAGTCTGCTCTTCGTTCAATTGGACCTGCTACCACTTGGGGGAAAAAAGCCACAAAGTTGACGTAATCTAAAGCAGCAATGGGTTGTTTTTTCCTGCTATTGTAGGAATCAACTACAAACCCCACCATTTGAAAGGTATAAAAAGACAAACCTGGGGGAATTGAACCCATACCAGGAATAGATTTTGATTGCCAATTTTCTGCTAATCCTGGAACTACTAAACCTAAAACATCTTCAACAAAGAAGTTGAGATATTTGAAATAAGCCAGAATCGCAATATCAATTACTACTACAATCGTTGCTATTAACTTAGCTTGTGCTTTTTCCTGTTTCAACATCAACCACACCATGATGTAGTTGAAGATAATTTCACACAGAAAGATGGCAAAACTTGTTTTGGATGCGTTGACAAATAAGAACAACGACATCACCGCCAAACCCACCGCGTCGAAAATACCTCTCCACAGGTTCAAAGACTTGGCAACATAACGGACTGTAAAATAAGGGATGGCAAATAATAGCAGCACCCACCAAAACGAAAACTCCGAAAAATTCAATTCACCACGCCTCCCACCTGTGAAATGATTGAAAACAGTTAACAGCAATCACTGATAACTGTTAACTGATAACTGAAATATCAACTACCACTAATTTTGTTCCAAAGACCGCCCCAACCTTTACCGGCAGGTGCTTCTGCTTTAGGTTTGCTAGTAACAGCAACTGGTTCAGCAGTAGTAGTTTCTTCAGGAGATACACCAGCTTCTTCAACTAAATATTTAGCAGCTTTTTCAATAGTTGGATAGTCCCAAAGTAAGGTGGAAGGAAGTTCTGCACCTAACCAGTCTTCCATATCACCAACTATGGTTACAGAGTCAATAGAATCTAAACCATAGCGGGTTAAAGGTTCAGTAACTTTGATGGTTTCAGAACTGATGTTTAGTTGTTTAGAAATTTGGTTAACTAACCATCCTTGAATAGCATCAATAGAGTTCATAGTATCAGGTTTGGAGTTGGAGTTTTGGAGTTGCATCTGTGGTAGTTTCCTGTAGTTGAGATTTTGCTAGTTGAAAAGGAACGATGGAAAACATCCGGTCTTCGTTATACAAACGAATCATTTCTTGAACTACACCACCGTCGTCTATTCTTCTAGGTAATGCTTTAGCAGGGCGGCAGTTTAACATTAATCTGTGTAAGCTAAGAGCCAACCATTCTCCATTAGCGAAGAATTCTCCCAGATGATTACGATTATAAATCCAGGTATACACACAAGATGCCGCTGCGTGTAGTACACAGTATTGTTTGGCCATATCAAACAATTCTGGATCTTGTTCATGGCCAAACTGGAAGGTTGACTCTGTAATTTCTACATCCAGATTGTTTAATTCTTCTCGTACTATATCCGTTAAAGTAATGATTTGGTAGAGAGTATCTGGATTCAGATTAGAGTCAGTTTTGAGGTTTTCCAGTGATGTTAAAGCCAAGTCTAATCCTTGTAGAACATCATCTCCACCCCGGTTAACCAACTCCAGTTTTTTGCCATTAAATGTAGGTAAAGACTGGGTGAGGTCAAAAGTTGTAGAAAGACGATTTTCTAAAGCTTCTAGATTCTTTCCAGCGTTTCTGGTGCGAGATTTTGTTAACTGCCGTAGTTGTAGTAAGAGGGCATGAAGATTCACAACGCTGCTGCCATCAAACATACTGATGATGGAGTTATCCCGCAACACTTTCTGGAAAATACCCCAGTCGTGTGCTTCCCGCATATAAAAGCGTGAACCTAAAACAACGGATACATTATTTACTACTGTTTCCAAGGTGGTGGTAACAAAATATTTCACCACTGCTGACCAAACACTGATTTGTTCTGGCATGGTACTAAAACCACGTCCCACACCAAAGGTAGAACAGTCGCAGATCAAGATATCCAAAAACGCATCTGTAAGAGTGCGTTGGGGTTGGGGCATATCAAAGACTGTCTTACCGTATAGTTTGCGTTCTATAGCAAATTTCAAGGTAGTCCGCAAAGCTGTATCAGCCGCGCCTTGGGAAAAGGCAGCACATAAAGCCCTAGTTATTTGAAAGCCTTTTAAAGCTAGTTCTAATCCAGCACCTTCCGCACCTAACCGCATAGATTCGGGAATAAAGCAGTTATCGAAGCAGATACCACTCATATCTGATCCGCGAATCCCGTGAGTGAGAATTTTTGGCAAGTTACTAAAATGCTCAGGGTTAATTTTGCTCTTTTCCACCATGAACAGGGAAAGGCTTCTTGGTCCTCCTTCTGGGTCTGTTCTAGCTAATACAAAGGAGACTCCTGAACGGGTAGCTCGGTTAATTGGCCATTTTTCCCCAGTTAGCAAATAACCACCTTCTACTTTTGTGGCTTGCATATCCCCACCCAACAAATCGCTACCATGTGCTTTTTCAGAATAAGCTAGGCACATTGTCCCGTTGTTATCCTTCATAAAGCTGGATAGGATTTGCTTTTGCTCGTCTGTTCCCGCCATCCATACCAGGTATGACCAGAACATGGTGGTGAAAGCTATTCCTGCGGTTTGATCACGGCGTGAAAGCACACGCACAAAGGAGATGAACTCGTCAAAGCTGGTAAATTCGCCACCGCATTCTGTGGGAATGTAGTAATGTTGGAGTTTCCAGTTATATAACCAGTCGATGATTTCCTGGGGAAATTCTTCCTTTTCATCCAGGTCTATGACCTGTTTAAAGGACATCATACTCTCTGGATTACCAGGATCGCCTAAATCCTTTTCTAGTGCTTCGGCGACCCAAAATTGTTTGAGTTGCTGCATGGTGTTCTCCTTATTTGCTAACTTGCACTTGATTTAGCAAGGTATCAACTTCATGGGATAATTTACGGTAGTGGTTGCTGTATTTTGGGTTTTCACTCCAGTCTGATAACACTTCCAACTCTCCTGATAGGAAACTGGCTTTACAAGCGCGACGTTGAATTTTACCGCTGGATGTTTTGAGGATATTACCGGGTTTAGCTAAGACTACAGCATAAACTTGTAGTTCATGAATTTCAGCGATCGCCTGACGAATATTACTGATGACTTCCTCAGCTTGATATTCTTCGGCATTACGTTTTACTTCCTGCACCACTATCAATCTTTCCACACCTTCTGACTCTATAGAGAAGGCCGCACCATAGTCAGGACGCAAACAAGGATGAATTTGTTGTACTGTCCACTCGATATCTTGAGGATAGTGATTTGTACCTCTGATAATAATCAAATCTTTGATCCGTCCAGTGATGAATAACTCACCACCACGCATAAAACCTAAGTCCCCAGTTCTCAAAAATGGACCTTCTTTAGTATCATTCGTATAGGCTCGGAAGGTACTCTCACTTTCTTCTGGACGCTGCCAATATCCACCTGCTACACTCGGATCAGATACCCAAACTTCACCCACTTCATCAGGATGACAAAGTTTCAAAGTATCAGGATCAACTATTGCCACTTTAGTATCACATACCAGTTGTCCACAGCCAGGAATAGCCCGAACCCCATCACCCCAACCATCAGCTTCGACAATTTTGTTTTTCTCAATTTCTGATGTTTTCACCAGACACAATACTGGTGATTTTCCTTTGGGACTGGTGGATACTAATAATGTATCTTCTGCTAAACCATAAGCTGGTGCAAAGGTTTCCCACTGAAAACCAGCAGGAGCGAATTTTTCAAAGAATTCTTCTAATACTCTAGGATTAATTGGTTCTGCCGCATTTCCCGCTGCTTGCCAACTACTTAAATCTAAACTTGCCACTTGTTCATCAGTAACACGACTCACACACAGTTCATAGGCAAAGTTAGGCGCTTGAGAGTGAGTACCCCGATAACGCTCAATAGCTTGCAGCCAGCGCAGTGGCCGTTTAATGAATGCCAAGGGAGAGATGACATAGCAGGGATGACCGTTGTAGAGTGGTTCGGTCATGCCTTCCACTAATCCATAATCATGGAAATAGGGCATCCAAGTAATAGAAACACTATCAGCATCATAACCACAGGCTTTTTGTAGATAACCGCAGTGGTGAATAATGTTGTGATGGCTGATCATTACCCCTTTGGGTGTGGAAGTAGAACCAGAGGTATATTGCAAATATGCCAAACTCTCAGGAGTAACTTGGGGATCTTGCCAATCATCTGCTAGGCTTAAATCTACGTTTTCAGTAGCAAACCAAGTCATTTCCCTAAATTCAGGAAAATCTGATTCTTCAGCTTGCAGAATCTCTAAAAAACTTTGATTAGTTAAGGCAAAGGTCGCATTAGCATCTTTAACAATTGCCCTTAACCGGGGTAATGCTCGTTTTAACCTACCCGCATCAGGGGGTGGTACTGGTATGGCTATTACTCCAGCATAGAGACTACCCAAGAAAGCCGCTATGACTTCCAAGCCCTGGGGATAAAGTAACAATGCTCTGTGTCCTTTGCCATTGTGTTGCTGTAACAATGCACCAATAGCACGGGCTTGACGGTCAAGTTCTTGATATGTAAACTTTAAACCCTCTGTTTTCCCATCTATCAGGAATGTATAGGCGAGTTTATCTGGTTGCTGATCAGCACGCCAGCGGAGTAGTTCGACCAGGGTAGAGAAGTTGCTCATGGGCTGATTTTGGGTAGCTAGGCTTTGAGTCATTAGACGACCCCGAAAAATTTAGGGTATCTGAAATTAATATATAGCACTGTATATTTATGGGCTGTACGGAGTACAACTCTATGGCTATGTGCTTGACATTTTTTTTGTTTTATAGCAATTTATTGTGACATATAAAACCGATTTCTTGTACAGTTCCTTCGGTATTTTTACTAAATTTATAAATTTAATCTTGAATATCAAGTAGTTATTTCTGTGGTTATGTCTGGGTATAGCTATGATTTTTCAAGGGTTTTCACCTTTTTGAGATTTTGAATGTGAACAGATATCATAAAGTTTTGATGAAAATTTCTCACTTGCTTAAAAATTATTACAGGTAATTGGTAATAGGTAATGGGTTATTCTTCCCAGTCCCCAGTCCCCAGTCCCCAGTCCCGTTCATTCCATTCTTTGCAACTGCGCTACTCTGGGGTCAATAATTTTTTGACCCAAACTAGCAAATTTAATCGCTACAGAAATTTTATTGCCTTCTCCAAAAACGTGTGTAATTTCACCAATTCCAAAGGTTTTATGTAACACTTTTTCGCCTACTAGCCATTTTTGTGATATGGCTTGATTAATAGGTTTTGCAGATGCGGACTTAGTAAAAGTGCGAGTAACTTTATGTTTTGTGGTTAAAAGTTCTTCTGGTAGTTCGTCGAGAAATTGCGATCGCAAAGCAGGTTCTCTAGAACCATATAACCGTCTTTCTCTAGCATGGGATATAAATAGACGTTCTTTGGCGCGAGTTATTCCCACATAACATAAACGTCGTTCCTCTTCTAAAGATGCTGGATCTTGTAAGGAACGATAACCAGGAAATAGTCCTTGTTCTAAGCCGACTAAAAAGACTACTGGAAATTCTAAACCTTTGGAAGCGTGTAGTGTCATCAAGGAAACTGCTGTTTGTCCTTCTTTTAAATTATCTAAATCAGAACTTAGCGCCGCACTTTGTAAAAATGCTTGTAAGGAAATATCATCTCCTTGGTTTTCATCTTGAAATTGCGTGATGGCGTTATAAAGTTCTTTAACGTTACTGATTCGATTATCAGCTTCATCTGTTCCTTGTGCCATTAAGTCTTGAATATAGCCAGAATCTTCTAAAATTCCTTCTAAAATCTCAGAACCGGGGACTTTTGTGGTTTTTTCTTGCCATTTTTCAATAATTTTAGCAAACCCATTGACAGACTTTGCGGCACGACCCGCTAAGGTATTAACTGAAGTTTGATCACTTAATATTTCCCATAGGGTTGTACCTAATTGTTGGGAAGCATTCATCAAAGCATCCACAGTTGATTTACCAATTCCTCGACGGGGAGTGTTAATAACTCTTAATAAACTCACGGTATCAGCGGGATTATTAATTGCTCTTAAATAAGCAACAACATCTTTAATTTCTTTGCGGTCATAAAATTTCATTCCTCCCACAACTGTATAAGGAATTTGATATTTTACTAATAAATCTTCAAAGGGTCGAGATTGAGCGTTTGTACGATAAAGAATAGCAAAGTTACCCCAATTTATGTCTGGGTTTTGATGTTCTAAAGTACGAATTTGATTAATTACAAAATCCGCTTCTGCTATTTCATCATCAGCTTTATAACAATAAATTTCTTCTCCGGGATCTCGTGTAGCTTTGAGAATTTTATCAATGCGTTGGGTGTTATTTTCAATTAGTTCATTTGCAGCTTGAAGGATGTTTTCACAGGAACGATAGTTTTCTTCTAATTTTACCATTGTTCGGGTATCATCATCTTCCAAACCATCGCCAAAATTTTCTTGAAATTCTAGTAAGATGGTAAAATCTGCCATTCTAAAACTATAAATTGATTGGTCAGCATCACCAACTACAAACACAGAGCGATTTTCCCAATTCCATTCACTTTTCCGATTTTCACCGTTGGTAACTAAAAGCTGAATGAGATCATATTGAGTGCGGTTTGTGTCTTGGTATTCATCTACTAAAATATGACAAAATTTGCGATGCCAATAACCTAGAACTTGCTCATTTTGCTGAAATAATCTTGTAGGTATGAGAATTAAATCATCAAAATCTAAAGCGTTGTTTTGTGCTAATCTATCTTGATAACGATTGTAAACATCAGCAATTACCCGACCCCGATAATTAGGTTGTTCCCGTTCAAACTCTTGAGGTGATAAACCTTGGTTTTTAGCGTTGCTGATAGCGTAGCGAACGGATTTAGGTTCAAATTTTTTACTATCTAGATTCAGTTCTTTTGTAACTATTTCTTTAATTAAACTCTGTACGTCAGATTCATCAAAAATAGAAAAGTTTTTCTGCCAACGTCGTCCTTTTTCATCTTGATATTTTTCGATATCAAAGCGAAGAATGCGAGAAAATAGACTGTGGAAAGTGCCACACCACATATTTTTGATGTAGGTGCGGTAAACCTTTGATTTTAACTGAGTTTGTTCATATTCTGGCAATAAATCCAACTTTTGACCGTGTTGTGTAATTGCTAATTGTTCAGCAAATAATCTTTGAATCCTGTCTTTCATCTCCCGTGCGGCTTTGTTGGTGAAAGTTACTGCTAAGATATTTTCAGGATTAACATGGTGTTGCAGAATTAAATTAGCAATTCGATAAGTCAGCGCCCTGGTTTTACCGGAACCAGCACCAGCTACGACTAATAAGGGTCCGCAGTAGTGTTCAACGGCTTGACGTTGGTTGGGGTTGAGGTGGCTAAGGAAGTCAATTTTGGTGGTCATGGGTGTGTGGAAGAGCAATTCTGTGACATCTATAAATTGTAGCTATTGGTCAGGGTACAATATCCTCCGCAACTTGGGTCAGTAAATATCAGATTCCAAGAGACTTTGAACTGTTACCTGTCACCTGCTAAACTTATTGCTGAACTGTCAAAGGTAAATTTATGCTAAAAGTAGAACCAGCACCAAGCTGACTTTTGACAATAATCTCACCTCCCATCATCTGGCAAAAATGACGACTAATAGCTAATCCCAGACCAGTACCACCATATTTTTTGGTCGTTGAGGTATCCCCTTGTATGAAGGGTTGAAACAGTTGCTGCTGTTGATTGGGTGACATTCCAATTCCTGTATCAGTGACAGTCAAACTAATCACACCCAAAGGAGCTTCTTTCAGTATTGTTGTTTTCTTATGTTTAACAGTTAATGTTACTTTGCCGTTTGTGGTAAACTTGGCAGCATTGCTGAGTAAATTTAATAATACTTGGCGCATTCTCGTTTGGTCAGCATACATTGTTCCCAGATTTTCATCACAGTCTACTACTAAGGTATTGCCATTTTTTTCCATAGCTGGTTTAACTGTGAGAACAACATTATTAATTAAAGTGATGATGTCAAATATTTCTGGGTAGAGGGTCATTTTTCCCGCTTCAATTTTTGACAAATCAAGAATATCGTTAATTAGTTCTAGTAAATGTCTACCAGCAGAGTTGATAGTTTCTAAATCAGTAATAAAATCTGAGGATGCACCAATATCAGCAGCATCATCTTTCAACAGTTGACTTAACCCAATGACTGCATTTAACGGTGTGCGTAACTCGTGGCTAACATTGGCTAGAAATTGGCTTTTGGCCTTACTAGCAGCTTCAGCTAATTCTTTTGCTTGTTCTAGTTGTTTAGTGCGTTCAGATACTCGCTCAATCAAGCGATTTAGAGATTTAGCCAGTAAACCTATTTCATCATCAGTAGTGATGGGAGCGCGTAAATCAAAGTTAGATTTTTTTGCCACCTGTTCCGCTACTTGAGTTACAGTAATTACAGGTTCAGCGATCGCTCGACTGGTACGCCAAGCCACTATAGCTGCAACAGCCACCGATACCAGCATACTGATAATAAAAATTGCTCTTTCTACAAATCTAGCTTGCTCTACATCTATCCTTCTCTCTTCCTCCTGTAGTTCAGCCGTTTGTAAGATGTTAGTCAATTGCTCAGATAAACGATCTAGCTCTTCGACTGTGTTACTACCCATTACTACCAGTAACTGCTTTCGCACTGAATTTACCTGTTCTGGCTGTAAGTTTTGAGTATCTAATGTCCGCAAAATAGTTTTTATCTGCTTGATATAACTGGTGAGGTGAGCAGAATAATCCACTAATAAAGTCTGTAAAGTCCGGCTGTTTGCTGCTAAAGTTTGTGGGTTACTGTTGATATATTCAGTAATTTTTGCTTCTAATTTTTTAGCTTCGGTAAAAGAATTGATCAATTCAGTTTTTTTCCTGTCTATCTTTTGTGCATTATCCAATATAGCAACTAAGTTAGAAGCTCTGAATTGCGCCCCAATTACCGCATCTTTATACTCGTTGAGTAATTCTCCTTGGTGGTTGGCTTGATTGAATTGCCGAACTTCTCTTCCTCGGTAGTAGTTGGCCAGCACCAATCCAGTCATAGAACCAAAAAAGCCGATTCCAATAGCTACAAAGTAGCCATAGCCAATTTTTTGATGGATACGCCATGAACTGGCCTTCAGTTTCCCACGGGAGGGAAATTCTATAGTTGGGAGTTCATCCATTTTTGGCTCTTGAGTTGACACTTTCTTGATTTCCAAACTTTTGTCAACAAGGTCGGGCTGTTGCTCTGGCATCCCGGCAATTTATTTACCATTAATATCCTGCTCACAAAGATCACCAACTCGGTTTAGCGTTTATGCTCACTGAACAGTAGAAAGGCGCAAAAAAAACAGAAGTATGTAACGAAACGTAAAGTTGCCTAAAAACCTCTTCCCTCCAGCATAGCTGCCTTGTGATCACGACAATTTTTAACGCCGACCTACTGAATATAATTACATTTCGGTTAATTTTATTTGATAACAGGAGTAAATCATTTTTTTGCTATAATAACATGAACATAGACTTATATTTACTTATAACTAATCTCTAGCGATGGGATGTTAATCAGAAAACATTGAGGTATTTCTGCAAATCCTTAGCAGCAACAAGACGACTTACTTTTTCCATATTTTATAGGCAAACCCACTATTATATCATTGATTAACATGAATGTCTAGTTAATATGAACAGATACTAAAAATGTTACGTCATAATATTATGTATGAATCGGTTAATTGACGAATGCGGCTGAAGATAGCTTTAATATCAGATAAAATCAGCGTTTAGACTTTTAGGCATCAGAGGTGGACTGAATTTTGGCAAATTTGTGCTTCGATGAGTAAGATTCCAGTCAATTTACACTCATAAAACTCAGAAAGCTGATTTTAATACACCCTGTTACTTTTTGACTTCTATCCTCCTGCTAATTTCTACCCTGTGGTTGATGCAGTGAAGGTAAAGGGGTTAATCATGGTTATAGGACACTCAAAGCCCTTTTAAACGTCAATTGTCAAGTCAAAATTACGGAAGTAAAAATGCAAGAACCAGAATACACAGAAACCAAGTCAAAAGAGACAACAATCCCAGATATCAACACCCAAGCAGGAAGTATTACCAAACTCCAGCCTCCTGTACAGTCTCAAGAGCAATGGCTGAAATATGGGCAGCAAATTTCTGGCTTTTTAGGTACATTACCTGATTATTTTGGCGGCTTTTTTAATCAGTACAAACAACCTTTAGTCAGTCTTGGGTTAGTGATTACAGCAGTTATCACTGTTAAAATCTTACTGGCTGTACTAGATTCTCTCAATGATATTCCTTTGGTAGCACCTACCTTTGAATTGATTGGTATTGGTTATTCTGCCTGGTTTGTTTATCGCTATTTACTCAAAGCTTCCACTCGGCAAGAGCTAACCAGTGAAATTACAACCCTCAAATCACAAGTTGTAGGTAAAGACTCTTAAGGAGTCAGGAGTCAGGAGTCAGGAGTCAGGAGTCAGGAGGTAAATATTTATCCCCAACTCCCCAACTCCCCAACTCCCCAACTCCCCAACTCCCCAACTCCCCAACCTCCTCAAAGCACACGTAAGATGCTAGGAATGCTGTCTATTGCGTCTAAGCTTTGAATTTCAGCTAAAGCTTGCCTAAAGTCCCCTTCTCTGACATCGTGGGTGACAACCACAATTTCTGCTAGTTCTGCCTGAAACCCAGTTTGCACTACAGATTCTAAACTCACGCCATATTTGCCAAAAATAGTACCCAATTTACCAATTACACCTGGTTGATCTTTTGTTAAGAACCGAGCATAAAATCGGGTGATGAGTTGGTCAATAGGGGCAATTTGAGAGTAATGTTGATGGCTACAAGCTAACAGAGGATTTGGTGTGGGGGTATTAGTTTTTAGAGTTGCTACAAGATTGAGGATATCTGAGCAGACGGCACTAGCAGTAGCACCGGCACCGGCACCAGGTCCAAAAAACATGACTTGACCAATGGGTTCACCTTCAACGAGAATGGCATTATAAACACCGTTAATACTGGCTAAAGGATGTGTTTGGGGTACTAAGGTAGGATGTACTCTTACTGATAGCTGAGAGTTGTCATCGGTTTGACCTTTGGCGATCGCCAGTAGTTTAATCACAAATCCCAATTTGGCAGCATAGGCAATATCTGTCTTGGTGACTTGGCGAATGCCTTCACAATATACATCTTGGAGGTTAATCCGCCCACCAAAGCCTAAAGATGCCAAGATAGCAATTTTATCTGCTGCATCTAAGCCATCCACATCAGCGGTGGGGTCAGCTTCGGCATAACCTAGACGTTGAGCATCAGCTAAAACATCGTTGAAGTCGCTGCCTTCCGTTTGCATCCTGGTGAGGATGTAATTAGTTGTACCGTTGACAATGCCAGTGATGGCATGGATCTGGTTGACACTTAAAGACTGCTTCAGGGGTTGAATTACGGGGATACCTCCGCCTACAGAGGCTTCTAGCATTACATATACCCCGGCTTCGTTGGCAGCGGTAAATATTTCTGCTCCAAATCGAGAGATGGCGGCTTTATTGGCTGTGACTACGTGCTTACCATTTTTAATAGCGGTGAGGATGAGCGATCGCGCTGGTTCCAATCCGCCCATAACTTCAACAATTATATCTATCTCTGGATCATTGACAATTGCGTCTAAATCTGTAGTTACTATCCCGGTGGGTAATTCTACCGGACGGGCTTTGTCAAGCGATCGCACTCCCACCCGATATATTTCTATTTCTGATAACAGTGGGTGACGACCTGCTTTGCTTTGCAATAATTGCACAGTCCCCGTTCCCACAGTCCCTAATCCTAATATTCCTAGTTTTACACCCACAGATTTTGCACCCAAATTTCAAAATTTAATATCTGACTACTGTCACCTTCTATATATATTCATAACAAAACAATTGTAGGTAGAGCATCAGCCCTACCTACTAATTATCCTTTGTCTAGTGACCAATGACCAATGACCAATGACCAATAAGCAAATTAGTATGTTTCTACGTGCCAGCGACCTGCTTTCTTGAGAGCCTTCTGGTAATCACTCCAGGTTACACCTTCCTTAGCAGCAGCAGCGGATAAAGCTGCATCAATACCATCTTCCATACCGCGCAAACCGCAGATGTAAGTGTGGGTTTTTTCATTTTTAATCAATTGCCACAGTTCATCAGCGTGTTCTGCTACACGGTCTTGGATGTACATTCTGCCACCTTGGGCGTTTTGTTGTTCCCGGCTGATAGCATAGGTGAGACGGAAGTTATCAGGATATTTGGCCTGCATAGCTTCCAATTCTTCTTTATACAGGATGTTGGGAGTTTTCGGTACACCAAACAGCAACCAAGAAAATCCTTTAAATTGGTATTCTGGGTTAGCTGCTCTTTCTGCGTCCTTGAACATCCGCCACAGGTAAGCACGCATAGGAGCAATACCTGTACCTGTTGCTAACATGATGACATTGCTGTCAGTGTCTTCCGGTAACAACATTTCCTTACCCACAGGCCCAGAAATTTTTACTTCATCACCGGGTTTAATTTGGGTGAGATAAGTAGAGCAAACACCGTAAACTGTTTCTCCACTTTCTGGGTGCTTGTATTCCAATTGACGGACACACAATGAAACCGTCTTATCATCTACATCATCACCGTGACGAGTAGAAGCAATAGAGTATAGTCTGAGTTTTTCGGGCTTACCGTTTTTGTCAACACCAGGGGGAATAATGCCGATACTTTGACCTTCGATGTACTTCAAGTTGCCACCAGACAGGTCAAACTTGATGTGTTGAACAATACCAATTCCGCCTTCTTTGACTAACGGTTCATTAGAGATTACCTTACCAATAAACGGAGCGTTAGGACGATAAGTGTTCACAGGAACATCAGCGTGTTTGGCTTTCGCTTGAGTCATGGAGTTGCCTTTTTTATCCTTAGCAGTTTGTTTAGCAAAACCTTTAGTTTCGCTACTTGTACTTACAGGTGTGGCTTTACCGTTCCCCTCACTATTAGCATTCACGGCTGTAACTAATTCTCTTACTTCGCTGTCAGCACTGACTACAGCAGCTTTACCATTAACTGCCTGTAGAGCCGATATTGGCTGAATGCTAACAATTTTGCCGCCTAGACGAGTGATCCGTCGCATTTCTTGATTCATGCGGTTGTAAGGTACTCTGATGAATACACTGCCACTTTTACGAATTGGGTAGTTCGTTTGATCAGATTCTTCATTCTGACGCAGACCCACCACTTCGTAAACGAAGACGCGGCTACCTGATTCTATATTGGCAGCACCCTCAACAGCACCTTGATTGTACATTCGTTCTACTACTCCGATATTTACTTAACCGTTTATCAAAAAAATAATTCTCATCCTATGCCAGCTTTAGTTTACCGGATTTTCGTTGCACAAAACTGGCCTTCTGAGAAAAGGACATCATTTAATGATGCCTTGCTAAGTACACTCGGTAAAGACATATCGGGTATGGTAAAGAACACACCTGTTCATCTTCTAAGTTAGAGGATAAGTCTTGGACAGAATGTTAATATGAATCAATTTAATTTTTTTTTCGATAACTACATAGCTTTCAATTCTCCCAATAACATAGATATATATTTTGACACTGCTACAAAGCAAAAATAAATATTTAACTTTATTGGCTAGGTATCCTCAAGAAATTATACCTCTTCTTTTAGCTATATCCACATATAAATTTATCAACGGAGTATATACATTTTTGAACAGGTTTGGATAGGTAATGATGATTTCTTGTTTCCCACTGGCTAAAATATTTTTGAATAATGATCGATACACTATAGGATTGTTTTTAACAGCAAATCTTGTTACAAAATACATCTTTCTGTTAAAATCTAGTATAACACTAGGATTAAATACTTACCAGGCAAGTATTCAGGATAGTTCAACTGAGCAACAAACATAGCTTTGTTGCTATTAACCTGATCTGATATTTTTGTGCTGGGTAACAAGAACGCAGGGCATTACCATTGAGGTGAACTCCTGGTTTCAAAAATCTGTTGTGAGAAAAATTATTGATTGACACATTTTTTAGTATTTTAGAGGAGATTTATGACAATTAAGCCGGAACGCGTGGTATTGATTGGAGTAGCCGGAGACTCAGGATGTGGTAAATCTACGTTTTTGCGTCGATTGATCGATTTGTTTGGTGAAGACCTGATGACAGTCATTTGCTTAGATGACTATCATTCATTAGATCGCAAACAACGTAAAGAGACAGGGATAACTGCACTTGATCCCAGGGCTAACAATTTTGATCTTATGTATGAGCAAATTAAAGCTCTTAAAGAAGGTCAAGCGGTTGATAAGCCGATTTACAACCACGAAACCGGCATTATCGATCCTCCAGAACGGATTGAACCAAACCACATTATAGTAGTTGAAGGTCTGCATCCTTTATATGATGAACGTGTGAGAGCCTTACTTGATTTCAGCGTTTACTTTGACATCAGTGATGAAGTCAAAATTGCCTGGAAGATTCAACGGGATATGGCTGAACGTGGTCACCGCTATGAAGATGTTCTAGCGCAAATCAATTCTCGTAAACCAGACTTTGAAAAGTTCATTGAACCACAAAGAGAATTTGCGGATGTAGTTTTACAAGTGTTACCCACAAACTTGATCAAAAACGATACCGAGCGTAAAGTTTTACGGGTACGGATGTTACAACGGGAAGGTAAAGAAGGATTTGCTCCAGCTTACTTATTCGATGAAGGTTCAACTATCCAGTGGACTCCTTGCGGACGGAAACTGACCTGTTCTTACCCTGGTATGCAGTTGTACTACGGTTCAGACGTGTACTATGGTCGTTACGTCTCTGTTTTAGAAGTTGATGGTCAGTTTGATAACCTGGACGAAGTAATATACATCGAAAACCATCTGAGCAATACATCTACTAAATACACAGGTGAAATGACGCACTTATTGTTACAACACCGTGAGTATCCAGGTTCTAATAACGGAACTGGTTTGTTCCAAGTGCTGACAGGTTTGAAAATGCGTACTGTTTACGAGCGATTGACAGCTAGTGAAGCAAAGTTAGCAGTTCAAGTCTAAAGCCAACCGTGTTGATCAATACAAAAGGGGTGACATCTGTTGGGTGTACCCCTTTTTTGTATCAATTTCCAGCAGGGTACAGGGGAAGAAAAATTAATTCTTGATTCTGACTCCTACTATAACTATTTTTCTTCAGTTCAGAAGACACCCACAAGTATGTGTGTAAATATTGTTATGATTTCAGAAATTAGAAGCTGAACTAAATATTTACATTTAGTCAGGGATTAAAATTCTTTAAGGAGGAATTTCCTTTGTCTCGACGCTATTTATTTACCTCCGAGTCTGTTACCGAAGGTCATCCAGATAAAATCTGTGATCAAATTTCCGATACCATTCTGGATGCGCTATTGACACAAGACCCCACTAGCCGGGTAGCGGCTGAAGTAGTTGTTAATACTGGCTTGGTGCTAATTACCGGAGAAATTACCACCAAAGCAAATGTGAATTTTGTTAATTTGGCGCGGAAAAAAATCGCGGAAATTGGCTACACTGATGCAGTCAATGGTTTTTCTGCCAATAGTGCCAGTGTGCTGGTAGCCTTGGATGAACAATCACCAGATATTGCCCAAGGTGTAAATACTGCCCAAGAAACCCGTGCAGAGGATAGTGAAGAACTATTCGATAAAATTGGGGCTGGTGATCAAGGTATCATGTTCGGTTTTGCTTGTAACGAAACACCAGAATTGATGCCTTTACCAATTAGTTTAGCTCATCGCATTGCCCGGAGACTGGCAGCAGTGAGAAAAACCGGTGATTTGTCATACCTGCGGCCTGATGGAAAAACCCAAGTTACCGTGGTTTATGAAGATGGCAAACCCGTAGGTATTGATACAATCTTAATTTCCACCCAGCATACACCTAATATTGGGGATATTACTGATGATGCTGGGGTGCAAGCCAAGATTAAAGAAGACCTGTGGACTGCGGTGGTGATACCTGTGTTTGGCGATATTGAAATTAAGCCAACTGAGGAGACCCGCTTTTTAGTCAATCCTACGGGTAAATTTGTGATTGGTGGACCGCAGGGAGATTCTGGCCTCACGGGACGGAAAATCATTGTGGATACTTATGGTGGTTATTCCCGACATGGTGGTGGTGCTTTCTCTGGTAAAGACCCCACGAAGGTAGACCGTTCTGCGGCTTATGCTGCTCGCTATGCGGCGAAAAATATTGTCGCTGCTGGGTTAGCAGACAAATGTGAAGTACAGTTAAGTTACGCTATTGGTGTAGCGCGACCTGTGAGCATTTTTGTGGATACCTTTGGCACCGGCAAGGTTGATGATCAAATTTTGCTGCAATTAGTCAAAGATAATTTTGAACTGCGTCCAGCAGGAATTATCCATGCTTTCAACTTACGCAACTTACCCAGTGAAAGAGGCGGACGTTTCTATCAGGACGTTGCGGCTTATGGTCACTTGGGAAGGACTGATTTAGATTTACCTTGGGAACGTACTGACAAGGTGGATGTGTTGAAGCAAGCAGCTAATAAGTCTCTTTCGGAAGCTATAGCACCTGCATTAACTTAAAAAAGTTAACATCTAAATCCCCGAATTCTTTGAGAATTCGGGGATTTATGGTGATTAGGATATCAACTGCGGACAAAACTAAGGTCTAAACAAACAGACTTTCTTTTAATTCTGTCACCTGCTATAGCTTATTCCCAATCAGGAATTTTTAGGTCTGGTCCACCAACGCCGATACCAGTGTTATATATTTCGGCATCAGTAATGGTTAGGTCGTTCATTGATGCTTGATATACGTTGGAATCGTTAATAACAGCACTGGTGAGGTTTGCACCGTTGAGATTAGCTTGTTTTAAATTGACGTTGGTGACAAAAGCTGATGTTAAATTTGCACCTGCCAAATTTGCTCCCGTGAGGTCAGCACCTTCGAGGTTAGCTTCTGTTAAGTTAGCTCCCTGAAGATTTGCGCCTCGTAAGTCTGCACCAATTAAATGAGCACCACTGAGGTTGGCTCCTGATAGTTGACAACGTTGACATTCCCCAGTGGACAAAAGTTTTTGTAAGTCTTGATTATTTCCAGCTTGGACTGAATTAGCTAAAAATAGGGGAGCGACTAAGGCTATAGCGGTTAATAGCTGGCGTTTCATAATTTTCCCCTTTCCTTTATAGAGTAGCATCCGTTCTTTTCCTCACAACTTTATTATCTCACTAAATGGCTGAAGGATGTTGATTTATCTCACAAGCTAAATGTGAGATTTTTCCAATTGTCTAGTCAGGCTATAAGTATTACTGGTGTTAGGTTTGAGTGATGTTTAACTGCTGAAGTTGGGGAAATTTAGGATGTTAAATTTAGTGTTAAATATTTTTAAGTTGTGTTTCTTAGCATATTTTGTTTGGTTAGTAAATGAGTAGTTTTTACAAGAAAATAGAGATTTTACGAGAGAAATTCTCGCATATACGCTGTGACTAATTCTGGCTGTTCTTGTTGTACCCAATGACCAGAATCAGGAATATATTTAATTTGTAAATGTCTGACATATTCTTGAGTCCCATAGGTCAGTTCTTTACCGAGTGCGGTGTCTTGTTCTCCCCAAATCATGAGAGTGGGGATTTCCAGAATTGGCCAGGTTTTATTTGGGGTTAATTGGGAAAATAAATTTCGGTAATAATTCAACATAGCTGTGATTGCACCCCGTTTTGCGGCTGCGTCTTTGTAGGCTTCAATATCTGCTCTTGTGAAGGCGTTTTTATTGAAAGCTGTACCTTGAATAGCTTTGTCTATAGCTTTATAGTCTGAGCTTTGTATGATTAGTTCAGGAAGCAACGGAAGTTGAAATAAGAAGATATAATAACTACGTAATAGTTGTTGTGGTGTGCTTAAACCTTGAGCAAATTTGGCAGGATGGGGGAGGTTGAGTATAATTAGTTTTGCTACCATGTCTGGGTAGGCGTAGGCAAAATTCCATGCGATCGCACCACCCCAATCATGACCAACTAAAATACAACTGTCATATCCTAAACCTGTAATTACTCCTTTAATGTCTTTGATCAATTCATCCATCACATAAGCAGATTGCGGTTGGGGTTTATCGCTATCGTTATAACCGCGTAAATCAAGGGCAACAACCTGGTAATCTTGAGAAAATGCGGGTATTTGATGCCGCCATGAGTACCAAAATTCAGGAAACCCATGCAACATTAACATTAAAGGTCCTTCCCCTTGGGTGACATAATGTAAGTTGATGCCGTTGGTGGTTATATAGGCGTGTGTCCCATAATTTTCAATCATAGACATAAAGTTTGATTTGGTTAAAACTTCTGTAATTTTTACTAAAAGCAATTATACAAAGTATTTTTCAGGAAAACATCTATTAAAAGTTAGGGTGTCAATGAGTAAAGCAGAAATACGCGGTGTTTGGTTGACTAAAACTGATAGTCAGGTTCTCAAGTCCAGAAAAAACATTGCGGAAGCGATGGAATTTTTGGCGGTGACGGGATTTAATGTGGTGTTTCCAGTTGTTTGGAATCAAGGCGTTACCTTGTATCCGAGTCCGACAATGTGGAAGATGTTTGGAATAGAGATTGATTCAAATTTTTTAGGACGTGATCCTTTAGCAGAGTTAGTAGAAGAAGCGCGACGGGTGGGGTTGAAAATCATTCCTTGGTTTGAATATGGTTTTGCTAGTTCCTATAACTCCAATGGCGGGATATTATTAAAGCAAAAGCCAGAATGGGCAGCTTATAATTACCAAGGTAATTTCTTAAAAAAGAATGGTTTTGAATGGATGAATGCTTTTGATTTTCAGGTGCAGGAGTTTTTGTTAAATTTATTCCTAGAAGTGGTCAAGAATTATGATGTTGATGGTGTACAGGGAGATGATCGTTTTCCGGCGTTACCATCTGAAGGTGGATATGATCAAGTAACTGTAAATCTTTATCATCAACAGTTTCAAAAATATCCCCCACAAAATCATCAGGATAAGTATTGGTTACAGTGGCGGGCTAATATTTTAACTGATGTTTTAGCACTACTTTATCAAGAAGTGAAAGCGGTAAATCCTAATTTATTAGTGTCGATGTCTCCCAATATTTATGATTGGGGATTGCGGGAATATTTGCAAGATTATCCAACTTGGTTAAAACGGGGAATTGTTGATATTATCCATCCGCAAATTTATCGGCGTGATTTTTTAAGTTATAAATGTATTCTTCATAGGTTGATAAATGAACAGTTTACAAATGCAATGTTACCAAAATTAGCACCAGGAATTTTAATCAAGTTGGGAAAATATAGAATGAGTGCAGATTATTTGTTAAAGGTGATTGAGTATCATCGTCAGTTGGG
This sequence comes from Nostocales cyanobacterium, assembly GCA_004293145.1. Classification (GTDB taxonomy): domain Bacteria; phylum Cyanobacteriota; class Cyanobacteriia; order Cyanobacteriales; family Nostocaceae; genus RDYJ01. Next base: position 5,171 of record RDYJ01000038.1, on the reverse strand, counting down.
AATTAATGGGGAAGTATGCTTTTTTTATGAAGGTTTGCGGGAGAATAATAATCAGTTAGCGAAAGTTTTAAGAAAGGGTCCTTATGCTCAGTCGGCTTTGTTTCCTAAGTTAGCAGATTTACAAGATGTGAATGTGAGTTATCGCAGGTCTAGTTCTATTTTACAGCGGTTAGAAAATCGGTTAAGGAAGATTTTTAAGGTATGAGAAAATTACAAACACAACAAATTATTGAAGTTCTCAAACAAGATTTACCGACGTTGTTTGCACAGGATATTTCTTATGATATCTATTCCCAGGATATCTTGTTTCGTGACCCGGTGAATAAGTTTAAGGGTAAGTTTAATTATCGGATTATTTTTTGGACTTTGCGTTTTCATGGTCAGTTGTTTTTTACGGATATTGCTTTTGATTTACATGATGTTTCTCAAACTGATGAAAGTACGATTTTAGCAACTTGGACTGTGCGGGGTGTGTTGCGTGTTCCTTGGAAAGCGCGGTTATTTTTTAATGGGTATTCGACTTATAAGTTGAATGATGAGGGTTTAATTTATGAACATATTGATACTTGGGATAGAGAAGCGGGGGAGATTTTGCAGCAGTTTTTTAGGAAGGGGGAATGATTGATTTTTTTGTCAGAATCAGGATGTCCAGGATTTAAGGATTTTCAGGATTATTTTTACCAATTTGCGATCGCACCTTCACCCTATATTCTCATGATTATTGTAAACAATTGCTAGTAAGTTTGGATAAAAATCTTCATCTTGCTTGACTTTGCAGGGTAGGGGTTTTAGCAATGATAAATCCTGATAATGCTTAGACGGTTATTGTCATATAGAATTCAGGATTAATTTGATACCTAGCAAAATCATAAGCTTGTATATAAATCTGAAGCTAAGTGCTTCTACAGCCACGTTATCAATATTAAACTTGATTAACTAAAATTAAATACTGTTAACTTTGACCACTTTTAGTTAAAGCCTATTGACAGGTATTTATAAGTAAAATACGATTCTTTGCGTGAGTTTTGATGATTTTTGAGAAACGAACCGCAGAGGACGCAGAGGACACAGAGGAAGAGTTTTTCAGGTTTATATTCTGTATATTCTTAAATTCTGGATGTTAGGAATTAGAAGTTTTCCCAATCTTCTAATTTTAATTCGGGAATACGTGAAAATTCTCTGGTGTTGTGGGTGACTAATATCAAATTATTAGCTAAAGCGATCGCCGCAATTTGTAAATCATAACCTCCTATGGGTGTTCCCTGATTTTTGAGTTGAGAGCGAATATATCCACATATAGCAGCAGCTTTACCATCAAAAGGTAAACTGACAAAATCTGCAAAAAATTTTTGTAGAGTTGCTAGGTTTTCTTCTGTACGAGAACTATTATATGCTCCATAATAAAGCTCGAATTTTACAATATCACAAATAACTACTTCTTCTGGAGATAAAGAAGTAATACGCTGATAGATCGAGGTATTGCGACGGTTAATATAACCAATACAAGTATTTGTATCTAACAGATAAATCATAAAAATGGTTCTCTTTCAGATTGTTCTTCTTGGGGCGATCTTTCTAATGCTTCTCCTTCCCAAGCTCCAAATGTGCTAAGAAATTCTGGAGACCATTGACGCTTTTGTGGTTTCTGTACTTGTTGATAAACGATAATTACTTCTACATCCGCATCTTTGACTTCCGGTAAAGGTATGTGTAACATCCCATCATTACCAATGTAAGATTCTAGTTTTATGGTTTGCATTATTCATCTTTCTCCTTTAATATTTCGATATTATAACCTTTATTTCTTCCTTTGCGTCTTTGCGTCTTTGCGTGAGGAATTAAGTTTTAAGAAACGAACCGCAGAGGACGCAGAGGACACAGAGGGAAGAGGAGTTACAGAGAGTTTTGGGATAGTTGCTGTTGATTGTCTTTAGACAACTGCTGGATATTGTTTCAACACTTGCTTTAAATATTGTCCAGTATAAGAACGTTGATTTTTTGCTACTTCTTCTGGTGTTCCGGCAGCAATTATTTCTCCGCCTTTGTCTCCTCCTTCTGGTCCTAAATCTATCACCCAATCAGAACAACGAATCACATCTAAGTTATGTTCAATCACTAAAATTGAATTTCCTTTATCTACCAATCTTTGTAAAACATCCAATAATTTGTGAACGTCGTAAAATGATAACCCGGTTGTCGGTTCATCAATTAAATACAAAGTTTTCCCTGTAGCACGTCGAGATAATTCTGTTGCTAATTTCACCCGTTGCGCTTCTCCACCGGATAGGGTTGTGGCAGGTTGTCCTAACTGCACATAACCTAAACCAACATCAACTAAAGTTTGTAATCTGGTGACTGCTTTGGGGATATTTTCACAAAATCCTAATGCTTCTTCAACGGTCATGTTGAGAACGTCGGAAATTGATTTATCTTTGTATTTAACTTGTAAGGTTTCCCGGTTATATCTCGCACCTTTGCAAATTTCACACTGGACATAAACGTCTGGTAGAAAGTTCATTTCAATGACGTTTACACCTTGTCCGCTACAAGCTTCACATCTGCCACCTTTGACGTTAAAAGAAAATTGTCCGGGTTTATATCCTCTGGTTTTGGCTTCGATGGTTTGGGAAAATACATCTCTAATAATATCGAAAACGCCGGTGTAAGTTGCGGGGTTGGATCTGGGTGTTCTGCCAATTGGTGATTGGTCGATGACAATGGCTTTGTCAACGCAGTTTAAACCTTTGATTTCATCAATATCTTTGGGGAAAGGAACTCTTTTTAAAAGATGATGTTGTAAGGCTGGATAAAGTAGTTCATTGATTAAGGTAGATTTTCCTGAACCAGAAACACCGGTCACAGCTACAAGTTTTCCTAAAGGAATTTCTACATCTATATTTTGTAAGTTGTTGCGATGGGCATTTCTAATTGTTAAAGTTCTGCCATTTCCTTCTCTTCTAGTTGCTGGGGTATTGATGATTCTTCTACCTGAGAGGTAAGCACCGGTTAAAGAAGCTTCGGCGTTTAATAAATTCTCTAAACTGCCTTGAGAAATAATGTTTCCCCCATGAATTCCTGCACCGGGTCCAATATCAACTATATAGTTAGCTGCGCGGATGGTTTCTTCGTCATGTTCGACGACTATTAATGTGTTGCCTAAGTCGCGTAATTTGGTTAGGGTTTTTAACAATCTGCCGTTATCTCTTTGATGTAAACCTATGCTGGGTTCGTCTAAAACATAGAGAACTCCTGTTAGTCCAGAACCAATTTGTGTTGCTAGTCTAATTCGTTGGGCTTCTCCTCCTGATAATGTCATGGCAGGACGATCTAAGGTGAGGTAATCTAAGCCTACATCTAATAAAAATTGTAGTCTGGCTTTAATTTCTCGGAGGACTAAATCAGCAATTTGGGTCTGGCGATCGCTCAATTTTAAATTTTCTATCCGCTGCCGACATTCCCGAATAGAAACGCTGGTTAAATCTAAAATTCCATATTGTCCTAATTTCACGGCTAAGGCTTCGGGTTTTAATCTTTTGCCTCCACAAACTTCACAAGGTTGATCAATTAAATATTCTTCTAATTTCTGTTTAACTAATTCTGTTCCCCCTTCATATTGTCTTTGTAAAATGGGGATTACACCTTTAAAACTTTGCTTTTTCTCTTCTGCGGGTTTTTCTTCCCCATACAAAACTATCTGCTGCTGTTCTGGTGTCAATTTCCCCCACTGGGTCTGTAATTCAAATCCATAGGTCTGTCCCAAGCTATACAGCAATTCTAAATAATAGGAATTTTCCTTTTCTGACCAAGGAGCGATCGCCGCATACATGGGCGCTTCTGGGCTAGGTACTACCAATTCTGGGGCAAATCTTCTTAATGTGCCAATCCCATGACAATGGGGACAAGCGCCATAAGGTGAGTTAAAAGAAAATAAACGTGGTGATAATTCTTCCATTACTGCCCCATGTTCTGGACAAGCAAAGTTTTCTGAAAACACCATTTCTGAGGGTAATTCTTGTGCAGAAATACCTTGACTTTCCCCCGCATTTCTTATATACTTACTATGTGGTCGCTCCTGCGATACCTTGTTGGATGTATCATTTAGTACCTCAATTAAAGCAATACCGTGAGATTGCTTAAGGCAGGTGGTGAGAGAATCGACTAAACGCTCCTGAATACCTTCTTTTTTAACTAATCTGTCAATAACCAGTTCTATATTATGTGTAATATTTTTATCAAGTTCAATGGAATCTGACAGTTCTAAAACCTCTCCATTGACCCTGACGCGGACAAATCCTTGGGCTGCTAAACTAGAAATTAGTTTGCGGTGAGTTCCCTTTTTCCCCCGAACGACAGGTGCGAGAATTTGGAAGCGGGTACGGTCGGGAAGTGCTAAGATGCGATCGCACATTTCGTCAATGGTTTGGGGTGCAATTGAGCGATCGCACATCGGACAATGGGGTTCACCAGCGCGGCCATATAACAACCGCAGATAATCATAAATTTCCGTTACCGTCCCCACAGTAGAACGGGGGTTATGGGAAGTAGATTTTTGGTCAATGGAAATGGCAGGACTTAAACCTTCAATTGCTTCCACATCGGGTTTATCCAACTGTCCCAAAAATTGCCGAGCATAGGCGCTCAGAGATTCCACATAACGCCGTTGACCTTCAGCAAAGATGGTGTCAAAGGCCAAAGAAGACTTACCCGAACCAGAAACGCCAGTAAAGACAATCAACTGGTCGCGGGGTAATTCCAAATCAATATTTTTCAGATTATGCTGCCTAGCTCCCCGAATGCGAATAGTATTCTGGCTGTTGTGGGGGTAAGGAAGACGATCATTTAAAGAAACTGCTAGGTTTTCTGACATATTGACAGGCTGGGGGAAAGTTGCACTGTAAAACAGTTCTTAATAATACTATTTTTATTCCAGATATGCCAGAAGCCGGGTAAAAATCATCTGTTTAGCTAAAAAGATGAATACTATTATTACCAAAATCTTGCTGAGGATAGAGTTATGGTGGGAGCAAATCTCAGCCCCAACCCTGCCAGAAGTCATTTACCCAGATTGTGACGGACAACCAGTGGCGAAGAATATCAGTTTCAATCAATCAGGAATCGGGTGATTATATAGGACTCCTATTTGATTTTTGAACAAACTCAGTACACCTTAT
>RDYJ01000137.1 GCA_004293145.1 Nostocales cyanobacterium | reverse complement strand
AGCCCCGCCCTGGAAGGGCGCTCGGCTGGGGCGGGGTACAAGCTTTGTCCCAGTCTCTCCCCCCTGCGCCCCGCTCCCTGCTCCCCTGCTTCTTTTGACATCTCTCCATCTCCTAACCTTTCCATCCTGCCAGTAAACTAGGATAAGTTGCTGGTGTGGGAAAGATTTCTTGGAAACCGGCTTGACGTTCTAAGGCTTTTTCTGGGCTGATGTTCCACAGGGTTTCGTAGAAGAAGAAGGAAACTCCGGCAAATTGGCGATAGCTTCGCTTGCCTCCGGCATCGCGCACTTTTTGGACTTGAGTCTTGATCTGCTGCATGGGGACTGAGCGATTTTTTAACCCGCTCAAAATGCCAATACTCACAGGTATATGTTGACGTGCTGCTTTCACTTCTGGGTATTCTAATTCGCTGATAAACACATTCAAGTCATTACGATATATCTGTAAAACCAAGTCTTCTACTAATCCCATCCGTTCCCATTTCTGCCAGTCTGCTAAAAAGTATTCATAAGAAAAACGTTGGGGATTGGGAGCAACGGAAACTATACAATTCCTTTTATTGGCTTTAATAGCTGTAAAAACCCGTTTCATGAAGTCGGTGATTTTGTTGGCTCTCCAGCGCACCCATTCTGGATCTTTGGGGTTTTTAGATGGTGCTTTACCACGGTGTTCTTTTTTGTAGAGTGCTACTGTGTAGGCATCATAACCAAGTTCTGATGGTAAGCCGAAATGGTCATCAAATTGAATCCCGTCAATATCGTAGTTTTTGACGATTTCTACAATTAAATCTTGGATAAATTCTTGTACATCTGGACGAAAAGGACTCAGCCACACGCGATTATGTGTACCTTCTTTAACAATTTTACTGCCATCGCTGCGACTGGTAAGCCATTGGGGGCGATTTTTGGCTAGGAGTGAATCAGCAGGAGCCATCAAGCCAAATTCAAACCAGGGAATTACGGTTAAACCTTTTTGATGTCCCTGTGTAACTATTTCTTGAAGTATGTCTCGTCCTTGTAATCCCGGAGTGGGATCTAAGGATTTACCAATTACTCTAGCTGCTACTTTGCTAGGATAGAGTGTATAACCCCAGTTCCATACCGTTGGATAGACGGTATTGAAGTTTAAATTATGTAGAGTTTGTAAGGATGTTCGCAAGCGATCGCGATCAAATAAAACATCACTATCAATATTTGTTAACCACACTCCCCTTAATTCTGATGTTGGTTGGGGAGAAAGATTAGTTTGAGCTTGTAACGGTGACGATCGCATGACCACAGCTACCACACTCAGGATAAATATAACTGCAAACAGCCCTGATTTTATCCGTTGACCCACATTGCACCTCAGAAATTCCCTGATAGGAGTAAAAATATAGTAAAAGCTGGGGTATGAGACTCAGATCACAGCCGAGATGTTGCCTTGTGGTTTAAAATTCGGAAACTGTCGCAGCAGTCAGTAGTAAAACTCTTGTGGTGCATCGATTTGTCAGTGGATTTTATCATTTTTGGAACTTGTAATATCTTGTATTAGTCAATCAGAGAGTTGTTGCCGAAAACTAGGTCTAGGGTGTACAGAGTAGGTTTCTAAGCTTTTGGAAACTCTCAAATGAATATTTAAGTATAGCAACCACTAAGGTTGTTAGGACATTCACTACAGATAACTTTGTCATCTACTGGATATATTCTTAACTCTCCTTCACTTAGCAATTATGGCTGGTTTGGTGACTAGACTTTCACCTCTAGAGAGTAAAAAAAATTGGCTGAATTTTTCCGGATTTACAAAAAATTTTGAGTTTATTGTTACACGTAAATATGTAAACACGATGAATATCAAACTCGATAAACACACTCCAGATAGTCTGGCATCTTTATTTGTCCTTCTGATGGAAGAAGGAATGACACCAAATCAACTTATGGTGGGTATCGTTCGTCTAGCGACGGATAGCAAAGAATTAGAAGGAACAATCGTATCAGCTGATTGTCTAAATTTCCTGTTGGCAACAATGCCAGTAGATACAAGTGCGCCTGGGGTGACAGAGTTTGTCTTGTCCCTGGCTAAAGAAGGTGTTACTACTTTGATGTTGTTGGATGCTTTGGGTTTTGCTTGTTATGTTCGTGGTTTATTTGATGCAGCAAACATTATCCGCTTAACTTATCAGAGATTACAAGCAGACAAAATTATTTCCCAAATGCTGCGTGATTAAAAGTTAAGAAGCAATCAATGTTTGGTTAAAAATGCTTATGCGAAATCAAAAAATATCCAATCGAAAAATGGAACAACTTCTAAAAGATTTATATGTATCCTGTGAGATATTTAGCCAGTTGTAGTGAAGCGGCGACAAAGTTAACATTCTGATACAACATATAGGGGCGTTGTACAGTGCTTCATCAACAACTGGCAAGCGGGTATAAGTTCTGAGGGTAGGCTGCAATCCTTCCCCCGGAATATTTCTTAACTATCCCGTTCTTTTTGTTGATATTTCCATTAAAACGGTAACGGAAAAATTTTGTCTGCCAAATTGCCAAAACCTCGGATTATTTGGCTCACGGCTGATTTGATTGCATAGATGGGGCGTTGAGGAGCGCCCCTATTCCTATTGATCATTTTGGGTTTGGGATTTGGGATTTGGGATGGTGTAATGCTTACCGATAGCTAATGTATACCCATAGCTTGAAATCAAACATTAAGCATCAAACGGGTTTTAGTAATGACGGTTGACTTTTGACTTCTGCTGGATAAAATTCTAATTGTTCTGAGAATTACGCCTCAAGGGTCATTATAAATAGGATTTATTTTATATATTCTGGCAATGTGCCTGATCAAAATAGGTGAAAAAATGTTAGCCAGTAAAAAAAAATACTTAAAAATTGTTACTTTCGTCAGCGAAATTGATGATGATATAGCTGAACAAATATGTGGTGGGGCTATTACTACTCCTGAAACCACAGGGGAAGACAGCCTTAGCACTACGCCAATAACAGCTAATACAACCAGTATTCCATCTTCCACAGCCTATAATAATCCTGATTTAATTCCCTTTTTTCCTAATTTACCTGCTACAAAATTACCGCGTTTAGCACCGCTTGATCCCTCTACCAGAACTGCTCCTACACCCAAAAATAGTATTACCATCACTATACCCCTACCATCACCTGTTTAGTTGGAGTCTCTTGGTACTAATTCATTTGATGGAGTTTAATTTATCTCCTGGGATGAATGAATTAATCATCAAAAATCATTAAAGTTGAAGGCTGAGACCATTTATTTTAGTCCTTTTTAATTAGGGGAGTGAGGAGGAGAAGTTAAGAAGTTTTCAGAATCATTGAAAACTTTAAAAAGTGGGTGATTTTTTATGCTCATAAGCCTTATTTTTTGGATTTTTTCAACCTTGAATAAACCTCAATTTATTGATTTGTAAGGAGTTGAGTTTTTTTCAGCAAGCCCTAAGAGGATGTTTTAAAAGTCCTTAGTAATGTATCAAAAACTTTTAGATCCCCCTAAATCCACGCCAGTTGCTCATGGGGGAAACCCCCAAGACCGCACTGGCTCCCCTTGGAAAGGGGGACTTTGATTCCAGTTCCCCCCTTGTTAAGGGGGGTTAGGGGGGATAAATAAGTGCCTAAAGTTACAGCCAGAAACTTTTAAAGCCAGCCCTAAGTAAGTGAGGTGATAATTTATGTGCAAGCAAATGATTAAATCCCAGGCGCTGATTGATTTGTCAAGTGTGGAACAACAGGTTTTCGCTGGTGGACAATCTAATTTGATGGATTTAGGTAAAATGCCTAAGATTTTAAATAATGGTTTTCCTAATGTTACAGGTGTTAACCCTTCTGCAAGTACGGAGACGGGCAAAACTCAGGAAGAAACCAAGGCTTACAATAATAATGTCGGCGTAATTCTTTACTAAGCTATTCGGCATTTAAAATGATGAAGTCAGGCTAGCTAGAAAACAAATGTTACTAAGTCGTCAACACAACTGTTGGCATCAGGTAGATAATTTGAGGTTAGATATTCGTAGCTGGCAATGCCCTAATTGCAAAAAGATACATGACCGGGATATGAATGCGGCTATCAATAGACATCTGGTGGTAATTAAATGTGCATAACCTGAAACCCTTGTAGGGACAATTCATGAATTGTCCCTACGATAATTGTCCCAGATGTCTAATATCTAAAGATGAAGGCTTATACCAATTGTGTATGATAGCGTAGCGTGGCGTAGCCATAGATGCGCCGAATTATATAACGTTCGCGTAGCGTGCTATAGGCATACCGCAAAGGACGCAAAGAACACAAAGAAAGAGATAAAGAAATTTAGCGCAGCCTCATCAAGAAACGGTATTACGAATTTTGGCGGGAGGGCATCTCACTTCTTCTTCTGGACAGCGTGTAAGACCATCTAAAGGCACTGGTTTTAGAGGGGATGCTAGATGAAGGAAGAATCCTGATGCCTTTAGGCACGAGGAATTGTCAAGGTGAATCTTTGCAAATAATATGTTTTTTCTGATCAAAACTAATGATACCTTCTTGTTTTAATTTACCCATGAGGCGGGTAATTGTGACTCTGGTGGTGCCACAGGCGCTGGCAATGTCTTCGTGAGTGAGGCGAAAAGTCAAGCGTGTTCCCTCTGGTACTGATTCCCCAATTTGCTGTTTTAACAAGTTTAATAAATAGTGTAATCGTTCTTGCACTTTGTGCTTAGTCGCAATCAATAAAAAAGCTTCTGTCTGTTTTAATCGCTGTTGCATTTTAGGGAGTAAGAAGTCATTAAGGTGAGGGAACTCTGTTGTAGTTTCTGATAGATAAATGGGTACTAATTCTACATCTGCAAGGGCTGTGGCTTGGTAAATGGCTATATCTGTCATACTAGAACTGAAAACCATTCCTGATGTTGCTAACCCTGTCAGCACTTCTTCTCCGGTTTCACGAAATGTACTAAGTTTAACTAATCCTTTATTAACATAGTAAATTAATAGTGGGTTGAGGGAAATTGTTTCTCCTTGGGAATGTTTATGTATGGGGCGATGTGCAATTAAGTCTTTATCTGTTAGCAAGGTTGTTGATTCTAGGCGCTGATGGGCATGAATTTGGCGGATTACCCAGTGTAAAGTCTGAGGTTGTTCTTGATTGTGAGGTAGAGATTGGACTGTCAAACAGGCATCAAATTTATTGCTATGACGTGGCTTTAATGGTAATAATATTTCTTGAATTTGCTGAGATTGAGATATATGGATAAGTTCGCTATAAAATGCTTCCTTTTGTTCTTGGGGAATGAAGATAATTATGGGTTTACCAATTAGAAAATTTTGGGCAATGTTAAGTAACAGTGATGCCGCCCGGTTAGCTTCTTTGATGATACCTTGTTGATCGGTTATTAAATAGGCTACTGGTGCAAACTCAAATAATTCTTGGTAGTGTTGGCGTTGTGTTTCCAGCAAGTTGCGGCTTTGGATGAGTTCTTCGTTTTGTTGGTACATTTCCTCAGCTGCTAATTGCACCATTTTTGAGGTTGTGTACAGTTCTTTAAATGCTTGTGGCAGTAACTCTGAGGGAATCCAAGGTAGCACACTAGCAGTCTGGTATAAATCTGTTAAACGGTGATTTAGTACTTGTGTGCGTTGATAAAATATTTCGATATTCACTGGGAAGTCCTATATTTAGGTTGCAGAGATTAAGTTGGAAACTGCACTAATAATTTAGATAATTTAGAGAACTTTTTAGCAAACCCTAACTATGTTAATTGATGAAGTTTGTTTTAGTTTAAGCTAAAAACTACTGATATTCATATTAAGTTGTGTATAAATATATGAATTTTATAATCAAGGTTCAATAAAAATAATTGTTTCTATCGCCAAAAATTTATACATTCACGTTGAGTTGACCGCATAAAAAACTATTAACTAATGTCAAGAAGTTGAAGATATAGCAACAGACAAGGAGGTTATACCAATTTCTATGTGAGGTTGCGCCAAATAAATTTGGTAGAGACGTTCCCCCGCAACGTCTTTTAACCGGAAAAATAACGCGCATCTTATCCAGAAATGGTATTAGGACATCAACGGATGATAGAACCTAGATACCAAAATAATTTTCATCCTGTCACCTGCTATAACTTCTATTGTAGTTATATTAAGGCATTGAATGGCTTAATTTTGAGGTTGGCGATTGCCTAATTTTTTGTTAACCTTTTGGTGATCATGCTGTGTTTGCATTTCATACCACTCATTCATACAGTATTCAGACCAACAGAAGCAGTATTCAGACCAACAAAAATCGCATAATTTAGCTTTTTCTATTATTGGCACGCTTTTTGAGTGAGGTGTGACGCTATTACGAGGACAGTGAATGTAATTGCTCATTGATGTTGACTCCTGTGATTGTGGTAACGATGTTATTAATATGTAACTATAATGACTTTTTTTCTAAGCAAATTTGCTCATAAAGCTGACCAGCTATTTCCCAGGTAAACTGAGTTTCTATAAGTTTTCTAGCGTTAATAGAAAGTTGATGTCTGAGTTGTGGCTGTTCAAAAAGCTGAGTAATAGCAGCTATGTATTCTCCGGGTTGGTTTGCTCGTAATGCTCGTAGTGGTGTGTTTATACCATCCACAGCTAATCCTTCTAAACCGCGATCGCTCCCCACAATGGGTATACCTGCGGCCATTGCTTCCAGGGTTTTATTTTTGATACCAAATCCTGTACGCATTGGCACTACGCAAACAGTAGATTTGTGTAGATATTCTGCCATTGAAGTTACACGACCTGTTACATTAATTCCGGGTTTTTCCCCAAGTGCTAAAACTTGAGGATCGGGACGAGAACCGACGATATCAAAGGTTGTATCAGGATAGAGTTTTTGAATTTCTGGTAATACTTCATTGCTAAAAAAATAGACGGCATCAATATTAGCTAAATTATCCATTGCGCCGATGAAAATTATGCGATGTCCCCCCGGATCTGTAGGACGGTTGGGAAAGGTAACTAAATCTACACCATTGGGAATGACGGCAATTTTCGCCTTTTGGTTAAACTGTTGTAGTTGTTGTTGATCTTCTGCTGTAGTAACTACAATATTTGTGAATTTTGAACAGTAATTTTGTTCATAGCGACGTAATAAAGGCAAATTAATTTTATCTCTCAATTGATTTTCTGATGTACCAGTTGCTAACTGATTCAAACAAGTTCCATAAACAGAACTATGAATATTAACTATAGTTTTTACATAAGTTGGAAAATCAGGACGAATGTAAATTTCATTGACACTATGTTCACAGGTAATGACATCACATTTTCCTGACTTGACAAAATCATCAATCCATGATTGCATTTCCACTGAGTAGCGGTTAAGGACGCTTGGTGGTGTACCAGTGAATAAAAACGTACCTAACCTCTGAACTTTTTTGAGTATTCCTGCTGATGTTGCTCCATCTGAAGGACGATCAAAAACAACTAAATTATCTACGCAATCTCGTAAACCTGCTATTTCCTCGTTTGTGACATCGGACTCACGTTGAGTTACTAGGGTAATGCTGTGATGTTGACGGAGATACTTGAGTAAATTAAATGTCCTGACTTGAGTTCCTCCCCTGGTTGGTGGATAGGGAAAGGTTGAAGATAGCATAAGGATTTTCATAAACCTGACAATGAAGTTTGGTATATTACCGGGTCAAGCAATAACATAATATACTAAAATGATTTTGGGTCAAGCCTTGATGTCATCTTACACAGATATAGGAATTTTCAACATGGAATCTTTTGGTATTTATACTCTGGCCAATGATGCGGTATTTGACCAGCTAGTTGCTTTGTTAAATAGCATTGAAGTCAATGTTAGCCCAGATATCCCTGTGTGTGTTATTCCCTACAATGATCAATTAGACAAGGTGAGGAGGGAAATCAAAGCAAGAAAAAATGTAACTCTGTTTGAAAATCAGGAATCAATTCAAAGATGGGATAATTTTGCTGATGAGGTTTGGGGGGTGCATCCAGCAGCAAAGCAAGGAAATTCAGCCCGTAATATTTGGTATCGCACTCCTTTATTAAGAAAGATGTGTGGATTTGATGGTGAATTTGAAAAGTTTGTGTTTTATGATGCTGATAGTTTAGCAATGAAACCTCTGGATAATCTATTAGATAAATTAAGTAATTATGATTTTATATTTGATGACTGGGAGCATAAAAAATCTAGAGAAAATGCGGCTTTGAATTTATCAATTATAGAAAATTCAGGTTTGTATACAGAAGCAGATGTACGTCCTAAGTTACATTGCTCTAGTTTTTTTGCTGCTAAAAAAGGTATTTTCCAAGAGGAGGAATCAGAGTTTCTGAAGAAGTTGTTAATAGAAAAGAACGAAATTGAATGGGTAGCTAGATGGTGGGATGATGCCTTTTTGTTTAGTTATATGACATTAAGGTGGAATCGCCCCCTATTTAATTTTACTCTTAGTCCCAATGGACAAGAAAGAACTGGTAACTGTGCCAATGCAGATCCCTTTGTGAATATTGATAATGTCCTTTACAATAAAGAAGGTTTAAAACCTATTCACCGCATTCATTATATGAGCTATTCTTATAGTGATTTTGCTCGGTTATCTCAAGGTGAAGATGTAAATATTAATTATCGAGATGAGTTCTTATACTATCGCTTTCTCAAAGAACCAGAAAAAAGACCAAAAAAATTAAATAAAGCAGGTATAGCCACACAAACTAATAGGTTATTAAGTAAAACATTGAAAAAAATTCAACAAATGATTAAATAAAAATCTCACTTTAGCAACTAAATTTTAAGGTTCATTTTTTCAATTATCCAATTTTTATTCCCATGCCTAAAGTTAGTGTTTGTATTCCCACTTATAATCGAGCCAATTTACTTCCTTACGCTGTTAGTAGTGTCTTAAATCAAAGTTACACAGATTTTGAATTAATTATCTGTGATGATGGTTCTACAGATAATACAAATGAAGTAGTGAGTAAGTGGGATGATCCCAGGATTCGTTATATTAGACAAGCTGTTAATGGTGGCCGTAGTCGGAATATGCGCTCTGGTTTTGAAGCTGCTACAGGAGATTATTTTATTAAATTTGATGATGATGATGCTATTACTCCTGAATTTTTAGAGAAAACTGTGGCGGTTTTAGATGCAGAACCGAGTGTAGATTTTGTTTGTACAAATCATTGGATTATTAATCAAAATAGTGAAAGAATTGAATCTGCAACTTTAGAAAATTCTAAAAAATGGGGAAAGGATAAGTTAAAAAAAGGGGTGATTCCTGATTTAATTCGGGAAACTTTTATTAATCAAAGTTTGCAGGTTGGTTCTACTTTATTTCGGCGAAATTGTTTAGTAGAAGTGGATTTTATGCGTCCCCAAGCTGACGGATGTGAGGCTTTTGATCTGTTGGTAAGGTTAGCTAGTGCTGGTAAGCAAGGATATTTTTTACCTGAGTTTTTGATGGAATATCGGTTTCATGGTGGACAGACAAGTTTAAAACAAAATCTGCATTTTTTGAAAGCGAAGGTGTTTTGTATTGATAGTTATAAGTTTGATGATGTAGAGTTGGAAAAATTGCGATCGCAAAAATTAGCAGCTACTCAGCAAGTGTTAGGTTTAAGGTTAATTGAAAATGGTGATACTGTAGAAGGAAGGAAGGTTTTACAAGCATCAAGTCAGGTTTTGGGGAGGGAGAAAAAAGTTGTTTTGGGTTTGATGATGTCTTATTTACCTATCAGTTTACGGAACTTTGCTTTAGAGGTTTTTCGTCAGGTGCGACCCAAAGATTATACTGAAAAGGTAAGGGAACAATGAATTAAATTCTCATATATTGAAGATTTTTAGGCTTTCAAGAGTTAGAATATTCATCACTGACAAGTAATCTATAAATGAAATATTTTCTCTCAAATATCAAGCAACAAAGTAAGGATTGATTCTATATTTTCAATAACCATAATAAATTCTTAACCCAAAAGACTTATGAATAAGCTAATACTCATGGTGTCCACTGTTTTTATGAAAAATACGGTAAACTAGGAGCAAT
>RDYJ01000136.1 GCA_004293145.1 Nostocales cyanobacterium | reverse complement strand
GGATGCTGGACAGTAGGAGATACGGAACAGGAAGCATTAGATAAGATTAAATATGTAATTAAAGACTACTTACAAGGATTTGATGATGTTACTAAAAATGCAGAGTTTTATTATATAGATGTACAGTAATTATTGAAACCCACATTCCGCACCCTCAACTGTCATAGAGATAAAATAAATATGGAGAGAAAAAATAGCTTCAGCTTGTCTACTTTTGGAATAAGTCAACCCCCAAATACTGAAATGGTTCGGAAATTTCTTGTAAGTATTACACTTACCAAAAACCCGAAACACATAAGCATCTTCATCATATCTTTAAGAAAAAACCTAAAATTCAGATTGAATCTTCATAAATAAAAGAGTACATTAAGCTAATAATCACTTATAACATTTCTTGACTGTAATGTTACACACCTCAAAATACACACAAGCTTTTAGTAAGAGTGGGGTTTTGGCTAATTTATAAGGATTAAGTCGAAGAATAATTAAGTGATTTATCTAAAATATCAGGAAAGAAATTATGCAATCCTTGAAAAAAACGTTATTAGGAATGGCCGCTACTACTTGTTTGTTAACTCTCACAGCACCTCAAGTACAAGCAGGACAACTACATAATAGCTGGAACTATGGTATTGACGCTTTTAATGATGGATCAGGTGGTGCTAATTTTGAGATCAAAGGTATGGCCATCAAAGAAACTGGTGATAAAATTTTAGTAGCCATAACTGGAGGAATGCCTTTAACTGGAGCAGCAGATTCAGGTGCCGCAGATGGTAATATTGGCTGGGCCGATTTATTTTTTAACTTTACTGGTGGTAATTTCCAAGCAGCAAGCAATAGTAGCAGTTTATTTGGAGTACGCTTTGCTGGAACTAATGATTCTTATGCTCCTACCACTGGTGTTTATAGAAATGTGCAAGCAACTAGCGTTACCTCAAGCAATAATGGTTATAACAGTTTGAAACAGTATTATGATGCAGGTTGGGAAAAAACTAATTCTCTAGGAACTGATTTTGCTACCGCACAAGCTGTATATGAATACTATTATCCCTCTACAGTTGCTAGTAATCCTAATAGTAGTAATACTCCCATTCTTAATGTAATCAGTTCTGGTACAAAAGTTGGTAACATTAATATGCTGACTTTAACAGATTTAACGGCGGCTGGACTGAACTTTGGTTATTTTGGTGCTGCTGGTACTCAAACAATAGGTTTTTCCTTTGATAAAGCTTTACTTGCTCAAGGTAACTATATAGCTAGTTTATGGGAAGAATGTGGTAATGATGGAGTTGCTTTAAAAGGTGTAACTACTCCTGAACCTGCTAGTATATTTGGTTTAGCGATCGCTGGAACAGGTTTACTGGTTGGATCACGGCGGCGTCATAAAACTGCTTAAACTTTATCAGACATACTCAAGTTTACCAAGAAGTAAATTTGTTGTAGGGCTTGCTGAATAAACATCAAAACATTACAGGTAATGGGTTGTAGCCATTTTGACTTTCAAAAAGTGCAGAGTTTTGTGGCGTGGGAACTTGAAAACCTTGCATTTAAGTTTGATGCAGTCTGACGCGCCCTACAACAAATTTTTGGTGTGATACTTGCGTAAGTCCTAAACTAATTTTTTTGACTATTGTATTTTCTCTTTCTTTCAGTCCCGTTACGAAGTCCCATTTTCTGACTCCATGCACAGCTTAATGCTACCTCCTCTCATTAAGCTTCTTCATCCTGGATTTATTATTAGTTATTATGTACTACTTGTCAGACTTTTTTGATATGTGACAATTCAGGGTGCGGAATGTGGGTTTAAATTTTATCTTCTATTTTAAATCACATTTAATTAGGTTTTGCTGAAAAAGTTTTTTCGTTGAGGTAGGGAATAAGGAATAGTTTTAGCTATCTGTGATACCGAAATTTCCTGATTTATTCAACTCAAAATGTACACTTTTGATGGTACATCCTTTAAAAACTTTGTACGTAATTTTTATTTTACCCGTCTGTAACTCTTGATTTATATGGGTTCTACATTTTTCTACATTTATTCAACAAGCCATAGTTACTTAAATTGGTGTCAACCAATAAGTAATATCTCTCACTATTTTCTCCTGTAAACCAAATTTCCGCAAACTCTCTTCATTCCAACCGAGATAAGTCCAGTGCGGGACATCATTTTCTACAGTCTGAAACCAACCATTTTGGTTTAATGCTTGTCTTTGTGCTACGCTAGATACTCTTAAATCAAGTGCTAAACCCCAGAGATGTTGTGAAGTTCCTGGTGGTGCAACTACACCAAGAATTTTGGTTTCTTTCCCTTGTTTTACTTGTTCTAAAGTTTGGTTGTTAGCGTATTTTTGCCAAAATCTTAAATTTGTAGCGAAACTCCGAGTACAATCACCAGAATATCCTGATTTCAATGGTATATTGACAATACTTCTGGCCTTATTAAAAGCATCTGCGGCTACTTTTTGTAGGTAACATTCGCTAGTACCTTCAACTAAATTTACTCGCATCTTTCCCTGGAAATCCTGAGTTTCTTGTTCATTATCTAAAATGACCTTTGGTGGTAATTTAATTTCTGGTTGTTGATTGATAAACACTGCACCATAAGCACGCAGTAAGATATATTCATAACTATCAGGTTGGGGAGGATTTTCTATTTGATGGTTAATTGTAGTTAAATATTTTTCTTTCTCATCTAATTGTTGATTGGGAATAAAGGGTATAGATGGTGTTGTATTGATATTATTTCTGATGACAATATTTTGTAATGGCTGATAGTAGTTGTTGTCATCGCTACCAACTAGGGTAAAAAATAGGAAAATAATGATGGTAATAAAAGTTATTTTCTTGAAGCGGCGTTTTAGTTTAGAATTGCGTTTCATTGAAAAATCAATTATTAGGATAACTGCAATTTAATCATATTACAAAATTGTATGAATGGTTGTTGTATGGATTTTGCAATTTCCTAACAACCAAATTTCTAAACTAAACAATATATACACAAAAAATAAAAAATTGTGATCTTATGAATAGAGGGTATGATAAGGTATACCACACTGCACGTGAAGTTATGGCGCTGTTGAAATACCGTGTACCTGTCTAAATCGTTACGATTTTAATATGTATGCAAAAGCCAACTTGTCCGAGCAGCTTTTATAAGCAGAAGTTATAGTAAATTGTTCTTTTAATAAGGTTTTCTTTAAAAAAATTTGATTTTTCAGGGTTCTGCTGCGGGGTCGATGTGGTATGATAATCATATTAATATAATGGAGTGTGAGTAAAATTTTTATCGAAGCACATATTCCCATTATAAGAATATCAGTTCTAGATAAATAAGTCAACGGGGTTAGACCCCAAAAAACGAATTTTTTTTTGATTTTTGAATTTTTTTTGAATTTTTTTTGCCACTTGAGAACGTCAGAATCAGAATTCCGACAAAAAAATCATAACACAAACAAACATCTTGTAAATCCTTTAATCCTGGAAATCCTGATTATGAATAGAAAACCTTTACAATCAAAAATATGACTCTTTTCCAAAGAAAAGGGATATTCACAACGTTTTCTATACAATATCGCAAAAATGCGATATGATTAATAGTATGCGTAAATCTATCCCAAACGATGCCAGAAACACGGATTATTTTCTTTCAAGATGATAAAGGAGAAGTTCCCGTTTTAAAATGGCTAAAAAAATTACTCAAACAAGATAAAAAAGGATATGCTAACTGCATCGCTAGAATTCAGCAGTTGGCCGAATATGGTTTTGAACTCAGAAGACCCGCAGCAGATTTTCTCCGTGATGGTATTTATGAAATTAGAGCAAAGCACCTGAAAGTACAATATAGAATTTTATATTTTTTCCACGGTCAAAACGTGGTGATTTTAGCTCATGCGATGATTAAAGAAAATAATGAAGTCCCAGATCAAGATATTGACTTAGCATTAAAATACAAAAATTTATTTATCATTAATTCAGAAATACATACTTATCTTGAATCAGAGGAAGAAACAGATGAAGAAAACAAATGATGCACTGAAAATCATTAATAAAATGATGAAAGCAGATCCAGAATTACAAGAGATGGTGAGAGAATCATCTTTAAATGCTCAAGTATCTCAAATTATCTATGATGCACGTAAACAAGCAGGGTTAACCCAGCAACAACTGGCAGATTTAGTTGGTACTACTCAGTCAGTTATTGCTAGATTAGAAGATGCTGACTATGAAGGACATTCTTTATCTATGTTAGCTAGAATTGCCGCAGCATTAAACAAAAAAATAGAGATCAAAATGTCGCCAATGCAGATATTGTAATTTCAGCAACATTGTAAATCTTCATGTCCTAACTGTGGTTAAAACCACATTTATAATTAATAAACAATCTTCAACATCCTGTAAATCCTTAAATCCTGGAAATCCTGATTCAGACAGTTAACTCCTACAACCTCTGAAATATACGCTAAAATACCCACAGTAACTAGCTTTTTTAACTTTTAATTTAAATTCCTAACTACTTATGACCATGCACAATTCCGTAGAATTCCAAGACGCTTATGATGTAATTGTCGTCGGTGCAGGTCACGCCGGTTGCGAAGCAGCTTTAGCTACTGCCCGCCTCGGTTGTCGGACTCTGCTATTAACCCTTAACCTTGATAAAATCGCTTGGCAACCTTGTAACCCCGCAGTCGGTGGACCAGCAAAATCTCAATTAACCCATGAAGTAGATGCTTTAGGTGGAGAAATTGGTAAAGTTGCCGATCGCACCTATCTACAAAAACGCATCCTCAACTCTTCACGAGGTCCAGCAGTTTGGGCATTACGGGCGCAAACTGATAAACGCGAATATGCAGCAGTAATGAAAGGAATTGTCGAAAATCAAGAAAATTTGACAATTCGGGAAAGTATGGTGACAGATTTAGTCTTAGGCGCTAATGATGAAATAATAGGCGTTGAAACTTATTTTGGCGTAGCTTTTGAATGCAAAACCGTAATTTTAACCACAGGTACATTTTTAGGTGGTAAGATTTGGGTAGGTAACAAATCAATGGACGCTGGACGAGCGGGGGAATTTGCAGCAGTTGGTTTAACGGAAACTCTCAACCGCTTGGGTTTTGAAACGGGAAGATTAAAAACCGGCACACCTGCACGGGTAGATAAGCGGTCTGTCGATTACAGTAAAATGGAAATTCAACCGGGAGATAAGGAAGTCCGCTGGTTTAGTTTTGACCCCGAAGCGTGGGTAGAACGGGAACAAATTCCTTGTCACATGACCAGGACTACTAAAGAAACCCATCGGTTAATTCAAGAAAACTTGTACCTATCCCCTGTGTATGGTGGTTGGGTAGAAGCAAAAGGACCTCGTTATTGTCCCAGTATTGAAGATAAGATAGTCCGCTTTGTAGATAAAGAAAGTCATCAAATCTTCATTGAACCAGAAGGACGGGATATACCAGAATTATACATTCAAGGTTTTTCCACTGGTTTACCAGAAAATCTGCAATTGCTGATGTTACGGAGTCTTCCTGGTTTGGAAAACTGCTTTATGTTGCGTCCGGCTTATGCGGTAGAGTATGATTATTTACCTGCGACCCAGTGTTATCCCACATTGATGACTAAGAAAGTTGAGGGGTTATTCTGTGCGGGACAAATTAACGGCACAACTGGTTATGAAGAAGCTGCTGCTCAAGGTTTGGTAGCGGGTATTAATGCAGCGCGATATGTGCGGGGTGAGGAAATGATTATTTTTCCCCGTGAGCAAAGTTACATTGGTACATTAATGGATGACCTGTGTACCAAAGATTTGCGTGAACCTTACCGGATGCTTACGAGTAGGTCAGAGTATCGTTTATTGCTGCGTTCAGATAATGCTGATCAACGGATGACACCATTGGGGCGGGAAATTGGTTTAATTGATGACAGACGTTGGAATTTGTTTACTAACAAACAAGAGCAGATTATCGCTGAAAAAGAACGTCTGCATTCCACTAGAATAAAAGAACATGAGGAAATTGGTAAAGCGATCGCTCAATATACTCAACAAACAATCAAAGGCTCAATTACCCTCGCTGACTTGTTGCGTCGGCCAGGAATACACTATGTCGATTTGGAAAGATACGCATTAGGTAACACCAGCCTTAAGCAAGCGGAAAAAGAAGGTGCTGAAATAGATATCAAATATTCTGGCTATCTAGCAAGACAACAAAATCAAATTGAGCAAATTGCTCGTCAGGCAAACCGCACCCTACCAGCTAATTTAGATTATGCAGCAATTGATACCCTTTCCAAGGAAGCTAGAGAAAAGCTGAACAAAGTCAAACCCTTGACAATTGGGCAAGCCGCCCGGATTGGCGGCGTAAATCCTGCGGATATAAATGCTCTGCTAATTTATTTAGAAATCCGTAAAACCAAGGAGCAGGCTGAGTTTTCGCTGTTAGGGGAGATAAAAACTCATTGACCATGAGTATAGTATAAAGTGGGGGATCAGTATGATGGATTACATCGATTTTTGAAGTTCAATTATTAATCATTTCCAAATCAGGGTAGAATTTAATACCATCGCTAAATCAATTGCTAAATCAATCAACCTCCTCTGAGATGAGTGATCAGCGGTGTGATTACAAAATACGATTTCCCGGCCACAGGGGTGTCCTTTCCCCGTACTAGCAGCCACAAAGAAGATGTCTATGATACCAGAAGCCAGCACCCATCTAATTATTTCCGAAGCAATAGAGGACTTAATCCCCAACGAAGCCCTGTCGATAGAGACTTACGCTGAAGGCTTGATAGATGATCTCTTCACCGATATCGACTACATTTTGGATGGCGGTAGAAAACGCCCTCCCAAAACTGTCAGAGCAGAGTACGTACAGAAGCAAGCAGTAGCGGTGAAGATGCAAGAAGTAGTTTTGCCACAGACAGTACACCGAGCGGCTAAAGCGATTTCACCCATCCAAATGCAGCAAACGAGTACACTGGTATTCAATCCTCCCTCTGTGACTGCAATTAGGAAAAGGAATGAGAAAAATAGCAGTGGTTTGGGCAACCTGCTCATTCTCGGATCAACCTTAAGCGTGGCAATGGTTGCTACCATCTATCTAGCAGAGCCGGGATTAGTCACTAATCTCACCGCCAAATTCACACCCCAGACACAGCCCCTAGATCAGCTACCATCACCTGTATTGGTACAACCAGATCCCCAGGCAGATTTAGTTAATTATATGCTAGAAGCCTTGGCCGTCATAGACCAACAAGGATCTAGCAATGAGAAAACATCGAATAAAGCGGGATGGCGCGATGCTAATCTCAACCAAAGCAACTCTTTGGGTTTACCTAGTAACCAACCTGTTGGCACTCTACCCCCACCAGTGGCGGCTAACAACACCGCACCTGCGCCCAGTCGCAACACAACAAATGTTGTAGAGCGGATATATATCCCCGTTTATCAAGCACCTCCACCAATCCGCCCATTACCAGAGGTTGCACCCATGCCAGTCCAGGTATCACCACCGGAGTTTGTCAAAGATAACCCGAAAAATGTGCCAGCAGCAACCAAGCCCGCACCAGAAAAAATCTCACCAGCAACTGCAAACCAGACAGCTACAGCTAAGTTACCCCGTGTAGCGCCGCCAAAACTGCCAGCTGCCACTGCAACTGCACCAACTACCACCCAGCAGGTGTATTTACCTGCCTATTCAGCAGAATTAGAAGGATTGCTGGAATTAGGTAACAAATCTGCGGCTTTGTTTAAAATTGATGGTGTGACTCGCCGGATTAACTTGGGAGAAAATATTGGCGCTAGTGGTTGGATGCTAGTAGAGGTGAGTAATGGTGAGGCGATTATTCGCCGTAATGGTGAGGTTCGCTCCATCTATGCCGGTCAGAAATTGTGATAAGTAACTTTTATAGCAGTCAGCAGTAAGTAGTCTGCTGACCGCTACCGTAAGTCTAGAAACCGATACAGTCTGGCTGTTGGGTTATATAGCTATTGGAAACTGTTCAAGATATAGCAGGTGACAGGGTTAACAGCTTTTTGGTGTCTAAGTTATATCAATGTCTAAAGCCACATTGCGCTATAGCAGGGAACTATTAACTCTTAACAGAGTGGAAAGTCTTTTAGTGTATGGATTTTTGTTGTTAATTGTGTATCTCATTCAAGTGCATACCGCTAGTAAAAGAGGCTGGCAAAAGCAATGGCATCATGGAAAAACAGAGTTGTCTCAAAAAGTAGTCCTGTCCGTGGGTCAAGGAATTGTGGCTGTACAAAGAGATCCACTGCGTATTCATGATCCTCTCAATATTGAAGAAGACGGCTCATCTGTGGATGCCTTGGAAAGACTGAAAGCTTTGCTACAATGTGAAAATTTATCCTGGGATCAGTTACCTGATGTAGTTGAGCAAAAACTGCTTGATACAACACAAGGAAAAATAACCTGGCATAGATCAGGTTCTTCAGACCAATAAACATTTGAATGGAATAAACATCAGCATTAACTTAAAGCAGTAACAAGTTAATTAATGCTTATCAACGCTAGCTTCTAAAGTTTTTACTTGAGTTCGCAATTCTTCGATGACTTGTGAATGTGATCTTTCTAGTAAATAACCAGCCCAAACAAAGCTGCCAGTTAACACAGTAACCACACCCACTAACATACTAAGCAAAAATTTAATTTGGGAGCGAAGTTTTTTGACTTCATAAATCTGATATTGAGCCGGAGAAATAGAGTTTAACTGAGCATTTGGTGTTTCTACTACTACTTCTACTTGTGGTGTTTCTACTCTCTTGAACTCAATTTTACTCCTTAACCAATCAGTAATTAATTGAGGACAATTCTGCTTTAACCATTGCCAAGCAATCATTTTAAATGCAGGTTTAGACATTTTTGCCATCAATTTCAGAATTTTATTGAGACTCTGAGACTGAAACTTTTGGTTAATCAAATTAGTCGCCCCGGCATCATAAAGACAATTCAAAATCAACTTAACTGTTACTTCCTCTCTGCACATCAAATTTACTAACAAAAGATGAACATCTTGCATCAGTTTTTTTTCTATTTCTGCTTCTGTAGGCAGTTGTGTTAAATCGCTTGATGATGGTAATGGCTTAGACATATTTACCGTATAAATTATTGATTTTTCATGGTGCTTTATTTTAAGTATACTGGCATTAGAAAATATTTGCTAATGTCTGAATCTGTTAATGTTCAATATCTTCACAATGAATTAATAAATCTTCCATTGCTTCAGCTAAAGAAATCAACTCTTGCCAAGAAGAACCTGTAACTAGATTTTGAGCGTGTGCTAAACGGTTTCGCAAATGTTCAGCAGATTTAAAAAAGCGTTCACCAGAGCGTTTTGACTTTAACCCCAATTGATCAAACAGTTCAGCTTGATTTAATACCAATTCTCGCTTATCACAAAATTGCAGATAATCTAATAAATCTGTAGCTTCATTTCTTTGTTGACTTTCGCGCCATAATTTTTGAGCGGCTTCTAAACGGTCAGGTTTGAGGATTTGTTGCCATGAATCTTGAGGATAATAAAGCCGCACCAGTCTTAACAGATTCATTTCTAGGAGTGTCACCAAGCCAAATAGCAACATTCTTACTGGTGCTTTCTGCAAGTCACCACAGGTAATAATGCCACTGACTTGATTACAGTCTAATACAAATAATCGTGATTTTTGTTGCAGAATCGGTAACAACTTCATCAAGGGTGTAGAAATAGCAATTATTTCTTGAGGATGAAACACTCGTTGATAGTCACTACATTTCCCAAATTTACTTTCTATTAAAGTGGAACGTTCTACATAACCTGTGATAGTACCTTCTGTTTCCACCCCGACTACATCAAAATCCTGTAACTCCATTAAATGTATTATTTTTGTGATGTCTGCATCAGCTTTGACAGCTTTTAGAGGTTCAGCTACATATTCGATGGTAATATTTTTCTCAAATAAGCTGCGTAAATCTTGAGAACGGGACTTTAGCTGTTTCATTTGCTGTTAACAATAAGACTTGAACCTAGTATTTCATGAAAGTCTACGTTTTGACTGTTCCTACAAATCATACCAATTCTGTATGATAGCGTAGCGTGGCGTAGCCATAGATGCGCTAAATTTAGATAAGAAATGAACCACGAAGACACGAAGGAAGCGAAGAAAGAA
>RDYJ01000135.1 GCA_004293145.1 Nostocales cyanobacterium | reverse complement strand
AGGCAGGGGAGCAGGGGGCAGGGAGCAGGGGGAAAGAGGGTTTCAGGCATATTTACTTTTCTTCACATACCTTTAAATTTTTCTGTTCACCTACTTAATGTTTTTTGTTAATGCGTAAGTCCTAATTGATTATCTAAATACATCAACCGTTATTTTTTTTGCTGTATTGACACTGTTGGCCGCTTGCAGAAGTTCTGATTCGGTGGGTAGTTTCAAATTAGAACTTAAGTGTAGTCTTTCCAGCAGTCGGATAAATTGATATGTGGGATCTATCAAATAGACAATTTTGCCTTCTTTAACAGAGAAACCATGACGGGCTGACCACTGAAATGCGTGGTGCATATTGTGCCACCCTTCACCAAAGGTAAGCAGTGCCACTAACCAGTTATTTCGACTATAATCATTGCTGACAAAGGGTTGTTCTCCAAATATATGAGAAAGAGAATTGACAAAGGCGACACAATGAAAAAGTATCATTGTACTCAAGCAGAAAGCACCGAAAAACTCCAGTCCACCCATCCAGAAAGAAATTGCGCCTAATAGAATCAGGGGAATAAAGTGTAACCGGTCTATGGTTTTGAGTACCCAGTCTGCTTCCAAATCAGCAGGAAGGCTGGGGGGAAAAAAGTTTCGAGACAAAAGCCATCCACATTGTGACCAAAGGAAGCCTTTGATACCTTTAAATGGTGTATGGGGAGAGTGGCTATCGTCTGGTTGATCGGAGTGATTGTGGTGTCCGTGAATATGATGACCTTTCCACCAGTTAGGACCCATTTGTCCTGAAGAACAGGCAATAATGCTGCCGACCCATTTGATAATCGCTGGTGCTTGATAAGATTTATGAATAAGCAGCCGATGGTAGATGGCTGTAATACTCATCATCCTCATAACATAAAGCGCAATTGCCCAAAGAATGCTCCTCCATGAGAGTCCTGTGAAGAAAGGAAGGAATGCTCCCAAGTGGGTAACTATGATCAGAAATGGCCCCAAACTGTAACTAAAGGCTAAAAGTCTTGGATATTTTTTCATCTATCGGTAGTAAAAGTTAGACACATCATTGGCAACAAAATAAGCAACAATTCATCAAGTAAATCTTTAGAGAGAGAAAAAGACAACATAGAAAAGTTATGTTGCCAAATTTATCTATATAATGAATTATTTAATTTTGTTTGAATTAATTGGCAAAATCACCTATTCAGGTAACTCAGCAGCATTACGAATGTTTGCTAAGATTAACCCAGAAGCAATACGCTTAATTAATCCAGTTAAAACATTACCTGGTCCAATTTCCACTACTTTTTCAATACCATTTTCTGGTAATTGCAAAGAAATTTCTCGCCAACGTACCGAACCAGTCATCTGTTTAGTTAAACGCTGTTTTAAAATATCTGCATCAATTTCAGGAACTGGATCTACATTTGAAGAAACAGAAATAACTGCTGTTTGAAAAACTGTTCCATCTAAAATTTCTCGAAATTCTTGTGATGCTGCTTTCATTAAATGTGAATGAAAAGCACCAGAAACTTTCAGAGGTACTGCACGTTTAGCTTTTACTTGGGACATGACATTGTGAACCGCTTCTGGCGTTCCAGAAATCACAACCTGTGCGGGACTATTATCATTTGCTAAGACGACATCTGCCGTTTCAGAAAGAATTTGATCTAATTGTTGGCGGTCAAAATTTAGTAATGCTGCCATCATTCCCCCAGCAGCACTATCCATAATTTCAGCACGGCGTTTGACTAAATGTAAACCAGTAGACCAGTCAAAAACCCCAGCAACATAAAGTGCAATATATTCTCCTAAACTGTGACCAGCAACTAAATTTGGTTCTTGTCCCTTTTCTCGTAATAAATCAGCGAGAATACTTTCGATCACATATAAACAGGGTTGGGTATAAAGTGTGCGCGATAGTTTTTCTTCGTCTGCACAAATTTCGCTCACAGACCAGCCCAAAATTGTCTCAGCTTGGGCAAATTTTGCTTTCGCAGATGGTATATCTAGTAGATCAATTCCCATGTTCAAGGCTTGAGAACCTTGTCCGGGAAACACCCATGCAGTTTTAGTCATTAGTTATTAGTCATTAGTTATTAGTCATTAGTCATTAAGTTTCTAATTTTGACTTTTGACTTTTGACTTTTGAATTGTTTACCTTCCCCATTGAAAAATTGCCGCACCCCAGGTTAAACCTGCGCCAAAGCCGGAGGTAGCAATTATATCATTAGGTTTGATTTTGCCCTGCCTTACTGCTTCATCTAGTGCTAGGGGAATAGAAGCGGCAGAAGTATTGCCATAGTGAGCAACATTACTTATTACTTTATGGTCAGGAATATTTAAACGTTCCGCTACTGAATTAATAATGCGCTGATTCGCTTGATGTAATATCAACCAATCTATTTTATCTACGCTTAGATGTGCTTCAAATAAAGCTTTGTCTATGACTTCTGGCACTTTCTGGACAGCAAAACGGTAAACTTCTTTACCGTTCATAGTAATCGGGTGATAAGCGCCTATCGGTACATTGATATTGGGTGTTATTTGTTTGGTTGTACCTTCATAGTTTAGGTTGAGATAATGGTTTTGAGTGCCATCACTTTTGAGGGAAAATCCCAATAGGCGATCGCTTTCATTTGCTTGTATGACCACAGCCCCGGCACCATCGCCGAACAATACACACGTGCGCCGATCTTGCCAATCTACCCAACGAGAGAGGATATCTCCGCCTATTAGCAGTACATTTTGATAAACACCTGTTCTAATATACTGGGCTGCTGTGACTAGTCCAAAGACAAAACCAGAACAGGCTGCTGTTAAATCAAAAGCAACTGCTTTAATTGCGCCTAACTCAGCTTGAATCCGGCAAGCATTACCAAACAAATCATCTGGGGTAGATGTGGCCAGCAAAATTAAATCAATATCTTCGGCTTTAATCCCTGCGGCTGCAAGAGCCTGTTTACTAGCATCCGTTGCCAGTGTAGTCAATGATTCTGGCGGTAATGCTAACTGCCGTTGACTAATTCCTGTTCTTGAGGTGATCCATTCGTCTGAAGTTTCCACCAGTTCAGTTAATAACTGGTTATCCAAGGAAGTGGCTGGTACTGCCGAACCACTACCTGTAATTGCAATGCCATTGTTCAAGAAATTCTGCACTCCTAATCTCCCATTTGTCAGTTGTCAATTGTCAATTGTCAGTTGTCAATTGTCAGTTGTCAGTTGTTCAGCAGAAATAACTAATAACTAAGTACCACTAATGACCGATGACTAATGACAAATGACATTGGATGTTCGCTTAGAAACCGTTAATCACTCTCGCTTTGTAGGATTTGATATTGTGAATGTAGTCTTTGCAATACCTCATTATCTACAGCTTCTTTGGCCATGCGAATAGCACTAAAAATAGAAGGTGCTTGGGAACTACCATGACCGATAAAACATATTCCGTTTACACCTAACAGCAAAGCTCCACCATGTTCTGCGTGATCCATGCGCTGTTTAACCCGCTTGAGGTTGGGTTTTAAAATTGCTGTGCCGATTTGACCATGTATCCCTTGGGGTAATTCTTCCCGCAGAATTTGTAAAATTACTCCTCCGACTGCTTCAGCAAACTTTAATAATACATTACCTACAAAACCATCGCAAACAATCACATCAAAGTCACCGGATAATACATCACGTCCTTCAGCGTTACCACTAAAGTTAATTTGTGTATTTTCCCTTAATAATTGGTGGGCGCGGAGGGCTGCTTCGTTACCTTTGGTGTCTTCTTCACCGATATTCAATAATCCTATTTTGGGTTCAGGCATTCCCAAAACATACTGACTATAAATCGACCCCATGACAGCAAACTGCTCTAAAAATTTAGGGCGACAGTCTACGTTAGCGCCGACATCAAGTATTAATACTGGCTTACCTGCTTTAATTGTGGGGAATACAGTGCCAATCGCTGGGCGATCAATTCCCGGTAATCTGCCTAAACGTAGTAAAGCTGATGCCATTGCTGCGCCGGAATGTCCAGCAGAAAATACTGCATCTGCTTGTTGAGTTTTGACTAAATCCATTGCTACGTTGATGGAAGCCTTACGCTTTTTCCTGACTGCGCTCAAAGGCTCTTCATCCATTGTGATCATGTCCTCAGCCGGAACAATCTCTAATCCCACCATATTTGTTTTTGGCGGTATGACAGCTTCAATTTGTTGAGCATCACCCACCAACAGGATTTTTACACCTAATTCTTCCTTCGCTCGCAGTGCGCCAGCGACGATTTCAGCGGGTGCATAATCTCCCCCCATTGCGTCAATTGCGATCCTTACACCAGTCGATCCCATTGCTCCTAGCTCAAAGAAACCTTACAAATTTTATCAGATTGCAATACTCAACAATTAAAAATTCTCAAAAAAAGCATGAGAAAGTATATTTTCACCGCAAATAAGCGAACTAACCAAAAATATATATATTAAAACTCGCTTATTCATTGATAATCATAAATCTAGTTAGTTAAACAAGGATTTTGCGTAATCCAGTAATTCCACTATATTAGTGTAGTTAAAAGTTTACTGTTAAATATTTTTTGACCTACTATTACCTGCTGGGAAAATTAAGCTAAACTTGCATTAAAGTTCATCATGGAGAAACCTAGTTGAAATATTAGTTTTATTCTGGCATCATCAAATTATCAGATTTAATAGGATTAATGAATTAGGTCATGAAAAAATCCAACCAGGGGATATTGCTGTTACTCAAGATGGTGTACATACATGAGGATATATAGGAAATAAAACTGGGATTGAGGCTGATCCCGAATATTTAAAAGTCATTCAAGTAAAAGTTACCTAAAAGAATAATATTTGGTTTAATGGTTCTGTTTATATAGTGGAGTCGCGACAATTTAAACTGAACTAATCCAATTTAAGGTAAAGGAATTTGAGCGGCAATTCGTCGAGGTCTGTTTTTCATAACTTTCAGCATTTCCTGAAGAACATCTGCTAATGTTTCAGTTGCAAATAGTTGAGATAAAAATAAATGTTGCTCAACAATTGCAGATAATTCAAAAAACCAGTATATTGACATCAATGGTGAAATCCATAATTTACTGCCTTTGGTTCTATATGTCTGGTGATAATCTCCAAAATGTCCTTGAACTGCGGAGATAATAGATGAGTTAATAATACTAGGTTCTTGCTGTGGACGACTTTGAACATATAACAAAGCTTTTTCATAATCTTGATAAGATTGCATTTGTTTCAGCAGAGAACAAGAACCTAAAAACCCATCTAAACTAGCTAAACTTGCAATATTTTCTAATATATGAACATGAGTTATATCTCGTTCTGCGCCCATACCCAAACATCCGATTAAGCGCAAGGGAATTTGAGTTAGTTGACTCACTGCTGCAATAGAAACAGCGTCTTCTGTTACCGTTCCCATTTCTGCTTCATCACCCCGCGCTAAACTATCAACTCCACCATCAATCAACAAAATACCATCAATAGATAGGTGTTCAATTAGCTGGTTATAGTTATTTAATAAAGGGACAACACCTGTTTTTTTGAAACACCAAATAGACACTGCTTCGTTAAATTCTTTTTTTAAATACTGGGCTAAATAAAGTTCAGGAAAATAAACTGGCAATTCCTCTGTCTCAGCAGTGATACCTACCAATGTTTCTGTTAATCTTATTGTTTGTTGCAATTTAGCAGCTTGAGAAAATACAATGTTAGAAAAACTCAGATTAGCAAGATGTGCTTTTAACCCTAACCTTCGCAACTCAAAGTAAATGGGTAAACCACAAAAAATATCAAAACCACCTCCCATCCCCGCAATGAGTAAGTTTTTGGAATTGAAAAGTTGGTTAAGAATAGGTAAATTTAAGTTCATCATGCTGGTTCTACTGGGCAAAAAGTTGGCTCACAATAATATTATGATGATAGTGGTGCTGTTGACGGCAAAACCATCATGTCCCAGAGCAAGATTTGTAATAAATTTTAATAAACTCAACATCAAAAATCTATGGAACCTAAGACATTGAACACTCCTGCTCTCGACTCATTCCGCGCTTTAGCATTACAAGTTACTTGTCATGCAGTCAACCAAGCAAGCGCAACTGAAGCCCGTTCAATTATTCAAAATACTATTCACCGCTTAGAAAAACAAATTGCTGCTAGTTTAGCTTTTATAGGTGCTGACTGTCGTTTAATAGTTCTCCCGGAATATTTTCTTACAGGTTTTCCAATGGGAGAATCTATAGAAGAATGGATAGAAAAAGCCTGTTTAGAAATGTCAGGTTATGAATATGAAGCACTGGGTAAAATTGCCCAAAAATATCAAATATTTTTAGCTGGTAACGCTTATGAACTAGATTCTAATTTTCCCGGTTTATATTTTCAGACCTGCTTTATTATTGATCCTTCCGGCTCAATTATTTTACGCTATCGTCGGCTAAATTCAATGTTTGCACCCACACCCCATGATGTTTGGGATAAATACCTTGAATGTTACGGTTTAGACGGAGTTTTCCCAGTTGCTAAAACAGAAATTGGCAATTTAGCAGCTTTAGCATCTGAAGAAATTTTATATCCAGAAGTTGCCCGTTGTTTAACAATGCGTGGTGCAGAAATTTTATTACATCCGACATCAGAAATTTATAGTCAAAATCTCACATCTAAAGACGCAGCTAAAATCACTCGTGCTGTCGAAAATATGGTTTATGTCATCTCAGCTAATACAGCAGGTATAGTTAATAGTTATATACCTAGTGCCTCCGTTGACGGTGGTTCTAAAATTATTGATTATCGAGGCATCGTCTTAGCAGAAACAGGAGCAGGTGAAAGTATGGCAGCTTACACTGAGATTAATTTAGCAGGATTAAGGAGCGATCGCCAGCGGCCAGGTTTAAATAATTTGCTCTCCCGTCAACGCTGTGAACTCTATGCCGAAAGTTACAGTCAGTCACATTTTTACCCCCCTAATACTATGCTGGATGGGAAAATAGACCGTAAACATTTCATCCAAACCCAAAAAGAAACTATTGAACGCCTCACCAAATTAGGGATAATTTGAAGAATGAGTAATTTCCTGTTCCCTGTTCCCTGTTCACTGTTCCCTCTTGCCAATGACAAAACCAATAGAAGTCCGTAACCCCCGCACGGGTAAATTTGATTATGTTATCATCCCCCCACCCCCGAAATTGCTTTCCCAGCAATGTCATCGACTCCGCAGAGGACAAATTCCTTGGCAGGAAATTGGTATTGATGGTAGGATTGAAGCACTAAAGCAATGGAAAAAAGCCATATTATCTGATCGCAAACAACTAACAGATGCTTTAGTAAATGATACAGGCAGACTATCAACATCAAGATTAGAAATAGATTCTTTTTTAAATAGCATTGATAGATGGTGTAATTTAGCGCCCCAGCTACTACAAGAAACTGCTAAAAATACATCTATTCCCTTTATTGCTTTACAACAAACAGCAGTTCCTTACAGTTTAGTCGGTGTAATTAGTCCCTGGAATTTTCCTCTTTTGTTATCGACAATTGATACAATTCCAGCTTTATTAGCTGGTTGTGCAGTGATAGTTAAACCCAGTGAAATTACTCCTCGTTTTGTTGCACCTTTGATGACAACATTAAATACAGTTCCTAAATTACGCGATGCCTTAAATTTTGTCGAAGGTGCAGGACAAACAGGTGCAGCTTTAATAGAAGATGTAGATTTAATCTGTTTTACAGGTAGCGTAGAAACCGGAAGAGTTGTAGCAGAAACCGCAGCTAGAAATTTTATTCCTGCTTTCTTAGAATTAGGGGGAAAAGACCCAGCTATAGTTTTAGAATCAGCAGATTTAGATTTAGCAACTTCCGCAATTTTATGGGGTTCAGTTGTTAATTCTGGACAGTCATGTTTATCAATCGAAAGAATTTATGTAGCTGCATCTATATTTGAACAATTCTATCATCAATTAGTTACAAAAGCCCATCGTCTCCAATTAGCTTATCCGACAATTGAAAGCGGAGAAATAGGACCCATCATAGCCGAAAACCAAGCTGCAATTATTAATGAACATCTCCAAGATGCAGTTTCTAAAGGAGCAGTAATTCATTGTGGTGGTAAAGTTGAAGAATTAGGTGGTGGTTGGTGGTGTCGTCCTACAGTTATCACGGAAGTTAACCATTCTATGAAAGTGATGACTGAAGAAACATTCGGTCCCATTATGCCAATCATGGCTTTTTCTACTATTGAAGAAGCCATAAATTTAGCCAATGATTCTATTTATGGATTGAGTGCGGCTATATTTGCTGATTCACCAGAATTAGCATTAGAAATTGGTATGCAAATAGATGTAGGAGCTATTAGTATTAATGATGCAGGTTTAACAGCTATTATGCAGGAAGGAGAGAAAAACGCCTTTAAATTTTCCGGTTTAGGAGGTTCGCGCATGGGTGCAGCCGGATTAAAACGTTTCCTCCGAAAAAAAGCTTTTTTGATCAAAACTAACACCAATAAAGACCCTTGGTGGTTTAATGATGGAGAGTAAGTAAGGAAGGTGACAGGTGACAGTAGTATTGTAAAACTTTGCCCAATATAAGAGAGATGAGGAAGTAATTTTACCAATTACCCATTACCCATTACCAATTACCAATTACCAATTACCAATTACCAATTACCAAACAAATTATGTCTAATATTCGTTTAGAAATGCCTGTCTTAGCCCGTCATCAAGGTGAATGGATGGGAAATTATACATTGGTTGATACAATGGGAAAAATCCTCGATAGTCACCAATCTCATTTGAGTTGTCAATTTCCCGAAAATAGCGAATATTCCTACTATCAAATCAATCGATATACTTGGGATAATGGAAAAAAAGAAGAACATCAATTTCCCGGTATATATCAAGATAAAAAACTTTTGTTTGATACAGAACGTATTCAAGGTAAAGCCTGGGAAGTTGATGATTCTACCGTAATTTTGTGGTTTGGTTATAAACAGTTTCCAGATATGTACTTATATGAAATGATTCAAATTAGTCCAGATAATAATCATCGCGCTCGTACTTGGCAATGGTTTAAAAATAATCAAATCTACCAACGGACATTAATTCAGGAAGAAAGAGTAAAATAGTAATTATGACTCAGAACTAATTAATCCATCCGTCTTTATCTGCGTTTATCTGCGTTTATCTGCGTTTAATGATTCTTGAAGTCTCATTCTTTGCAGTTTCATCTTAATTTGGTATTACATTTAGTTATTCATTAACAAGGTAAAAGCATGGCAAAAAGTGACAAAATAAACTTTTCTACCCCTAGCGGTTTTCCCGAATTTCTCCCTAGTGAAAAACGTCTAGAAGTACATTTATTAGATATAATCCGACGCGTATTTGAAAGCTATGGTTTTACACCCATTGAAACCCCAGCCGTAGAAAGGTTAGAAGTGCTGCAAGCTAAGGGAAATCAAGGGGATAATATAATATATGGTATTGACCCAATTTTACCACCAAATCGCCAAGCAGAAAAGGATAAATCTGGGGAAACTGGTTCAGAAGCAAGGGCTTTAAAATTTGATCAAACTGTTCCCTTTGCGGCTTATATTGCGCGTCACTTAAATGAATTAACCTTTCCCTTTGCTCGTTATCAAATGGATATGGTTTTTCGGGGAGAAAGGGCAAAAGATGGACGTTTTCGGCAGTTTCGGCAATGTGATATTGATGTGGTTGCTCGTGGTAAACTCAGTTTATTATATGATGCCCAAATGCCAGCAATTATCACCGAAATATTTGAGGCAATTAATATTGGTGATTTTGTCATTCGCATCAATAACAGAAAAATTCTCACAGGTTTCTTTCAGTCTGTAGGAGTTGCAGAAAACCAAATTAAAGCTTGTATTGGCATAATTGATAATTTGGAAAAGATTGGAGAAGCTAAGGTTAAATTAGAGTTAGAAAAAGAAGGTATTTCTCCAGAGCAAACAGAGAAGATAATTGAGTTTATTAAAATTGATGGTAGCATTGATGATGTTTTAGATAAACTCAAACACCTAGCTCTGAATTTACCAGAAGCAGAGGAATTTAATTTAGGAGTTTCTGAATTAGAAACCGTAATTAATGGAGTTAGAGATTTAGGAGTTGCCGATAAACGTTTCTGTATAGATTTATCTATCGCTCGTGGTTTAAATTATTATACTGGCACAGTTTATGAAACTACTTTAATAGGACATGAAGCCTT
>RDYJ01000134.1 GCA_004293145.1 Nostocales cyanobacterium | reverse complement strand
GACTCCTGACTCCTGACTCCTGACTCCTGACTCCTGACTCCTGACTCCTGACTCCTGACTCCTGACTCCTGACTCCTGACTCCTGACTCCTGACTCCTGTCAATGTAATATTTGAATTCCATTGCCAATAGTCTGAGTTACAAATAATTCTAAATCCTCATCAGGAATTGCTGTTCTGATCCGCTGCTTGACTATTTCCGCTTGTGCTTTTGATTCCACAATAGCAAATACTGAAGGTCCAGAACCTGACATCATTGTACCTAAAACTCCTTCTTGACTAGCAAATAATTCGCGCAGTTGTAATACTTGAGGATAAGCTGGCAAAACGACCTTTTCTAAATCATTGTGCATTTTTTGAGCAATTTTTACCGCATCTTTATCTAAAATAGCTTTGACAATTTCTCCCGAATGAACAGCATTAGCACGAGCGGCTAAATCTTCAGTATTTTTCACATAATTAATACCAAATACTTGCCGATAGTTTTTATAAGCCCAAGGCGTGGAAACTTCTAAGCTGCGGTATTTAGCTAATACTATATGTATGTTATTTAAACTTGATAACGGCGAAAGTTGTTCACCTCTTCCCGTTGCAATTACTGTTCCCCCAGAAACACAAAATGGCACATCTGAACCGAGTTTTGCACCCAATTCTTCTAACTCTGATTTAGTTAATCCCAAATTCCAAAGTAAATCTATTCCCACCAGCACCGCTGCTGCATTTGTCGAACCTCCAGCCAATCCCGCAGCTACGGGAATCCGCTTTTTTACAGTAATATCCATACCACCAAAATTACTAAAAGCATCGGGAAATTCCTGCGCCATCAGTGCAGCCGCTCGGTATGCTAAATTACTGTTATCTGTAGGTACTTGAGGATGGTTACAGTAAATGCGAATTGCGTCCGTACTAGCAGCGTGTAAATCAATTTGGTCGGATAGGTCGATACTTTGCAGTATCATCGCTAACTCATGATATCCATCAGAGCGATCGCCGATGATTTCTAAATATAAGTTAATTTTCGCAGGTGCAATTAAACTATAAGAACGCATAATCAGTTGTTATTAATCATTGGTCATTGGTCATTGGTCATTGGTCATTGGTCATTAGTTATTAGTTATTTCTTCCTTATCCCCAGTCCCTTGTCCCCAGTCCCCAGTCCCCAGTCCCTTATCCCCAGTCACCTGATTTACCAGTGATACCCATTGTGCAACACTGAGGTCTTCGGCGCGAACTTGGGGATTGATATTTAATTGTTCCAGTAATTGAGTCAAGCGATCGCGATCAATGACCGATTGCAAATTATTTCTTAACATTTTTCGCTTTGCCCCAAAACCCAATTTAACCAGATTTTCCAACTTTCTGGGGTCATTCACCGGAATTTCTATCTGTCGGGGGAGTAAACGCACCACAGCCGAATCAACTTTTGGTGGTGGGTAAAACGCACCAGCCGGAACTGTACAAATTAACTCACAATCTGCTAAATACTGCACCCGCACTGACAACGCCCCGAAAGTTCTTGATCCGGGTTTAGCATATAATCTTTCTGCTACTTCTTTTTGTACCAGTAACACGATAGAATTAAATGGTTCTGGATTTGGGTTAGCAATAGTACCCAGTAGCTTTTCAATAATTGGACCTGTAATATTGTAGGGAATATTCGCAACTACTTTATTCTGTTTTTGGAACTTGGGAAAAGCCGTCAGTTGGGATGCTACATCCAGAGCGAGAAAATCACCTTGTAACAGTAAAAAATTTTCTCTCTCACCTAGTTGTTTTACCAGTAGTTTACACAAATCGCGGTCAATTTCCACAGCCACCAAAGAGTTAACTAAAGGTAATAAACGCCTAGTTAAAATTCCCGTACCTGGTCCAATTTCCAAAATCCGATCATCTTCTTGACATTCTGCGGCTTTGACAATAGAGTTAAGAGCCTTTTCGCTTTTTAACCAATGTTGAGCAAATTGTTTGCGTGGTTGTACCATTTATATTGATTTCTCCATAATTAAATAAAAAGGAAAATTTTCACCAATAGCCCCAGGTTTA
The DNA here is from genome assembly GCA_004293145.1 of Nostocales cyanobacterium. GTDB lineage: Bacteria > Cyanobacteriota > Cyanobacteriia > Cyanobacteriales > Nostocaceae > RDYJ01. The sequence continues at coordinate 8,198 of RDYJ01000134.1, read as the reverse complement.
GTTTTAGAGTTAATCTATTCCATCTGAGAACTTGCAGAAACTCCAAGTGAAAATGCAAGCATCTCAAAAATACAGCAGCAATTAACTATATAAACAACTGAGTCCGATTAGTTGATTTAATTTTGTGCAATAACATTCCTATGAACACTAAATATATCTTTCCCCTGATTGTATTAGCAATTTGCGCTACCATCAGCAGTTGTAGTTCTGACGATACTTCTGATAATACAGCTTCAGCACCAACAACAAACAGCACAGTTTCGCCAACTCCTCTGAATTCTCCAGTAGCAGCTGAACCATTTTCAACCCAACCAACGTCTAAAGCTATCTCTGGTAAAACTACTCAAGTTACCCTATACACAAGTGATAGCCAATGTCAAGATTACGTTGCTAAAAAAGCTTCAGTGTCAGCTGATGAACCAATGAACGAAGCTGTAGGTAAAATCTTAGAAGAACGAGATACAGCCGATTTTAGCTTAGTTGGCTATCGTGTCAACATTAACAATGATGTTGCTACAATAGATTTACGAATCTCTCCTGAGTCAAAGCGCCAAATAGCTTCTCTTTCTAGTTGTGAGCAGTTCGCTTTATTTGGTAGTCTCCGCAAAACCTTAACCAGCAATGCCCAATGGAAAATTAAAGATGTCCGCTTTACCCAGCAAGGAGAAGAAATCGTCTTTTAAATTAGGGAGTGGGAACTGGGGACTGGGGACTGGGGACTGGGGACTGGGGATTGGGGAGCAGAGGAGCAGAGAAGATAATTTTCAATCACCAATCACCAATCACCAATTACCAATTACCAATTACCAATTACCACTAAGCATAGTAAAGATTTTATAGTGATTATGCCCAAAGACGGAATCACACTATTATCATAAAAAAGTCTTTAACCAAGGAAGGTAGGCAGATGGATGTCAAACTAATTTTAGTGGTTTTAACTGTTATATTTACCTTTGCGTGTTTATTTTTCGGCACGAAAAATGGCTTTTATGATTCCGACAACTATCATGGTAACGGTTCTGCACACTAATTATATTAATTAAAGGCAGGTTGCTCAGTCATATCAGCCTGTGGACAGAGTGAAACACCGACAGTCCCGTAAAAACCACGAAATAAACGTTAATGTTTGGATAATTCCACCCTTAGATTAGTGTTATGGAGCAGAAAAGCATGAGGGATGATCTGTCGGTATCCTCTCGTCCTGATGCTGGAGAAGTGGCTAATGAATTAGAGTGTCTGCCCTATAGTGTTCAGCATGAAGATGAAGGTGTCTGTCTACTAGTACGGATGGGTCCACACCGCATTTTGTTAGATTGTGGTTTGGTGGATATTTCATGTCTGACAAGGGGAATAACTAAATCAGCAGAGAAAGGTAATTCACCATTACCAGCAGATTTAGTTTTAATTAGTCACGCTCACCCAGATCATGCTAGGGGTTTATTGGCACTAAATCAAGCTTTTCCTCTACTGCCTATATATGCTAGTGAAGTTACTAGCAAACTGTTACCGTTAAATTGGCCAGAACAAGAACCTGAAGAAATTCCTTCATTTTGTCACGCGCTCCCATTGCGATCGCCGATAGAAATCCAAGAAAATTTAGTTGTAGAATTATTTCCTGCCGGTCATCTTCCGGGGGCTGTAGCTATTCTGCTCACCTACCACAGCCAACACCGTGATTACAAACTACTGTACACAGGAGATTTTTTCCTCTCCAACTCCCGGTTAGTAGACGGATTACGTTTAGAAGAATTAAGGGGCTTACATTTAGATGTACTCTTAATCGAGGGTAGTTATGGAACATCCCGTCATCCCCATCGCCGCAACCAAGAAAATCAACTAGCAGAAAGAATTAATCGCGCTATAGCCGATCATATTTCTGTTATTTTACCCACACCGGCTTTAGGACTGGGTCAAGAATTGTTGATGTTGTTACGCTCTCATCATCATTTCACCGGGCGGGATTTAGTTATTTGGGTCGATGGTAATGTGGCTACAGGCTGCGATGCCTATTTAGAACTTTTATCTCATCTTCCTGCATCAGTCCAGAATTTTGCCCGTCACCAATCTTTATTTTGGGATGAACGGGTACGTCCCCGTGTGCGGCGCTTGAAAGTGGAAGATTTGGCTACTTTAGGTAGTTCACCCTGTATTGTCCTCACTGACTCTACAGCGGATTTAGGTAAATATTGCCAACCCCACACAGGATCTTGGTTAATTCTTCAACCAGAAAAAATTGATATCAAAGTTAATCCAGAATATTTAGCACCGACTACTGTTGAAAGCTATCTTTTAGCTCAACATAGTGATGGACCAGGAACAACCCAGCTAATTCATAATTTACGACCGCAGCACGTCGTTTTTGTGCATGGTTCTCCTGCTTACTTAGCTGACTTAACCGGCTTAGATGAGTTACAAAATCGTTATCATATTCATTCCCCATCTGCGGGAATTGTTGTAGAATTGCCCATTGGGGAAACATTTTTACAACCATCTGCCCCAGAAACAAATTATGAAGGGGAATTAACGGAACTAGAAACGGTGATTACCATCACCCTACCAGATGCTATGACAAATGATCCGCGTTGGCAACAATTTGCGGATACTGGTTTAATAGAAGCTCGTTGGCAGGGGGAAGAACTGGTATTAAGGGGTTTGTCTCAACGAGAACTGCTGAATCAAAATAGCATAGATTTAGCCCGTAATAAGCATTCCCACATCAAGAATGATTTAGAATGCTGTGGTACGTGTAGATACCAAAGAGGGCAACGGTGTTGGAATCCCGCCGCCCCGTTGTATAACTTTAAAGTTACCCTGGAGGGTTACTGTCCTGCCTTTGAACGTTTATCTGATGATGAACCCTGAATCAGAATTTGCGACTCAGAATTCGGCACTCAGCACCAACTAGTCTGGATTCAAGTCAGTGAACCGGTTGCGGATCCGCTCCGACTCAGGACAGTCTTCAGTCATGAGAGGTTCTACATTACCCCGTGATACGGAAGCTAATTTTTGTGTTACAGAGCCAATGCTTTCTAGGCGAACCATCTCTTCCCAAGAACAAACTTCGTCTTCTTCATCTGTTTCATAGCGTAGAGTCACTAAATCTCCCTCTATATCTATGATGCGGGCCCGCTCTATCCAGCGTTGCTGATCCCGCAAAAAAACACATACCTCCCGCCCGTCGCAACACAGTTGATAAATCTTGCGGTGTAGCATGTACTGCTTCTGCCTTTTTAAACAACGTAGTTAAACTTGTCAAATTTGGGTCTTAACCCGGTAAGAAATACCCTTAAGAGGTCAATTTCGTGCTTCAGAACTATTGTGTCTAGTACCCAATTTCACAATGACTCGGTGGTGGTAGTCAGATATAGGGCAATTTTGGGTTATAAACCAATGGTTACTGTTTCAGTTGAATTTAATCTCTCTTGGGGCAATGATTAGATCATGTCTACTTCATAAAAGTCGAACATTTCTGGAATTGCCCTCACCTGGTTAGTATTTGGTGGTGTTTCCTTACTACCATCATGTAATAAATAGTACTGCAAAACCAGCGTTAATTGCGGTTGTTTGAGTTGCCTACTTGTAGTCATTGGCATTTCTAGGAAGTCTGGGGACTTGGCTGTACTTTTAACCCTAATGTACTTGATCTTAACTCATTCTCAGGCTTACCTTCATGGTTTTAAACAACAATCACCGAAGAGTTTTGAGTTTTTATCTGTAACGTGAGGTTCATAACAGCTAAGATGCTTGTTATTAGCAAAAATAAGGGGATATTTTATGATGGGTGGATGTTTTTATTTCCAGTTCTGGAAAAGATTCCAATGGTGATGTAGATAAATTACCAGTGATAAGTTTTACCCATTGTCAAATCGAAGCTGCTTGAATGCATATAGTCAAGATTTAAATACCATAATTTTAAATATTTAAAAGCTCATATAAGTCTTTAAAAATGATGTGATATGTTTAACTACATAAAAATCACTAAAATGAATATCTTTTAATTATGAATTAGCAATGGCTTTCTGTCTTGTTAACTTCTTGGGTAGGCATCTTGCCTACTTGATCATCAATCAATTGCTCCCATTCTGGTGATCAAGGCCAAAGTTGGAAAAAGTTAAGCTTCATGTTAATTTCTAGCCATTCATTCTTAGTAGGATTTGGTCAGTACAAGGCAGTTCCATCAGATTCTTCGAGCAAGCTTCTCGTTTAATCTTACCTGTATGGATGGCTTCGTATAGGGTGCCAAGAGCTTTCAAATCGTGTGACTGATAGCATCTAGTGGCAAGCATTTGATAAAGTAACCCCTCTGATTCAACACTAAGATATCCGGTTTGAAAGGCAGATGCAATAATTGTGTGAATCATGATCAATAAGACATGGTGAAGGATTTATCACTTTTATTGTGGAACATTTGCTTCCTAAAGACATTGATATAGGACAGTAAATGTTAGTGATTGTAATTACATATTTTTAGTGATTTACATCACGAGCAGAATAGATAAGTCCCATAAAATATATGGATATTATCTACGTACGCAAAAATAATAAGCAACAAAAAATACTAGCTTTCTTTAATAAAGCAATAAATATTATAGTATCTAATTACACAAAAAATAATTTCTTCATTAGGGTTTTTCGTTATGAGTCGGAGTCAGAACAAAATAAAAAACATTTAATCACGGTAAAAACTGGCGGAAATCTTCATCTGTTTGACTCAATTGCACCCAATTTAAACTAAGTGCTTGGAATTTTTGTACCAAGCGATCGCAGGCCGGACGTTCAGTGGCATAATGTCCAGCATCAATTAAGATCAGTCCTTGATCTCTGCTTTCTTGGAACTGATGGAATTTACAGTCAGCAGTAATATAGGCTTGGGCTTTAGTTTTCACGACTGCGGAAATAAAACCTGCACCCGAACCACCCAAAACAGCAACTCGGTCAATTTGCTGCTGTAAATTGGCAGCGGGGGAAAAAATCAGCTTTGGGGGATGAAGTTGAGTTTGAATGGTCATGAGTAATTCTTGTAATGTTACAGATGCTTCTAGCATTCCCACCCGTCCATATCCTCGACCTAATTGGGTGGGAACTATGGCAGAAACTGCTTGCAGGTTGAATATTTGTGCTAAAACATCCGCTGTTCCATCATTTACCTGGTCAAAATTTGTATGGGCGCTGTAGATACCAATATTGTGAGTAAAAGCTAATTTCACCATTTCCCCCAGCGCTTCCCCACAGCGTAAAGATTTAGGAGGATTGAAAATTAGGGGATGATGGGCAAAAATCAGATTAGCCTTCATAGCAATGGCTTCTGTCATCACTGCTAAAGTCGGAGTCAAACACACTAATACTCGTGCTTCTGCCTGTAACACACCAGGCTCAATTTGCCAACCGCAATTATCCCAGCTTTCACACCAAGCTGGATTTGCCCATTCTTCAAACCAGGTGATTAAATCAGCAATTTTCATGATGATGTTTAGCTATATTTTAGGTAATTATACAGTTGTAGGATCATAAAGTCATTGTAGCCTAAATTTAGCTAAGGCAATCCTTAGTTATTTTGTAGGTGGGTCTCAATACAAATGGTAAAATACTTAAGAAACACTTTTTATCAAAGCTTGCTTAAACTGTTCCGCAGTCTGAAAAGTAATTTTCGGCTTTTCTACCAAAGCTAAATCTATGACTTCAGCTAATTTTGGAGGAATGGTTTTATTCCGCTGACGAATAGGTACAGGATCACTTTGCAAGACTGCTAACCAAGGATCACCTGTAAAATCACGGGGAAAGTATCCTGTCAGCATATTATACAAACAAGCTGCTGTTGCCCAGACATCAACTTCCGGTAGTGAGTGCTGAAAATCTAGCACCTGTTGACGTGGTATAAATGCTGGTGTACCCATTTGATTCCCTGTTAAGGTTTGACCACTTAAACCGGCTAAATCAAAAGCTTTGGCTAAACCATAATCACCTATTTTTGCCACTATTTTATCATTGACATAGGTAATTAAAATATTATATGGGTTTAAATCTCGGTGAATCAAGCCTTTACCTGTTCCCAATTTCCCATTAACTAATTGAATATTAGGAATTTCTACTTGATGGGCATATATCAAGCCATCGAGAACTTGCACAATTATTTCTACAGCAATATTAACAGGTAAACGCCATCCTGACCTTTGCATTAAATCCCAAACATTACCCCCTTCACAATATTCCATCACAAAAAAGAAAGTTTCTTCAGCAAAGCCATAATCTAATAACTCTACTATATGAGGATGTTGCAAAGATTTGGTATTTTTTGCCTCTTCTAAAAACTGATCTATCCCCTCTTCTTTTCCCGGTACAGATGGATACATTAATTTGATGGCTACAGATTTTCTTAACTTGTTATTTTCTGCTAAAAATACTTCACCTAATGCACCTTTACCCAGAGACTTTACCAACTTATAACAGGAGATTATTTGCAGATTTGTGTCACCCTGTGCAGCTGAATCTAGTAAGATTTGGATGAGGTTTAAAAAGTTAGGTTTTGCTTTTTCTGCAACTGGGTTTGGAGTATTAATTAGCTCTGATTCTTCTACTTCTATACCTATTTTAAATAAAATATCTCCCAATTTAATTTCGTCACCATCTTGTAAGTCAAATTCTGGAAAATTCAACTTTAGACCTTCTTGTGCAGTTTGATGGCGTTTCCTTTGTCCAATTTTTTTATTATTCACAAAAGTGCCATTTAAACTTCCCAAGTCTCGCACCCGAATATCTGGAGGATTAATATCTAATAAACAGTGATAACGGGAAATAGTCATATCAATTTCATTGGCTAGTTGCAGGTTACAATCATGATTTCTACCAATGATACAAGTGCTACGAGAATCAAAAGTATATTGCTTGCCAGAGAGTGTTCCTTGAGTAATGGTGAGAGTAATTTTAGATGACATGGTAAATTTATGAGGTAAGTGGACTATTACATATATGACTTTATTTTATATTTATGATTTTGCCTTTATGTGTATGAAATCGGTGATCCCAGATCAGTCACACCACTTCTATGGAGAGGAAGTCAAATAAAATAATTACTTGATATTTAATCACATTTCTAACTAGAAATGTGAACTACCAACTCTCTAGTATGATTATGCTGGCGATGTTCCCAAATGTAAATACCTTGCCATGTTCCCAAAACTAAATAACCATTGTTAATGGGAATGCTTTCAGAAGTATGGGTTAAAACTGTGCGGACGTGTCCTGGCATATCGTCAGCACCTTCGGCATTATGGATATAGTAGTTGCCTTCTGGTACTAATTTAGCCATAAAATTTGCTAAGTCTATTAATACATCAGGATCAGCATTTTCTTGAATGACTAAACTGGCTGAAGTATGCCGCAAAAACAAAGTACAAAGCCCTGTTTTTACCCCTGATTCTGTGACTATGGCAGCGACTTTTGCGGTAATATTCTGGAAGGACTTACCAGTGGTAGCAATTCTTAATAATTTTTGGTAGTGTGTCATACCAATTTTAGATTTTATATTTTGGATTTTGGATTTTAAATTGGGAGGATTTCAGCACTTTTATTTACAGGAACTGAAAATAATTGATCACTGCTTTAGCTATGGTTTCATGACCATCTTTAGCTATTGGTTGTGGTTGCTTTGGTCTTTGGGGTAAGTCATCAAGAAAATCCCAATTTCCGTTAAAAAAATCTGCTGGTGTGATAATTTGATGGTGGTTGTAATTTCTAATTCCTTCTAATAGCAAAGCAGCTTCAGCAAAATCATTACGAGGTATGGTTATTATAGGCAGTTCTAAACGTGTAGCTTCGGCAAAAGTGCTGTACCCAGGTTTAGAAACAACTCTGCCGCAAATAGGCATAAAATCCACAGGACGGTATTGACGATTTGGGATTTTAATTAAGTTAGGTAACTCTGGTGCTGAAGCATCAAAGGTAATAAATTGCCAGTCAGAAAATCTCTTGATATTATCATAAGGAATTGCCTGTAAACCCAAACCTCCAAAGGTTAATAAAATGGTTTTTTCTGGTGGTGCAGTTATTCCCCAAGTGGTGCGTATTTCATCAATCGGAAAGTTTGGAGAACCACCTGTTAAACCCACATCTATGATATTGGGAAAAGCTGACATGGGTTCATGAAAGGGAAGACGAAACAAGCGATCGCTTTTAGTATACCAATCACTGATCCAATCGGC
>RDYJ01000253.1 GCA_004293145.1 Nostocales cyanobacterium | reverse complement strand
AGCACAACGTTTAGAGGAGTTGGGTAAACATCCGCAAATACCTGAGTTAATGGCTTATTTTACTTATGATAATCGTCAATATTTAGTACAGGAATTTGTGAAAGGTGAAACTTTAAAAACTGAGTTAGATAATAATGGTGTTTTTTCTGAACAGCAAATTAAAAAGTTATTAACAGAAATTTTACAAATATTGGATTTTGTTCATAGTAAACAGGTGATTCACCGAGATATTAAACCAGAAAATATTATTCTGAGTAGTGATAATAAGTTATTTTTAGTAGATTTTGGGGCAGCGAAAATAGTTAAACCACAGCAACGCACAGCTACAGGAACAATTATTGGATCTGCTGAATATTGCGCTCCTGAGCAGTCAATGGGTAAACCATTATTTATTAGTGATTTATATAGTTTAGGGGTAACTTGTTTGCATTTATTAACAGGAGTTAGTCCGTTTGATTTATATAGTCCAATGGAAGGGGAATGGGTATGGAGAGATTTTTTAAATGGTAATCTAGTAAGTGATGAATTAGGAAAGATTTTGGAAAAATTAGCAAGTCCTATTGCTAAACATCGTTATCAATCTGTTAAGGAAGTGATGCAGGAGTTAAATTTTGTCAGTCAACCTGTTACTCCACAACCACCTTTGGAAATTCCTCAACCATTTGTTACTGTACCAAATCGGTATCAACAACTAGAGAAATTGTTAGCAGAGGGTAAATGGAAAGAAGCAGATGAGAAAACAACGAAAGTAATGTTAGCGGTGACGAAACGGGAAAACAAAGGTTGGTTAGATGCTCAAACTACTGATAACTTTCCTTGTGAAGACCTCCGTACTATTGACAATTTGTGGGTAAAATATAGCAATGGGCGCTTCGGTTTTTCTGTGCAGACGCGGATTTATCAAAGTTTAGGGGGAACGAGACAGTATAATTCTGAAATCTGGGAAGCCTTTGGGGATAGAGTAGGATGGAGAAAAAAGGGAAAATGGTTCTCCTACAAAGATACTACTTTTGATATAAAAGCACCAGAAGCCCACCTCCCTTTGGGTGTTGTAGGGGAATGGAGTATTAGGAATGTGGGTGGTGGATGGGTGGCGCATCTCTTTTCTCGCGTCGAGACTTGTAAACTGTAAAATCTAAAGATTACAGAAAAATATTAAGTCTGAATCAGGATAACCAGGATTAAAAGATATACAGAATATTACAGTTAACCTACTAAAAAATAACATGGTCAAAGATCCCCGACTTCTATGATAGTTAAACTGATGAATGAGAATATTAACTCAAGAAGTCGGGGATCTAACCCAACCCTAACTCTTCAGGAATATCTAAAGTAACTTGCATAACTTTTCCTTCAATTTTTGTTGTTGTATAGCCTTAGACAGAGTAGTTAGGACATCAATTAATCATGAAACTCTTACTAAAAAAGGGTTTTACTCCTGACTCCTGACTCCTGACTCCTGACTCCTGTTATATTTCCTCATCTGCGTTTATCCGCGTTCATCTGCGTTCCCTAAAAATCAGGTGGGTAAAAAACCCACCCAATAAACCAGAAACTAAACCAAAGCGTTGAGATTTTTGGCAGTTTCAAAGAAATGAGCGACATTTTCTTCTGGTGTTTCTGGTAATACACCATGTCCCAAATTAAGAATATGTCCCCAGTCGCCGGCTTTGCGAACGGTGTCCAAAACGCGATCGCGGATAAATTCCTTAGAACCAAACAACACACCTGGATCAAGATTACCCTGTACTTTCACGTCCTTACCAAGTCTTCTGCGTGCATCTGCCATATCCACAGTCCAGTCAATGGTGAGGATATCTGCACCAGAGGTAGCCATTCTTTCTAAAAGTC
>RDYJ01000133.1 GCA_004293145.1 Nostocales cyanobacterium | reverse complement strand
TGAATTATGAATTATGAATTATGAATTATGAATTATGAATTATGAATTATGAATTATGAATTATGAATTATGAATTATGAATTATGAATTATGAATTATCTCCATCCCAACCAACGCAAACAAGGAACAATCAAGTAATAACTTAACCCTAAACAAAGACTAATTAAAACACCCATAAAACCAAAAAAAGCTATATGCTGAAATAACTCCACTAAACTTGGTGGATTAGAAAAATTGATCAACGCAATTTTTAGTCCTAAATGAATCAAACCTGCCACAATATTGGCACTACCAAAGGCAGTTATAAAAGCGTAAGCTAGATAATGGGTGCGAAGACCTAAACCCAAAGTTAGCATAGAAATTGATACCAACATCCAAGCAACTAATCCTTCGGCGCTATCGTGTGGTTTAATAAATTGCCAAGTTATCCAACCTGAACTATAGCTGATTAAACCCATGCAAGCTGAGATTAAAAATCTTCGCTTTTGTCCAAAACTTCCAGATAAAGTAATTCCCCAAGCAGTGCCTAAACCAGCGACTGCATAGATGATAATTTCTGGTGGATTAGTAGGTTGAAAATGGGCGATATATTCTGGTAATTGGCGTAAGATAAATTCTGCAACAATAGCACCTAACTTAGTGTGATAAGCCAAAAAGAACCCAGCCACAGTTCCTAAACTAGCACCCATCCCAGCCAAAATTAGCGCCCAAATTGTAGCCAGACAAGCTATTAAGAATTGGAAAATTGCTTGCACTGTGAATAGTGTCGTATTACCCACAGCTTGGGTAAATTGGGTAACAGTTTGGATGATGGCGTTTTGCAGTTGGGTAAAAAACCCTGGTTTTGATTCTACGGGAACAATTTTTAATAAACGTTTTTGAATAATAGCAGCATGGGCTGGACGCGATCGCACATCCGTCTGGATCATTTCATCGAGTAAATCTGCCAGATGGGGGTTAACATGACACTGATTACGCCAACGCAATTCTCCAGTGATAGGATCTTCTAAATCTTGGGGATATTTACCAGTGAGTAATTCTATTATTGTCCGTCCCAAAGCATAAAAATCCGCAGCAGGTCCAACATTACCGCCAATTATTTGTTCTGGTGGACTATAACCAGATGAAAATAATCGTGTCGAAGGAGAATGTGATCGCAATATTGCCCCACTAAATTGTTTAGCCCCACCAAAATCAATTAATACCAATTGTTCCGCTTGCAGAGGTGCGGTAGGTAAAGGAGTACGCAACATTAAATTAGAAGGTTTAATATCCCGATGAATAATATGGCGTTTGTGCAGTTCCTGTAAAATCTTCACAGCTTGGGCAAACCAATTTAACACCAAATCTTCTGGACATCCTTGAGGATATTTTTGGCGAATTTCCTCCAAATTATGGCCATCAATTTTTTCCATCACCAGACAAGCCAACTGGTGTGGTTTAGGATTAGTCAAATTGATTTGAAAGTAGCCATCAGGATCAACTTTGGGAATACCGGGATGGTGGAAATTACTTAAAACATCCGCCTCTTGGATAAATAATTCCCAAGCTTTGGGAGACTCTTCTACCAAGACTTTCAGCACCTTTTCAGTTTGGGTTTTGGTATCCCAAACCGTATAAATTTGGGCAAAACCACCCGATCCTAAAGGTTGAAGTGGGCAGTAGCGGTCTAGCAACTGTAACGGACTGCCACAGCTGTGACAAAATTTGTTTCCCCAAGGTTGAGGATAGGGACGTTGACAGTGAGGATTTATGCAGTTAACCGCACTCTGATTTATCTGGATCAAAACCACGAAAATACAAAGGCTGGATCGATTTTAACGCCTCTTTTGTCTTCTTTACTCAACCCTATTTGCAGCTTCTGTAAATTTTTGCTGGCGTTGTTTTGATTTTCCTTCCCCAGTCTTCACCGGATGTAATGAACAAAACACCGCCGGTCCAACAGGTTGAGTACCTGGTTCATAAATTGCTTCTGCTGTTTTCACTTGGTAAATTTCGTGATAAAAGCAAACCCCTTGATCTACATTATCTACCAACCATTGCCACCATTTGGTATGGGGAATTTGGCGTGACCATTTATTTAAGTCTTCGTGGGATCTCCAATATTGCATAATCACAGGACCCTCTTGAGTCATCATCTCCCGGTTGAGTAACAACCCTTCAGCCGCAGCTAAAGCCGGAAACATTTCTTCCTGGATGCCCGAATCATTATACAGTTTTTGACCTTCTTCAGTTTGAAACTGCACACCAAAAAAGGCTAGACATAATGTTGGTTGTTCCCACAAAGCCGCAATATAAGCTTGATTTTCTAAAGATGTAGAAGATGCAGACATCAAAATAACTCCTCTTGTAGTTCAAGGTCGGAGAATAGACCGATTTCCAGTCATCAATATTACTTGAGATTTGTGATTATGTCGTTTATACACAGATTGTTTTAATAAATTAGCATTTACGCATTGACAATAAGCGTCAAATATGTATGTTCAAAAAACCATATCTTTCTTAGGGGTAAAGCGCATTGCTAAACCCCTACAATGCTGGTCTATTTACAATCAAAATAATCGTGGATCAAAGCCTGAAACGACCTATTTTCGTGAACCATACCATGATCAATTTGTAAAGTGCGTAAGTCCTATAAATATGCGATTACATCTACACCCTACAGCCTTCTTTTTAATTTTCCCATACCATCATTACCCATCCAGTTGCCACACTTGGGATAAAAACCACTAAGCTGATAATATAGTAGGTTAAAACTTTCCTAAAAATTCTGCCTGGAGCGCAAAACCAGCGGTTCAAACTTTCTCACTGACTAACTACGTCGTAATTACATTATGTTTGATGCACTATCTGACCGTTTAGAATCTGCCTGGAAAAAACTGCGGGGACAAGATAAAATCTCTCAATCCAACATTCAAGATGCTTTGCGGGAAGTACGCCGCGCTTTGTTGGAAGCAGATGTTAACCTCCAGGTAGTCAAAGATTTTATTGCTGAAGTCGAAACCAAAGCGCAGGGATCTGAAGTCATAGCTGGCGTGCGCCCTGATCAACAGTTTATCAAAATTGTTTATGATGAACTTGTGCAGGTGATGGGCGAAGAAAATGTCCCCCTGGCAGAAGTTGAGGGTAAAACCACTGTTGTCCTGATGGCGGGTTTACAGGGTACTGGTAAAACTACAGCTACCGCTAAATTAGCTTTACATTTACGCAAATTAAATCGTAGTTGTTTGTTAGTCGCCACAGACGTATATCGTCCCGCCGCAATTGATCAGCTAATTACACTGGGTAAACAAATTGACGTACCTGTGTTTGAGATGGGCAGCGATGCTGACCCCGTAGAAATCGCCCGTCAAGGTGTGGAACGTGCCAGGGCAGAAGGCATTAACACGGTAATTGTTGATACGGCTGGACGCTTACAAATCGACCAGGACATGATGGCGGAATTAGCCCGCATCAAGTCAACTATCGCACCTGACGAAACTCTGTTAGTAGTAGATTCAATGACGGGTCAAGAAGCCGCAAATCTGACCCGCACCTTCCATGAACAAATCGGGATAACTGGGGCTATTCTTACCAAAATGGACGGTGATAGCCGGGGTGGTGCGGCTTTATCAGTCCGGCAAATTTCTGGTGCGCCGATTAAGTTTATCGGTGTGGGTGAAAAAGTCGAGGCGCTACAACCTTTTTATCCTGACCGGATGGCTTCCCGGATTTTGGGGATGGGTGATGTTCTCACCTTGGTAGAAAAAGCCCAGGAAGAACTTGACTTGGCAGATGCAGAGAAAATGCAGGAGAAAATCCTGTCTGCCAAGTTTGATTTTACCGACTTTCTCAAACAGTTACGCCTGATGAAAAACATGGGTTCATTGGGTGGCATCATGAAGTTGATTCCGGGTATGGGTAAGCTTTCTGATGACCAGTTAAAGCAAGGGGAAACCCAGCTAAAACGCTGTGAATCCATGATTAATTCCATGACCATGCAAGAACGGCGTGATCCTGATTTATTATCCAGTTCTCCCAGTCGGCGGCGACGCATTGCCTCTGGTGCGGGTTACAGAGAGTCAGATGTTAGTAAGTTGGTGACAGATTTCCAAAAAATGCGATCGCTCATGCAACAAATGGGTCAAGGAAATTTCCCCGGTATGCCAGGAATGTTTGGTGGTGGCAACCCCCTAGCCGCAGGAGGAAATCGCCCCGCACCCGGTTGGCGTGGTTATCCCGGCGGCGCACCACCAGCGAAAAAGAAAAAGAAAGAGAAAAAGAAAAAAGGCTTTGGCACGCTTTAGGAACTGGGGATTGGTGACTGGGGATTGGGTATTAGGGATTGGGTATTAGGGATTGGGGATAGATAGGGGAGCATCCCAAATGTGTAAGTTTATTTTTTGCTTGAGGTCAAGACTTTAAATGAACGAACCACGAAGGGACGAAGGAAACGAAGTTAAGAGAGTTTTAGAGAGATTTTGCAGTGGCCAGGTTGATTTTTTCAAAATTGGGATGCTCCCATAGATAGAAAGTTATTCTCCTCTGACTACTGACTCCTGACTCCTGACTCCTGACTCCTGACTCCTGACTCCTAACCGTGCTAGAATTATCATTTCATTCCCAAAATCACTACCTACAAACCAACAGGAGAAAGATTTCTCAACATGATCAAACTGCGCTTGAAGCGATTTGGTAAAAAGCGGGAAGCAAGTTACCGCATTATTGCTATTAATGACCTGTCTCGTCGTGATGGTCGTCCCCTAGAAGAACTAGGATTTTACAACCCCAGAACCGATGAAGTGCGCCTGGATATTCCCGGCATCGTTAAGCGACTACAACAAGGCGCTCAACCTACGGATACAGTTCGTCGCATTTTAGTAAAAGCTAACGTTTTTGAACAAGTCAGTGCAAACGCCGCATCATAATCTGGAGATGAAATCATCAACAGCCAGTCCTAACTATGTTGGGCTGGTAGAGTTTCTTGTGCAACCGTTTTTAGAATCTCCAGCGTCTTTAAGTGTCGATTGTGAAATGTCTCATACCCTCAAACGGGCTTGGATTCGTATCGCTTTTGACCCTATAGACAAAGGAAAAGTCTTTGGTCGGGGAGGACGCAATATTCAGGCGATTCGCACGGTAATTGCAGCAGCAGCAGAATTGGCTGGGCAATCAGTATACCTGGACATCTACGGCAGCAATACCCAAAGTCGGGATGGTATGTCTTTTGATGAAGAACAGGAAGAAAGAATACCCCCACCAAGATCGAAAGAAAGAAGTGGAGAAATCCCCAGACCTGTTGCTAAACCCCGCTTCCGCTAGGTCTAAACTGGTATTTTTGAGGCGACTCAGCCAGTAAGCAGTTCTGGGAAAATGGACACAGGTGGCAACAAGATTGTCAAATCTTTTCGCAATCTCTCGTTGCTAAGGAACTTCGACTGAGAAAACGTAATACCCAGATCCCTGGCTTCTCTGAGAAGTCGGGGGTCTATGTTCTGAGCATTTTATAAAAACTATGGCAGGTGCTTTGACAATTCAACTGCCTAATATTCCCAGTGCGATCGCACTGGCCGGATATGGGGAAGCAAATCTCAAGTTTCTGTCCCAACAAACAGGAGCTAATTTAGTTCTGCGCGGACAGGAACTGTTAATTGCTGGTACAGAAAAGCAGGTTGATCTGGCAGTACGATTAGTGCGATCGCTGGAAAATCTCTGGAGTAAAGGCAATAATATCTCAACTGCTGATATTTTAACAGCCCGTCAAGCATTAGAGAGCGATCGCCAAGGTGAACTACAAGACCTACAACGCGATATCCTCGCTAAAAGTCGTCGTGGTCAAGAAGTTCGTGCTAAAACCTTCCGTCAAAGACAATATATTGAAGCTATCCGCAAACGCGATCTCACCTTTGGTATTGGTCCTGCGGGAACTGGTAAAACCTATCTCGCGGTTGTCGTCGCTGTTCAAGAACTTCTATCTAATCAATTTGAACGACTCATTTTAACTCGTCCTGCGGTGGAAGCTGGGGAAAAACTGGGATTTTTGCCAGGAGACTTGCAACAAAAAGTTAATCCCTATTTGCGTCCTCTTTATGATGCTATTAATGAATTTATCGACCCCGAAAAAGTCCCTAATTTAATGGAACGTGGTGTAATTGAAGTTGCACCATTGGCATATATGCGGGGACGAACTTTAAATAACGCTTTTGTGATTGTTGATGAAGCCCAAAATACCACACCAGCGCAAATGAAGATGGTTCTAACTCGCTTGGGTTTTGGTTCACGCATGGTGATTACAGGTGACATCACACAAACCGATTTACCACATTACCAGCAATCAGGATTAACAACAGCTTTACAAATTTTGAAACACGTTGAAGGCATAGCTTTTTGTGAATTTACCCAAAAGGATGTTGTCCGTCATCCTCTAGTCCAGCGGATTGTTGCTGCTTATGAACAACACGAAAAATAGTAAGATCCGTTTCTCTGAATCAGGATTTATGGTTACTGCATCTCGACTTCGCTCGATGACCGCGACTTGTACTGAGCGAAGTCGAAGTAAGTCGAAGTACAGGATGTTTTTTGTGTTATGATTCTTCTATCTGAAATCCCGCTGCCGATTTTCTCCAAGCTTCACAAAAATTAAATAAAAGTTAAAATAAATTCAAAAATCAAAAAAAATTCGTTTTTTGGGGTGTCAACCGATTGACTTTTTTCTCTAGGAGTGATATTTTTATAATGGGAATCTGTGCCTCAATAAAAATTTTGCTTACACTCCATTATATTAATAAGACTATCTTACCACAGCCGCTGCTCCGTGAACCCTAAAAATAAAATTTTTTTTGAGAAAGAACTTATTTAAACTATATAAGCCGATAATATTAACTTATGAGTTATGAGTCAAGGGAGTTTTTTGATACATCTTGTCAATCCTGATATGGCTTGCGCCACGCTATCAGTCAAGAATATAATGTTAGATATTGATCCTTAAATTTCCAGATCAAGTTAAGTATATTTCAGTAGTTCTGACTATAATATATATTCATAACTGTTTATACATGAGAAAATGCAAAACTACTAATTTCTTAGTGATTGCATGATTCAGACCAACATCCTACCTAATTTAAACTTTACCGGCAATTGGGGCTGAAATTTAAGGTAAATGAGAGTATTGTGATGAATACAGAAGAACCTTCAGGCTTTAACAAAATTACATATCAAAACTCGCTTTGTCCTAATTTGACAAATAATTGGCAGCTTAATTCTGTACCATACTCTGAGCAAGTTCAGTTAAAAGCAATTAAAACTAAGCAGAGTTTCCTCTTTTCAGCAACTGAGGGTTATGCTTTACAGCATTTCAATGGCAAGTTTACAGTTACAGAGGTGCATGAAAGATGTAAAACGAAATTTGGCAAAACTATTTCTGCCAATTTTATGGTGCAGTTATTAGAAAAATTAGTTGCTTTAGGAGTATTGAAAAATCCTCATGCTACCTCACCTCTACTCAAATCTGGAGTGGAGTGGAGATGTAAACCATCAGGATACTGGTTATTAAGGCTACAAAAATCAGATAGCATTGCGTATGTGCAAGTTAGTAACTACGATAAAAACCTGATGTTAGAGTTAGGTAAAGTGCCAGTCAAAGATATCGTAGACAAATATAAAATTAGTCCTCAATATTTACAAGACTTATTACAGAATTTAGCAATCCAGGGAATGCTAGAAGGGGTTGAATTACCCAAGCAAAAAAAACAATTTAATTTACTATTTTTTAAGTTTTCCTTATTTAATCCTGATAGGTTGCTAAGTCTTTATATTAATAAAATTCGGTTTCTTTTCACAACAGAAGCTTGTTTTTTGATTTGTCTATTTCTAGGATTTACTACCGTTCTAGCTTTTTCAAAGCATGAAATAATTCATACTTTTGGTCAAGAATTATGGAATCAACAAAATTATAGTTTAATCCTCCCTTTTCTGATATTAATGATGTTAGTAGTATCTATCCATGAACTAGGTCATGCTTTCACATTAAAACATTACAATGGTGTTGTTTTAGAAATAGGAATAATGTTCATTTGTCTCTTACCAGGAGCATACACTAACACCACCGATGCTTATGGTTTAGTCAAACGTAGACAACGAACTTTAGTAATGGCAGCAGGAGTAATTTGTCAAGTTATTATTTGGGGAACTGCTGTATGTTTATGGACTATATCAAAACCAGGAACTTGGTTTTATACAGCCACCTACTTATTGATGATAGCAGCCCAATTCACACTAGCCCTTAATCTCAACCCCCTTAATAAATTTGATGGTTACTACATATTAGAAGCAATGACAGACATTAACCATTTGCGCCAAAGATCATTTGCCTATTATGCTCAGTTATGGCGCAGAGAAGAGAGTCCAGAAAGAACTGAAGATAGAGGAATTTTAGCAATTTATGCCCCAGCTTGTTTAGTTTATATTATCTGGATTTTTGGTAGTTTATTTTTCTGGCTATGGCATTTAACAGCACCATATTTACCAGGGCAATAATGTGATAAAATTTTCCGTAATAGTCTAAAAATAAAGTGAGTATCATGAAATATCCAGATTTCAAAAAAGTCAAGAATACTGCAACTGCATTGGTGGTAATAGCTGTGATGTCAATAATAGATGGAAAACCTTCTATTGCATCAACTTTACCATCATCAAATTTATATTCTAACTTTTCTACCCGTTGTCAAAAATCTGTTCCTGAACCTCATGCTCTGATAGGGATAATGGCTATGGGTATTTTAGGTAGTAGTTATTTACTCAGACTCAGATTGCGAATGAAAAACAAAGCGGGTTATCTAAATGATGATATCTCCTTAAAACTCAATGATTATTCAATAACCGATCATCAAGAAACGCAAATTATTCCCTTTATAGAACCCGAAGAAATCAATGCTGAAAATCATCATCAACCTGATTCAAATTTAGAACTGCAATTAGTTGAGCCGAAATAGAAAATACAATTCGCATCTACACAAATAAAGTCCACCCTAGTGGACGAATAAAAAATTAATAACATCAATTGATTATCTACTTTTTTCAGGAGTGCATCTATGAGTTTTTTAGGATTTGGTAAGAAGCAAGGTAAACAAGCAAAGACTTCTCAGAAATCAAAACAGAAAGAAATCTGGCAAGGTAAAAGTTTTGCTTTGAATGATATTATTACTCCCAGTGTGCTGGTGGGTGGTACTGAAGATTCACCCCAACCATTTCCAATTATTTTAGATAGCGGTTCAGAGTTGACAAGTAGTTCAGACTTAAATGAATTATTAAAAGCGATTGAATCTGGAAATTTAGATGCTTTTTTCCAATCTCAGGATAGTTCTGTATTAGATACTTTTTCTCTGCATGATTGGCTTGTTGATCCTAGTTCTCAGACTTTGCCATTTCTTGATCATCCAGTATCATCTACAAATTCATTGGCTGAAAGTATATCAATACAGCAAAGTTTAAATAGTTGTTCAGTAGAAAACGGTGAAAGTTTGTCAGGTAAAGAATTACCAGGAAATACAACTTTTCCAGGAGCTACACGGCCAACAATACCAGTCACCAATGTAGATACAGGTAGTAATATTCTTGCCAATCCTACATCAATTATCCGCTCTGACATTCAAGATGTAATTGATCAAGTTAGTAATATTGATCCTGTAGACATTTATCGAGTTAAGATTAATGACTTAAAAAATGCTGATATTTCTGTATTGTCTGGTCAAATATCTGTGGATTATCTCTTACCTTCTGGACAATTAATAGGAAGTCAATTCTTTTCTACAGGCAATCATACCTTACTACCACCTGCTGATATCAAGGGAGATGTGGTTGTCAAGATTAATTATCAAGGTGGCACACCAGGAACTTATATTCTCAATGGATTTGAAACTAAAAATCATAGTGAACCTTTTAATATTGATTTAGAATTTGGAGGAGGTTTAACAGCTTCACAACAAGCAATTATTCAAGCTGCTGCAAAAACTGTTGAATCAATAATTTCTCAAGGATTACCCACTGCCATTGTTGACGGTAAACTAATTGATGATGTTAATTTTAAAATTTCTGCGACTAATTTAGATGGAGCAGGTGGTACAGCCGCAAGAACAAAAATAGATTTTATGCGGTTTGGAACAATGTTACCTGCTCAGTCTATCACTCAATTTGATGCTGCTGATATTGCCGAGTTAGAAAGTTCTGGAGAATTGTTTAGTGTAGTACAGCACGAACTTCTACACGGTTTAGGTTTTGG
>RDYJ01000132.1 GCA_004293145.1 Nostocales cyanobacterium | reverse complement strand
ATGAACGCCGGGCACTTTTCGATCAGCTAGATTTATTATTGATCAATGGCAACCATTTTGAAGATGTTGTCATGATTGGAGATAGGAGACAGGAAACAGTAAACCGGGATAACTGATAACTGTCCCTAATCCTGCACGTACTCTTTCTCTGTCACTAAAGCAACTTCAGCGCGGACAAATTCCCGCCCCAAATAAGCAGCATGATCTAGAAAACCAACAGGACAAGGTTGAGTTTGTTCAAAAATCTGCACACACAATTCTTTAGCAGTCCGGCCGCTAAATACTGTAGTGTTAGTTCTTTCTACCTTACCCCGTGCTGGAATCACCTTACCTGTTTCTGGATCTACAGCTAAACCGCGATCATCAATCACATTTGTGAAATGCTTGGCATAAATTAACCGTTCATTCCTGTCGATGTAAATAATGAAATAGCCACTGGGATCAAGGTCAATATGACGCTGAGAAAGCTTATCATCAATCGCCGTTAAATCATCAAGTATTAAATCCATACCCATGTTAAAAAGAAAAATTATTTCAACAATTTGTTTACATTACATTTCCAGTGTAATTCTTCAGCTACCTCTTTTAACCATTATTTTGACTAAAAGGTAACTCTGCATTAATCTCCTTCATCTCCTCCTCTTCCATTTCATTCACCTCTAGGATATAAGGACGCAAAATTTGTCCTAAACGATTATTGTAAAATCGGTGTAGACTGTGATTAGGTTTGGCTGGAAAACCGCGCCGTTTCTTGTGTCTTCCTCCTGCACCGGGATCAAAAGTTTGGATACCGTTAGCGATCGCCCACTCAATCGGTGCATAATAGCAAGCATCAAAATGTAAGCAATCTATTTCTTGAAAACTACCCCAATAACGTCCATATAACTTATTATCCTTAAATAAACAAAACGACATTCCCACAGGTTGACGCTGATCTTCCTCATGATAAGCAGCGAAAAATACGACCCGATGACGATAATTATGGTATAGTTGCTCAAAAAATCGTTTTGTCAGATACTTACTACCCCACCAACCAAACTTATCGCAGGTATCAGCATAAAATTCATACATCAACGGAAACAGCGACTTAGGAATCTCTTCACCAGTTACTGCTTGCAGTCGTAAACCAGCCTTTTCCACAGCCTTACGTTCCCGCTTAATATTCCGTCTTTGATTCGCATTGAACAATACCAAATAATCATCAAAAGTTTGAAAATCAGCATTTTCCCAAATATAGCTATGGTGTAACCAACTGGTAAAACCTTGTCTTTCCAACACAGGCCGCCATTGAGGATCAAGATAAAGAAAATGACAACCAGAGATGCCATGCTTGAGGCAAAAAGCATCAATTTCATGCACCATCATCGCCGTAATTTCTTCCTCATCTTCCCCAGTAGCAATTAAAAAACGATAACCTTCCGCCGGGGTAAATGGCGACATTCCTAGCATTTTTGGATAATACTCTACACCGATCCGAGAAGCTAAATCTGCCCACTGATGATCAAATACAAATTCCCCCTGACTATGCCCTTTTAGATAAAGGGGAGCAGCAGCAATTAATGTTCCATCTCGCCACAATGTCAAGTGATTTGGCAACCAACCTGCATTTGCTGTAGCACTATGAGAAGTTTCCATATTATTCAGCCAGTCCCATTCTAGAAATGGGGTTTTCAGTGGCATAGCCAAAGCATCCCAAGCAGTTTGAGGAACTTCGGCAATTTTATGAGTCCAAACCACAGAATAGTTAGGTTTGATTTGTTTTACCATTGTGTAAATATTTGCTTTGATATAGGTTTTCGACTTCTCAAATTAGTCAGGGATCTGGTTATGAGTAATCCTCAACCTTTATTCAGATTAATCCATACCAACAGATCGTTGCAGCCGATAATGCAAAAATACTTCCTGCTCAACTGTACACACATCTAGCAGTTGTAACCGGGGCGCTAAATCAGATACAAATCCTTGTCCTTCTACCGCCGTTGGTGCCGCAGTACCACCTAAAATTAAAGGACAAATAGTAAGCCAGAATTCATCAATTAAATCAGATGCTAGTAAAGAAGCAACTACTTCACCACCACCCAATACAGCCAGGTCTTTTATCTGTAAACTTACTAGATGTTGCCAAACCGCACGAGTATCAATATTTCCCCTTGATGTTTCCATGACCAAAATTCGCTCAAATTCTGAACGTTCCTGCCAAAAAATAGCCCCTGTGGTAGTGGTAAGCAACCAGCGTTTAACCGGTTGTTGAAAGAATTTAATATCCGGATTCAAGTTTCCAGAACTCGAAAGCACTATATGAATCGGCTGAGGAGATTTATTTTCTCTTTTTCTTTGTTGCAGCAGTGTTGGATCTGATACGGTAAGTGTTGTACCGTAAGTACGGAGAGTACCCGCACCAAATACAACGGCATCAGAGGCAGCGATTTGTTTCTCCAGGTGTGCTTTATCAGCCCCTGAGCCAAAGCGAGCAGGCGATCGCACTAAATCAGCTATCTTGCCATCTGCACTCATGGCCAAAACCACTGTGGTATGAGGACGATGTTGCACCATGTTTTATCAATTTCACCTCTGTCTAGATCAATATGCCACACCAATCGTTATTACATCTACCATCCCAAAATTTTTGTATATACAGCAGATGGCCAGTAAATAAGGTACAAACTGAAAATCAAAACATAGCTCTAACGCTGCGCTATCAAACAGCAAGCGGCTTTCACTCCTGTAGAGACGTTCCGCCGGAACTTCTCTACTGACTGTATAGTTTCTTTGGGAGCAAATTATCATTTGATACTTTTTAGCAGTTCTAATCAAATCCTTATCACTTTATAAAATGTCTCATTTAGTCCATCTAATTGCATATCTTTATCCTTGTGGTTTGCAGATAAGAAGTGAGACACTCGATGGCTAATTCCCGTCAATCATCCTTTCGACGAATTTTAGTTACCAGAATATTGCTGGTATTCGTCCCAGTTTTATTAACTGGAGAAATGGTCGCACTCAACAAAGCACGTTCTAGCCTTTTGAACACGGCGCGGCAAAATTTAACAGATAGTGCCATCAATCAAGGTGAAAAAATAACCGATGCCATCGCCACACTGAAAACAAATTTGCTAAGTGCCAGTTACACAAAAGCGATTCAGTCTGGTTCAGCCTATAAAGCCGAAAAATTTATAACCCAACTAGCTGAACAATTACCCAATAAAGTTGATTGTATTCAACTCAAACATCTTCAAAAAAGACATCAAAAAAATCAGATTATTGCTAGTAGCTGCGGTAATGAAAATATCGCCGAAATGCCATTATCCTTTCCCAATGATCAAATTCAAATTACACCAATCTTACCACCAAAACCAGGAACAACTGGTAAACGTAAATCTAAAAATCAACTGCAATTACTTTTATCAGCCCCAGTCTATAATCAAAGAGGAAATTTAGCCTACGCCTTAATTATTAAAACTACATTGCATCAACAGCTAAAAAATAAGCAAGGCTCGTTAATAGGTTCTTTGGTAGTAATTGCTGAAGATGGTACTATTTTATCACATCCATCATTTGAAGTAGTCGGAACTAATATTAAAAGTCACCCAGCTTCTCAACAACTAAAAGGAGTAATTAAAAATGCTCTTCAGGGAAATAATGATTCCATAAATTTAAATTTTATCGATGGTCAAGAATCAGTCGCAGGGTATACAGCAATCTCTAACCCCATTACACAACAGCAACAACAAAAATGGGTGATTTTAGCCGTCGCTAGTGTTAAAGATGCACTACTTGGTTTAGATGAAATCAAACTTATCCTTATTGCTCTAACAGTTAGTTTAATTGGTGCGAGTTTGTTAGCCTCTTTATATTTAGCACCCTTCTTAGCAAGTCCGGTAGAAGAACTCAGAGACTACGCTTTAAATATTCATAGTCACCATGCTGCACAACCAATCCCTCGTAACTTTAAAATTAAGGAATTTAATCAACTTGCCCAAGCATTAGATCAAATGGTTGAAAGACTCAAAGCATGGGCAGAAGAATTAGAAATAGCCTGGAAAGAAGCCAAGTCAGCTAACACCATCAAAAGTCAATTTTTAGCCACGACTTCCCATGAATTGCGAAACCCACTCAATATTATTATTAACTGTGTGCGTTTAGTTAGAGAAGATTTATGTGATGATCGAGAAGAAGAATTAGAATTCCTCAAACGAGCTGATGATACAGCTATTCACTTATTAGGCATTATTAATGATTTACTCGATATTTCTAAAATTGAAGCGGGTAAACTCTCGGTCGTAATTGCTCCTTTAGAATTGCGTCAATTGCTATTAGAAGTAATTAACATACAATCAGTTAATATCCAACACAAAGGACTACAATTAAAATGTGAAATAGGTAATGGAATTATCCCTGTTAAGGCAGATGAGATAAAGCTCAAGCAAGTCCTCATTAATATTATTGGTAATGCTACAAAGTTCACGGATAAAGGTAGCATCATCATCAGTACAAAAATTCAGGAACAGAATGGCAAATCTTATGTTATGGTTTCTGTACATGATACAGGTATAGGCATTGATCCTACCCAGCAACATAAACTATTTCGCCCCTTTGTTATGGTAGATGGAACAACCACACGCAAGTTTGAAGGTACAGGATTAGGATTAGCAATTTCCCGCAACTTAATCGAACTAATGGGGGGGAAAATTTCCTTGGAAAGTTTAGGTTTATACCAAGGTACAACGGTGAAAATTATATTACCTTTAATTGATATATCCTTATTATCTGCTTCAGAAAAAAAAGAAGATTTAGGAAATAATCAACACACCTCTACCGATGAAATCAAAGACAGGATTTATCCTAATTTACAGCAAGAACAACCTACGGAAATTGATAACTCACAACAAGCCAGCATAAATACAGAAAAGCATATACCAGCGAGATAAATTTTTCCTGTTCTAATACCATTTCTGGTTAAAGATGCGCTTTATTTTTCCGGTTAAGAGACGTTCCGGCTGAACGTCTCTACCAAATTTATTTAACGGAACGTCACATAGAATTGGTATAAATCGAAACTTCAATAAGAGACTTCTAAAGAAAAAATATCCCGTCGTTGTGACAGTCGGGTGCAGGGAGCTTTCTCGCAGAGGGAGGAAAAGTCGTTTTGATTTGGTGAAATTGGATAGCGAAGCGCTGCTGCAAGCAGTTCATCTTTTTTGTGGAGTTCTTTAAGTATACAAACTTACTCCTATAGTATTAAAACTGGTAGGGTATTTTCTTGGTATTAGAAAGATTTTACCGCAATCACTAGTCAGTTAAATCCCTGTTGTGGTTAAGTATTTTTTGTCTTTTAATTTTTATTGCTCACAAACACAGTATAAAATATTCAATAATTATCAATAAACTAATGCTAGTATATCGCGTATAGATTATCATGTTGTTAACCCAGATACTATGGAAAATAATTTGTACAATGGGGATAAATTCTTCTCAGAAATTCAAACAAAATATTGATCCATTTAATTGCAAAATCAAGTCCATGCAACCTATCTCCCTTTTAACTTTAAGCGGTGATGGGAAATAAAGAATACCATTAGTAAGAAGTGTTACTGTCGTACCTACACAGTCAAACACCGTATAAACTCATCCAGAAAGATGAAATTACTAGGGATAAACATAATAAGGATGTATAATCATCCCGTCTTCTCTATAAAAATAACATCTTGGCAACTGTCCTAGCTTAACTATTTATTTTACCTTTATAAGGGGCGTATGTGGAAACAAGAGAAAAGTGATAGTGTAATCGTTCATCTGGCCTTATCGCTGGCCTTGGTGACTACTCCGCTGACAGCAAACTTCTTAGCATCAGTACCTACACTAGGAGAATCAACATCTAAATCTAATCTTCTCACTTTCCGACCACCACAAACCGTGGAAAGTGGCACTAAAGTGCGAATTGATTGTTCCATAAATTTGGTAATTATCAATCAAAGCCTGAAAGATAACTTTGAGAAAAAGTTCCCTGGGACACAGATAGAAATTGCAGTTAATGGTACTGATGCTGCGCTCAAAGCTTTACTAGATGATAAAATTGATATCGCCGCGATTGCTCGTGGACTCACCCCAGACGAAAAAGCCCAAGGTTTGGAACAAGTTCGCTTACGCAGAGAAAAAATTGCCATCATTGTTGGCACAAACAACCCATTTCAAGGCAGTTTGACCGATAAACAATTTGCCAAAATTTTCCGGGGTGAAATTACCGATTGGTCAGAACTAGGTGGTCAACCTGGTAAGATTCGGTTTATTGATCGACCCCTAACCAGCGATACTCGTAATTCCTTACGTGAGTACCAAGTCTTTAAATCTGGTGAATTTTCGACTGGTGCTAACGCTACTCAAATACCTGAAGATAAAACTACCCAAATTATTAAAGAATTAGGTACAGATGGCATTAGCTATGTCACAGCTAATCAGGTTTCAAAGCTATCAAATGTGCGAGTTCTTAACATTCAGGGAATCGCACCAGATAATTCTAAATATCCCTTTTCTCAGCCTTTAGTTTACGTTTATAAGCAAAATCCCAGCCCTGGAGTAGCCAGTTTTCTTGGTTTTACCATCGCACCTGTGGGACAGAATGCAATAGCAGCAGCTAGAGATGCGGAATCATCTGCCATCGCTGCCAGCGCACTGCAAAATTTTGCTTTAGAAACTACAACAGGTTCTACACCAGAGTCCAAACCTGTAGAAACTCCTGCACCATTAGAAACTTTACCAAATACAGTTGATTCTCGTAACGAACAACAGTTTGTTAATCCTGTAGAAAATAATCCTCTTGCAGATAGAAATGTCATATTTTTGATGGCGTTGTCATTATTACCAATAGTTGGTTTTGGTAGCTTCTTAGCCTGGCGGTTAAAGAAAAAACAGTCATTAACAGATGAAACAAAAAAAAGTTTAGAAACATCCTTGACTGCAACCACCTTCATTACAGAAACAATACCAAAAATATCTGATGAACACATCATTATTAACCCTATTGATAACCCCACCATTAGCAATGGTAAAACGCACTCTCATCAAAACATAACATCAACCATATCCGATCCAGAAGAAAATCTCACTTTAACTGAAAGAGAAATATTAGTTGGCAATTCAACAGCAATAATAGCACCAGCAACTGAAAAAAACCTAGATTTTTCAACTCCAACAATTGCCCTAGATTGTGGAGAAGTTGTATGGGATACAGAAGCGCCAGCAGCTGTTGTTAATACTCCCTATCCCGCAGTTATCAATATTTCAGAAATATCGTTCAATAATATTGAACTGCCAACAGATGAATTAACTACCTCCCTGTTAGAATTATTAAACGAACCAATAGATTCATCTGCTCAAAATTCTAGTATTTCCCTTTTGGAATTCCTAGATCAGCCAAAAGCATCTTCCACTGAGGATGCCATGATTTCCCTGTCAGAATTACTAGATGAAACAGCAGATTCATCTACTCAAAATTCTAGTATTTCCCTGTCAGAAGCACTTGGACTTCCAGTATTGCCATCTGTTCAAGATTCCACAACTTCCCTGTCAGCATTGCTAGATGAAACATCAGATTCGTCTGTTCAGGATACCACAACTTCCCTATCAGAAGCACTTGATATCTTCCCATCTTCAGTCAGTCTAGATACTAACACGTCCCTCTCAGAATTACTAGGTATAGTGCCAAATTCAGCAGATATTGAATTTAGTAATTCACGTTTACAACCACCGAGTATTTCTACAGCAAATTCTGATCAAGAATCTACAATTTCCCTCTCAGAGTTACTGGCCTTGACACCAGAAGAACAAGAATTAGATGTGGAACTGGTGACTGATGAAGCGCAAAAATCACTATCTGAGTTATCGGAGGAGCTAGGCAGGGTGTTTAATACCTTAGCCGATGATGCTGAACTCGCGGCAGATTTAACACCAGAACTATCTCTAAACTTACCTATTTCATCTCATTTTCCAGAAGCAAAAATTAACTATGCAGCTTTGGAAATAGACCCAGAGACAGAAAACATAGATAGCACTGATAGCACAGAAAATTCATTATTACAGTCACAGGCTCCAGATCAGACCACAGAAGTTCCTAGTTTCTTAGATATAAGTGGAGATAGCAGTATTGTCTTCACACCTCGCACTCCCAAGTGGGCTTATGTTTCTTGGTATGTTTCTGAAACTCAAAAAGAAGCAGTCAGAAAAAAAAGCAACACTCTTTTAGCTGTGCGACTCTATGATGCTACTGATATTGATCTTAGTTATCAAAGTCCTCAGCTAGTGCAGCAATATGAATGTGAAGAAGCGATATGCGACTGTTATATAGCTATTCCCACAAGCAATCGTGACTACATGACTGAAATTGGTTATCTGACTAATCATAATACTTGGTTGTGCATAGCTCGTTCTGGTACAGTTCGTATATTCAATCGTCCAGGGGCAAATTTTTGGTTTGTCGCAGACACAGAGCTAGTTATTCATGGTTCAACAGAACCAGGTGCAACTGTGACTATTGGTGGTCATAAGATTAAACTTAAACCTGATGGTACTTTCCATTTCCGTGTTCCTTTCTCAGATAGCTTACTGAACTATTTGATGACAGCTACTACCGCTGATGGAGAAGACAGTATAACTATCCTGAAGAAATTTTTCCAGGAAAGTTCGGAGAATTAAAATTAACCTAATTAGTTAGTAATTTTTGAGGAGTGATTATTTCGACTCCTAATCACTCCAATACATCTCAGTTTTAATTTTCAATTCAATCAACATCTAACTTGATGCATCTGCATGGGTTAAATCATTCTCATACTCAAATCTAACCATCTCGACTGAGTAATAGGCGCACTACTAGAAATATAGTCAACACCTGTTTGTGCCACAGCTCGAATAGTCTCTAAAGTTATATTCCCTGAAGCTTCAATCTTTACCCGGTTATCCTGTTCACGAATCAACCGCACTGCCTCAGTCATCATTGTTAAAGACATATTATCCAACATAATAATGTCTGCTTGATAATCTAAAGCTTCTTGCACCTGTTCTAAACTTTCTGTTTCCACTTCGATAGTCAGAGGATAAGGAATCTGGGAACGAATCCGGGTAACGGCTTCTCCAATACCCCCAGCCGCTGCAATATGATTGTCCTTGATCATTACCGCATCATCTAAGCCCATCCGGTGATTAATCCCACCACCAACAGCAGTGGCGTACTTTTCCAAAATTCTCAACCCTGGTGTAGTTTTGCGCGTATCCACAAACTTTGCAGGTAAATCAGCTATTTGCTCTACATATATATTAGTGAGAGTGGCAATTCCACTTAACCGCATCGCCAAATTTAGCGCCACCCGTTCCCCCATCAGCAGTGCATCCAATGAACCATGAATTTCTGCTATTACATCTCCTGGTTCACACTTTGCACCTTCAGAGGAGACGGATACAAAGCTGACCTGATCATTCAACAACTTAAACACCCTCGCTGCAGCTGGTAAGCCAGCAACTATTCCTGGTGCTTTGGCTACCCACTTCGCTTGTCCTATAGTTACATTTTGGCATAAAAGAGATTGAGTAGTGCGATCACCTCTACCAATATCCTCCATTAACCAACTTCGCAACAATTGATCCAGCACCAAAAACGGTGGTAGTACAGCCACAGAACTTTTCATCTAATTTTTTACCTCTGGAATTGAGTTCAAATTCTTCTATCTCTACTCAACCCTATCAACAATTGTTTCATTTCCTGCGATAGCTTTGCTCTACTCGATATGCTACGCGTAGTTTGCTGCCCTGGAGGGGTACGCCGTAGGTATCGCGCACAGAAATTCCATATTCAGAAATCAGCAACCCTCGTAAATGGGCTAATGTCCTATCACGGCAACGGTTTTTAGCTCAAACCACAGATAAAATCATTTGTCCAGACTTATAAATCCATTCCTACTCATGCCCATCTCCTAATTTTAGCCAGCCAAACTATTACTCCATAAGGATTTAGACAGATTAGAAAAAATTTTTCCCAAAAAGTTTGGAAAAGGAGTTGACATTCCAAAGAAGGTTCGATATATTGAATAAGTGCCGGAGAGAGAGCGCCGCAAAGCGAACTCGGAAGGACACCGAACCTTGAAAATATTATAGTTTGAAAGACAGTATACAACAAGTACCTGCGTCAAGTAAAGATAATTACCTGTGACTGAGGTATAAAACAGTCGAAAGAGCTACAAACGAACCAAAACGGAGAGTTTGATCCTGGCTCAGGATGAACGCTGGCGGT
>RDYJ01000037.1 GCA_004293145.1 Nostocales cyanobacterium | reverse complement strand
AACGTCTAATAATAATACGTCTTTCACTTCACCAGTTAAAACACCACCTTGAACAGCTGCACCGATTGCCACAGCTTCATCAGGGTTTACCGAGCGGTCTGGGGTTTTACCATTAAAAAACTTAATTAAGGCATTTTGAACGGCAGGAATCCGAGTAGAACCACCAACCAAAATAATCCGATCAATATCTTTCGGTTTCAGGTCTGCGTCTTTGAGTGCTTGCATCATCGGCTCGATGGTAGCAGCTATTAAATGGGCTGTGAGTTCTTCAAATTTAGAACGACTTAGTTCCATCTCCAGATGCTTTGGACCTGTTTCATCAGCGGTGATAAATGGCAAATTAATGGAAGTATTGACCATGCTGGAAAGTTCAACTTTGGCCTTTTCTGCTGCTTCCCGCAGACGTTGTAAAGCCATTTTATCTTGAGAAATATCTATCTTCTCTTGTTTCTGAAATTTCTCTAGCATCCAGAGGACAATACAATTATCAAAGTCATCTCCACCCAGTTGGTTGTTACCACTGGTGGCTTTAACTTCAAAAACGCCATCTCCTAGTTGGAGAATGGAGACATCAAAAGTTCCACCACCCAAGTCGAATACTAAAATCAATTGTTCTTGATCTTGCTTATCCAACCCAAAGGCTAAAGCTGCCGCAGTTGGTTCGTTGATGATCCGTAGCACTTCTAAACCAGCAATTGTTCCAGCATCTTTAGTTGCTTGTCTTTGGGCATCGGTAAAATATGCAGGTACGGTAATCACTGCCTGAGTTACTTCTTCACCTAAAAAGTTTTCCGCATCCTGTTTGAGTTTTTGCAGGATCATCGAGGATATTTCCTGGGGTGTGTAATTGCGCCCACGAATCTGCACGTCAACGGTATCATCTCGACCTTTAACACAGTTATAGGGTACACGAGCGCGTTCTGATTCAGTATCATCCCAACGACGACCAATAAATCTTTTGATGCTGTAGACTGTGTTCTCAGCATTAGTGATAGATTGGCGCTTGGCCATCTGACCAACCAAAAGATCCCCACTCTTGACAAATCCAACAATACTTGGAGTGGTGCGTCCCCCTTCAGAATTAGTAATCACTATCGGTTGACTACCTTCCATCACAGCCACACAACTGTTAGTCGTGCCTAAGTCGATGCCAATAAGTTTTCCCATACAGTCAGTATTTGTAGTGAATGCTTTTACCGTGATTTTTTGCGGACTTATAGTTTTTTGCTCAGGGCTGAACCTTGAAGTTTGGGTCTGAGTAAATCCTGTTGCAAAAAGTATAATTATGTAAAGTTATACCAAATATCTGCTACTGATGAGAATGCCAAGTTTTTGATGAAGCTCTCCTGCGGAAAGGCTGAACAACTTGTTCAAAGTGTGAACAGCCCTATCCGGTTTGAGAAATTTGATTCCTGTCCTTGTCAGAATCTAGAACTTTTCAGTCAGTACAATTAGAAGATACAGCTTAACTGTCTTCCTGACTGGACTGATCTTCCTGTTCTGTAGGTGTATCTTCCTTGGGAGCAGCCACTTTCACCATTGCATGGCGTAGTATGCGATCGCCTAAATAATATCCACGGACTAATTCTTCTAACACTGTTCCTTCTGGATGTTTGTCAGTATGTTCCCGCATGACTGCTTCGTGAAGGTTTGGATCAAATTCTTCACCTTCAGGACGCATTGGTGATACACCCAATCGTTTTAAACAATCTACTAATTGCTTATAAACCCCTTGGTAACTTTTGTGAATCGTCATCTCACCATCCGTTTGTGGCTTGAGATGCGCCCGCGCCCGTTCAAAGTTATCGACTACAGGTAACAATTCCATAATTGTATTTCTTTTGACCTGCGTTTCCATCTCTTCTTTTTCTTTGGAGATGCGTTTGCGGTAATTTTCAAAGTCTGCGGCAATCCGCATATACTGAGTGCTACGCTCTTCGAGTTGGATTTTCAGGGACTCATTTTGTTGAGTCAAGTGAGCTAAAGCTGCCGTATCTACTTCTGTTGTTTCTGGCGCAGCGATACCATTTTCTTCTGTGAGTGCAGTTTCTCCCGGTACATTAGTTTGGGCTGCCTTATGCTCAGTCACATCGCTGCCAGATTCATGAGAGTTAATTTCGGCTGGGGAGTCGCTGTTCATTGCTTGCTGTACCTCTATTGGTTCACCCAATTGCTGGCTTGAATTGTTTACTTGTTTATTTTCATCCATCATTATCTACTCATCCCAGATGCTTTTTACGGCTGTGCCTGAAGCAATTGTAGATTTTTGCTGAAACCTCTGTCGGAAGACAGAGGTTCAATTTGAGATTTTGAAGTTCGGATTTTGAATTTATTCCATAATGACACCAAAGTGATTGTTTACGGCTGACAGCAAAAGCTGAGATGATGGCCGAAATTTTCCTGAACCCACCATCTTCCTATTTTGACAAATAGGCAACAGATTCGCGTAGCCTTTCGGTAATGAGTTGTCAGGGAACAGGTAAGAAGCAGGGTGCAGGGTGCAGGGGAAAGTGAATCAACTTTTGCCTTCTGCCTTCTGCCTTCTAACTGACAATAAAAATTTTTAAGAAGAAAAATGTTTAAACTGAAATTTAATACACTCACAATGAGAATTATTGACTACAGTGTGGGAATACTGGATCAAGAGCTTTCCCTTACTCATTGCTTATGACTTACTCATCACCACAACGGCGCAGTACCGCTCTAACCACAAGAACAGAGTTTTCGTCCTTCGGCACCAAACTGGTGCAATCTGGCTATGTCAACAGTGAACAGATGAAGCAGGCACTAACTGAAAGCCGCAAATCCGGGAAAATGCTGACGGATGTCTTAGAGTCAATCACTGGGCAACAACTCGCACCTGAGTTGATCAGGGAATACAAGAAACAGCATTTATTTGAACTAAAAATACTATATGGTGTTGAATCCCTCGATCCAGAAGTCAATCAAATTGGCAATATGATGGTGGGAAAATTGATTGAAGAGTTAATCCCCGCAGAGGTCTGTCGTCGTCACCGTTTAGTGCCTCTATCCAAACACGAAGACCGCACTCCTCCTTATGTCTTAGTGGCAATGGTTGAACCGGACAACTTAGAGGCTTCTGATGACCTCAACCGCATCTTACGGAACAAAAATTTGTCTTTACAGCGGATGGTAATCACCCAGGAAGATTACCAGCGGTTAATTAACCAGTACCTAGATGAGTTAGCGGCCAGGGAAAAGGAAAGAGAACAAAAAAAAGATACAGATATTGGTCAGGATTTAAAATACCTCGAAGATCAGAATATAGAGGAAGTAGCTGACAACAAAGATGATGACATCAACGCATCAATTAAGGATGCCGAAGATGCACCTATTATCAAACTAGTCAACAGAATCCTATTTAAAGCTTTGCAAGATAAGGTTTCAGATATTCATATCGAACCGCAAGAGGAAAACCTACGCATTCGCTTCCGTAAAGATGGCGTATTGCGTGAAGCTTTTGAGCCTGTCCCCAAAAAAATTATCCCAGCAGTGACAGCCAGATTTAAAATTATTTCTAATCTGGATATCGCTGAGAGGCGTTTACCCCAAGATGGCCGGATTCGCCGCTTATTTGAAGGCAGAAAAGTAGATTTTCGTGTCAATACCTTACCCAGTCGCTATGGGGAAAAGGTGGTACTACGGATTTTGGATAACTCTTCAACTCAATTAGGATTGAATAAGTTAATTACCGATCCTGAGACTTTGCATATTGTCCAGGATATGGTCAGCAAGCCTTTTGGATTGATTTTGGTGACAGGTCCGACTGGTTCTGGTAAAACGACTTCGTTATATTCGGCATTGGCGGAAAAGAACGATCCAGGAATTAATATTAGTACGGTAGAAGATCCGATTGAGTATAGTTTGCCTGGGATTACCCAAGTACAGGTAATTCGGGAAAAAGGGCTGGATTTTTCCACTGCACTGCGGGCTTTCTTACGTCAAGATCCTGATGTGTTACTTGTGGGTGAAACACGGGATAAGGAAACTGCAAAAACAGCGATTGAGGCGGCCTTAACAGGTCACTTGGTATTAACTACTTTACACACTAATGATGCTCCAGGGGCGATCGCTCGTCTGGGAGAAATGGGCATTGAACCTTTCATGGTTTCCAGTTCTTTGATTGGTGTTTTGGCGCAACGTCTGGTGCGTCGTGTCTGTTCAGAATGTCGAATTCCCTATACTCCCACTACTGATGAATTGGCTCGTTACGGTTTGTCAGCATCCAATGAAACATCAGTCACTTTTTATAAAGCTAACTCTTTACCTCCAGAATCTATCGCTGAAGCTAAAGCCAAAAATCAACTCTGTCCAGCTTGTAATGGTATTGGTTATAAAGGACGTTGTGGTGTATATGAAGTGATGCGAGTTACGGAAAATCTCCAAACTCTCATCAACCAAGAAGCACCCACGGAACGCATTAAAGAAGTAGCAGTAGAGGAGGGGATGAAAACCTTACTCGCTTACAGCTTAGATTTGGTGCGTCAAGGTTCTACAACTCTTGAAGAAGTGGAGCGTGTAACCTTTACCGATACAGGTTTAGAGGCGGAATTAAAAGCCAAGCGTAAGAGCGGGTTAACTTGTAAAACTTGTGATGCCACTTTACAACCAGAATGGTTAGATTGTCCCTACTGTCTGACACCCAGGTTTGAAGATTAGCACCAAGAGGCAGAAGAATTTTAGATTTTGGATTTTGAATTTTGGATTAAACAATCTCAAATATAAAATCGCAAATCCAAAATTGCAGGGGCAGTAGACAGAAGTTTGCTAATTTTGAATTGTTCCCTATTCCCTATTTCCTATTTCCTATTTTTGAATTAAAGCAAGGTGACACTATGGAATTCATGATTGAAGATTTGATGGAACAGCTAATTGACATGGGTGGTTCGGATCTGCACTTATCAGCAGGTTTGCCTCCCTACTTCCGAGTTAGTGGTCATCTTACCCCTATTGGCGATCATGTTCTAACAGCGGATGAATGTCAAAGACTTATTTTCAGTATGCTCAACAATACCCAGCGTAAAACTTTGGAACAAACCTGGGAATTGGACTGTTCTTATGGTGTGAAAGGATTAGCTCGTTTTCGTGTCAATGTCTACAAAGAACGTGGTGCTTATGCTGCTTGTTTGCGGGCTTTAAGTTCTAAAATTCCTAACTTTGAAAAATTAGGTCTGCCAGATATAGTCAGGGAAATGTCGGAAAAACCCAGAGGATTAATTCTGGTAACAGGTCCAACAGGTTCGGGTAAAACCACTACTCTAGCAGCAATGATTGACCTGATTAATCGCACCAGAGCAGAGCATATTTTAACAGTTGAAGACCCTGTAGAATTTGTTTATGAACCAATCAAAAGCCTAGTTCACCAACGTCAATTAGGTGAAGATACTAAGAGTTTTGCTAATGCTTTGAAAGCGGCTCTACGGGAAGATCCAGATATCATCCTAGTAGGAGAAATGCGGGACTTAGAAACAATTGCTTTGGCAATCTCGGCCGCAGAAACAGGTCACTTAGTCTTTGGGACACTACACACTAGCTCGGCTGCACAAACTGTTGACCGGATTATTGACGTGTTCCCATCGGAAAGACAAACCCAAGTGCGGGTACAATTATCTAACTCCTTGGTGGCAGTTTTTAGTCAAACTTTAGTACCTAAGAAAAATCCCAAACCAGGTGAATATGGTCGGGTCATGGCACAAGAAATTATGATTATTACTCCTGCTATTTCCAACCTGATTCGGGAAGGTAAAACAGCCCAAATTTATTCAGCTATCCAGACTGGTGGTAAATTGGGAATGCAAACTCTAGAAAAAGTTTTAGCCGACTTATACAAAGCCGGAACTATCTCTTTTGAAGCAGCACTTTCTAAGACTTCTAAACCTGATGAAGTCCAACGTCTCATTGGTGCTACCGCACCACCAGCGGGTGCAAAAACTGGTGCAGGTGCAAGAGGTCATTAAACGCTCTAATTCAATAATTGATAATTTGTAATTCCTAATTATTAGTCTAATTATGAATTATCAATTATTAATTTTCGCCTACCAATTTACTAATTTTGAGTTGATATTATGCCAACCTACCTTGCCCGTGTGCGAGACTCCCAAGGAAAATCCCGCACTGCTAAATTTGTTGCTGATTCCTTAACTGATGCTCGCACTAATCTCAGAGATAAGGGTTTTATAGTTCAAGACCTGAAAGAATCTCAAAGTTTAGCATCACGCTTTGATTTAGAAAAATTCCAGACTTCCTTAGTTAAGGTTACTGTCAAGGACAAAGCGGTTTTTTCTCGTCAATTTGCGGCTTTGGTGAATGCTGGTGTAGCAATTGTGAGAGGATTAGCAATCCTAGCGGAACAGTGCAGTAATCCCAAACTTAAAAAAGCTCTCACTGAAATTGGTGATGATGTCCAAACCGGGGTTAACCTTTCCGATGCTATGCGTAAACATCCCGATTGTTTTGATGGTTTGTATGTGAGTATGGTTCAAGCCGGAGAAATAGGTGGTGTGTTAGATGAAGTCTTAAATCGTCTAGCCAAGCTATTAGAAGATATGGCTCGGTTACAGAACCAAATTAAATCAGCTATGTCTTATCCAGTCGTGGTAGGTTTTTTGGCAACTGCTATCTTTGTGGGTATGACTGTGTTTCTAATTCCCATCTTTGCCAATATTTTCAAAGAAATAGGTGTGGAATTACCTGCACTGACCCAATTTTTGATGACTTGTAGCGAAATCTTACGAAGTTATTGGTCTTTGGTGATTATCGCTGGTTTGATGGCAGCTTCCTTTGCTTATAAGCAGTATTACAAAACTCCTGTTGGTAAGCAAACTATTGATCGTCTTTCTTTAAAGGTACCTTTATTTGGTGACTTGATCCAAAAATCTTCAGTTGCTCGATTTAGCCGCACCTTTGGTTCTTTAACTCGTTCAGGTGTGCCAATTTTAACTTGCTTAGAAATTGTCCGCGATACATCGGGAAACCAAGTCATTGCTAATGCCATAGATGCGGCTAGGTTGGACGTTCAACAAGGTGGTATGATTAGTGTCGCCTTAAAAAAAGATGCGGTTTTCCCATCTATGGCTATTGCCATGATGAGTATTGGTGAAGAAACTGGACAATTAGATGCAATGTTGATGAAGGTTGCTGATTTCTATGAAGATGAAGTAGAACAGGCAGTTAAATCATTAACAAGTATTTTAGAACCATTGATGATTGTTGTACTTGGGGGGATGGTTGGTACAATTTTGTTGGCCATGTATTTACCAATGTTCAAGGTATTTGAAAAGCTGGGTTAATTAGTGCAAAAAGGCAATATTAACCAGGTAAAAAGTATCAGAATTTCGACAAGTGTGATATTGAGCCTATGATCAGGCTCAGTATAAAACTTGTATAAAGGTTCGGTTACTCAAACAAGAACCTATTTTGAATGTTGAATTTTG
The DNA here is from genome assembly GCA_004293145.1 of Nostocales cyanobacterium. Classification (GTDB taxonomy): domain Bacteria; phylum Cyanobacteriota; class Cyanobacteriia; order Cyanobacteriales; family Nostocaceae; genus RDYJ01. The sequence goes on along the minus strand of RDYJ01000037.1, from coordinate 25,016 downwards.
AATTAATATTATGCCTGTACAAAAATCAGTTTATGAAGCGAGTTTAGCTGAGTATAGCAATCATTTGGCGGCGATCGCACTTCTTAAACAACATCGTCCCTATTTAGAGATGATTCCTAGTCTGCGTCGTCCATCGGAAAGTGTCATTACTATTCCTTTACCCATTGTTCGGCTGCGTGATATTGAAGCTAAAACTTCACAGACAAGAGCTTTACCCTGTGATATTTCCATTATTATGTGTGACCCTGAATGGAAAATTAAAACTGGGGTAGAAATCTTACTATTTATTCATCGTCCCCATGAAGACTTTTCCGATTTATTAGGAAGATGGAGACAAACCCAAGTTTGGTTAGATCAGGAATATGAATGGATTATGCCATTCCGTCATAGTCATATTTTAAGTGAGGGTGCAAATACTATTTATCCTCTGTTTGTGATTTTTAATGAAACATCAGAACGCATTCAACGAGGTTTAATAGGTGCAGAATTACCTTTTGTAATGCAAGTACCCATAATTTTGGAAGAAGAAGAAGATCAAGAATCTTATTCTTCTGAACTTCCTGAGATTTAGGTAATAGGGAATAGGTAAGAGACGTGGAAGCCGGAACGTCTCTACCAAATTTATTTGGCGCGGTCTCACAAAGAAACGGTATTAAGTAAGTCGGCGAGATCACGAAAGGACTTTTTCTGCAAACCCTAATTAACTATTGCTCTTTGATTACTGAATAATAAATTACCTTAGCTATAGTTTTACTAAGTAAATATATGGGAATTTTTTTTTCCTATTTTTCCTCAAGGAAGAAATGGTCATGAGTTGTTAAAATGGTGAAACCCAAACGCTTGCGGGTGGTGATACTCGATAACTGTTCACTGTTAACTGTTCACTGTTAACTGATTAGTCTCCATGTCTTACGAACCCCTGCACCATAAGTATCGCCCTAAGAGTTTTGCTGAACTAGTAGGACAAGAGGCGATCGCAACTACCCTCACTAATGCGATTAATTCTAGCAAAATTGCCCCTGCCTATTTGTTTACTGGTCCTAGAGGTACGGGTAAAACTTCTAGCGCCCGGATTTTGGCTAAATCTTTAAATTGTCTGAAAAGTAACAAGCCAACTGCTGAACCTTGCGGGGTTTGCGATATTTGTCAAGGCATTACTAAAGGTTATTCCTTGGATGTGATTGAAATTGACGCTGCTAGTAATACTGGTGTCGATAACATCCGGGAATTGATTGAGAAGGCACAGTTTGCCCCTGTCCAGTGTCGGTATAAGGTTTATGTAATTGACGAGTGTCATATGTTAAGTACCGCAGCGTTTAATGCGTTACTGAAAACATTAGAAGAACCACCAAAACACGTAGTGTTTGTTCTCGCAACAACTGACCCACAACGAGTATTACCAACAATTATTTCCCGCTGTCAAAGGTTTGATTTTAGACGTATTCAATTAGAAGCGATGGTCAACCATTTAAAAGCGATCGCCTCTAAAGAAAATATTAATATTGCCCTTGATGCTGTCACCTTAGTAGCCCAAATTGCCCAGGGTGGCTTACGAGATGCGGAAAGTTTACTAGATCAACTCGCCTTATTACCAGAGGAAATCAAACCAGATCAAGTTTGGGACTTGGTGGGTTCGGTCAGTGAAAAAGATTTGTTAGCTTTATTAGAAGCAATCGCTCAAGATAACTCTGAAATCGTCTTAGATTCTACCCGACAAATCCTAGATCGGGGAAGAGAACCCCTGACCATTCTCCAAAATTTTGCTGCCTTCTACCGAGATTTACTTATTGCTAAAACCGCCCCAAATCGGCAAGATTTAGTTACTTGTACCCAACAAACTTGGACAACTTTAGTTAACTTTGGTCCCAGGTTGGATATAACTGCAATTTTGCGCGGACAGCAGCATTTAAGAACAGCAGAAGTCCAACTTAAGAACACCACCCAGCCGCGTTTATGGTTAGAAGTCACATTACTGGGATTGTTACCCAGTGCAAACATCCAGCCACAAGCGCCTCATATTCCCCAAGCAGTGAATACACCTGCTGTATCTCCACCTCCTTACCAAGCCGCATCTTCACCAGCAGCAGCAGCTTATACCCAAGCAAATTACAATTCTCCAGCATCTTCACCAGCAGCAGCAGCTTATACCCAAGCAAATCACAATTCAACACCTCATACAGTATCTGCGCCTGCACCAGAACCTGTATACACTCCTCCCCCACCGACAACACCAGTAATAGTACCCGCACAGGAAGTTGTAGCAGGATCAGAGTATGATTTAACTCAAATTTGGCAACAGGTTCTGGCTAACCTGCAACCACCATCAAGGCGAGAAATGTTAAGGCAAATGGGTCATCTATTGGATTTTGATGGTGCTTTTGCTCGTATTGCTATTAAACAAGCATGGTATGAAAAGGGTAAATCTGATTTAGCTATAATTACATCAGCTTTTAACAATACGTTTCAGAGGGAAATTCAAGTAAATCTAGAAAAAGCAGCTTCATCAACTTCTACCACAGCTAGAAAAAATCCTCCTCCACAAGATTCTACTCGTGTTCCGCAATCACCGACGACACCGATTTATAACCCAACACAACCAGCACCCGTACCAAGCAGAATTGAACCTGTAGTCACGAACCCAACCCCAGTACAGAACCTTGCACCCCCACCAAGCCAAGGGCCTGTGTCACCAGCACCCAAATCACCAGTACCTGTATCGACTGGGGATAATGATCAAGTCACAAAGGCGGCTAAAAGTTTGGCAGAATTTTTCTCTGGAGAAATTGTTCGCCTCACAGATGATGGTTTTGATTTATCTGATTCTGGAGTTGCAGTAGATGTTGAAATATATGAAACAGATTATGATTATGATTAAATATGCGTAGCCATGCCTTTAAATTGTATCTGGGTCAATTCCCAATTCTCGCAGTTTTGCAGCTAAACGTTCCGCTTTGTATTTCTCTTGTTGAGCGAATTCTTCAGGTGTGAGGATGATCAATCCTTCATTGGTAAAATAGCGCAATTTATGTTCATGAATTCCTAAATATAAACTTAGCTGCTGACTCCATAACCAACCTTGATGATTAGGTTCTATAGGTTGATAAGTACCACCAACTAAAATAAAGCCAGCAAATTCTAAATTATGGGGGTCAAACCAAAAATATTCGGGTGTGCGAAAAATATCTTGATAAATTTGTTTTTTTAACCCTTTATCAATTGATGCACTAGCATCGGAAAGCAATTCTATAATAATATTCGGATATTTGCCATCTTCTTGCCAAACTACCCAACTTTTACGAGGTTTGCGTTCTGCATTTCTGACTACAAAAAAATCAGGTCCGCGAAATTCTTCAGATTTAGGCTGTCGGGGACTGTAATAAACAGTCAAATTACCAGAAGCATAGAAATCTTGGCGGTTTCCCCACCACAATTCTAAGCATTGTAAAAGCAGAAATATTTGGCGTAAATGTGAATCGCTTTCTAATGGTGGTTCATCACTAGATAAATTTTTCGTGGGAAACATTATTTCTTTGGGGAGTTCAAAATCCAATGGTGGTTCATTGCTAGATAAATCTCCAGTTGGAAATATTCCGTCTTTAGGGAGTTCAAAATTTTGAGCGATAGACATAGTGGTATGCTTGAAGATGATCTGATTTTAGAGTAGCACGGAGAATTTACAGATGGTCAAATCCGTAATTATCAGCATAGTCTATGCGTAATATTGAGACATAAACTTGTCCGTAATAGCCCAAAGATGATCATCTAATTTGTTGAACACCCATTCAGCAATATCTTCGGGAACACCGCCATAAAATGCTTCAGCAATACCACCAGTAATACAAGCAATAGTGTCACTATCTCCACCAATAGAAATAGCATTGCGAATTGCGTCTTCAAAATCAGTTGATTCTAGAAAAGCGATAATAGCTTGAGGAACAGAACCTTGACAGGAAATATCATATTCATAAGTAGGTCTAATTTCGTCCAAGGTTTGCTCTAGGTTGTAGCCAAAAGTATTTTGGATGTAGGATTTGATGGTAGTTTTATCATAGCCAGTACGAGCTAAAAAGATGGATACTGCTGTTGCTTGTGCGCCCTTAATTCCTTCAGGATGGTTATGAGTAACTTCAGCACTATGCCCTGCTTCTTCTATTACGATTTCTAAGTGGTCAAATGCAGATGCAATGGGACTAACTCGCATAGCAGAACCATTTCCCCAACTATTGTATGGTTCGATGCTGCTAGAATTCGCCCAATTCACAAAATTACCGCCATAGCCAGCATAAGGATATTCACCGTAATAGGATTTGAATTGCTGAGTGTATTGGGATTTGTCAATATATTTAGTTTGATCAGGAAATTCGTCTGCATTGAGAATGACTTCAGCAACTGCCAGAGTTAATACTGTATCATCTGTAAAATGACATCTATCATCGAAAAGGTAGAAATCCTTAGTTTTTATATTGTCAAACTCATAAATTGAGCCAATAATATCACCTGCGATCGCACCTAACATACTTATCTCCATCTAATATTTAAGTTAATTATTTCAGATGTAAGTAGATTGGCACAAAAAAACCAAACTATGTGAAGAAAAATGAACTTAGGCTAAAACCCTCTTTCCCCCTGCTAGAAAGCCCCCTGCCTTAACCTCATGACAAATATTCACGCCTACCTACTTATCATATCTGTGAAGGGAGGTAAAAGGCACTCATGCAATAGGCAATAGGAAGAGCTAGTCCTAATACCAATTCTGTATGAAGATGCGCCGAATTATATAACGAACCGCAAAGGACGCAAAGAACACAAAGAAAGAGATAAAGAAATTTAGCGCAGCCTCATAAAGAAACGGTATAAGCTGACGATTTTCTAGACAAGGCTATACTTATGTTGACAAAAATCAATTTCTCTTTAGTTAAAAAATCAACTACTTGATATATGATCCTAAGATATCAAGTATTGAATTAAGACTATTGCCGACGCGAAAACCAAAACCCAGTCATAGCATCCTTGCATTCCTGTAACATAGCCTAAAAATCAACCTTGCTGACTTTGGGCTTCTGTTAAACTCAAATTTTTCTCTCCGCTGTTCAAAGCGGAGATTTAAAATCAGTTATCGACACCTGCGATATTTGATGTGATAAACCAAACCACGGTGGGCAAGGTCAAAGGAGTCAACAGTTGCCATCCCTTGACCATTAGCGCTCATTGCAGCATTCACGCGCATATTTACACTATCGCCACAGGCTGACCAGATATCACCCACAGTCACTAATTTATCTCGAACGTTGTAGTCAGTTTCGCCCCGAAATGTCCTAGAAAAAACAGGTCCACGCTGGCCTGCAAAAAAGTATTCTGCTCTTAGTTTTCCTGTTGTTGCTGGTGCAACATATCCCCGATAATCAGCATCATAGAAGGAAATTTGAAAGCCTTGGGGTACTTGAATGGGAATACTTAAGTTACAACTTTTGCGTGTTTCTGTTGATTTATTTCCTACAGCTATAAATTTATCAAAGAGAATACTTAGCTCTTGACCATCGGGACTGACGTTGACACTAGCAGATCCTTCAGGACAACCGTTACCACCATATTGTGCGCCTTTAATTTTAACTTTTTCGTTAGCAAAGGCTGGTCCGACAGAGGCCGTTATTAGTGTAGCCGCAGCCAGAAAAGCTTGCATTAACTTGAGAGATGTCTTCTTGAAGCTTTGATGATTCATAGTTCACCTGTTTTGGGTATTTTCACTACTACTCAGGGCAAGATTTTGAACCGAATTTGTTATGTCAACAACTCTATGCTTATCAGACAGACATTAGTGTGAATTTAGTTCCAAGCAAACCAAATTAGTAAACAAACTCAGCCTTTTTAGAGCAAATTTAAATGGATACTAGCAATTTAACTGCTTAAATTTTACATCTTTATCAGTGTAATATGCAGTAAAAAGCACAAAATGACTCAGGGAGACTGAGTTGAGAAGAATCAAAATTTGAAATTTTAAATATCAAAAATCAATATATTTACGAACACCCCGAAATATTTTTTAATTACATCTGCCTATTGATATATATCTTGGGAGAGTGACACAATTCTCGTTTTCAAGACCTAAATAGTAATAGTTAGTAAACCAAAAAAACTATCGACATTCTCTACAGTTCTACGTAGTAAATTGCAATTATCAAACATCATGACTACAACTTTATTACAGGCTAATGCTCTGGAATCATTGCTAGGTAAAGAAGCCGAAGATTTGCTGACATACAAAGCTAAAGTTTCTTCAGAATTGCTGCATTTACCAGGAGCAGATTTTATAGATCGAGTGTGGATAAATAGCGATCGCTCTCCGCGTGTAGTGCGAAATTTACAACAAATCTATGCTACTGGACGTTTAGCAAATACTGGCTATCTTGCCATTCTCCCTGTAGATCAAGGTATTGAACACTCAGCCGGATCTGCTTTTGCACCTAATCCTATTTATTTTGACCCAGAAAATATTGTTAAATTAGCAATAGAAGCTGATTGTAATGCCGTAGCCACAACGTTAGGTGTATTGGGTAGTGTTTCCCGCAAATATGCCCATAAAATCCCCTTTATTGTCAAGATAAATCATAATGAATTGTTGACTTATCCTAATCAATTTGACCAAGTTATGTTTGCTGATGTTTGGCAAGCTTGGCATTTGGGGGCAACAGCAGTCGGGGCAACAATTTATTTTGGTTCAGAACATTCTAGCAGACAAATTCAGGAGGTAAGTCAAGCTTTTAAACACGCCCATGAATTGGGTATGGCAACAGTGCTTTGGTGTTATCTGCGAAATAGTAATTTTCAACAAGATCAAGATTATCATTTAGCTGCTGATTTAACTGGACAGGCAAATCATTTGGGTGTAACTATTGAAGCAGATATCATTAAACAAAAGTTACCGGAATGTAATCATGGTTATGGGGCAATTAGTCAAGCCACTGGTAAAAGTTATGGTAAAACTGATGAGCGAGTTTATACAGAATTAACAACAGAACACCCCATAGATTTAACTCGTTATCAAGTATTGAATTGTTATGCTGGCAGGGTAGGATTAATTAATTCTGGTGGGGCTGCTGGTAAAAATGATTTTGCGGAAGCAGTGCGTTCTGCTGTGATTAATAAACGTGCTGGTGGTACAGGTTTAATTTCTGGAAGAAAGACGTTTCAGCGTCCGTTTGAGGAAGGAGTAAGGTTATTTCATGCTATTCAAGATGTTTATTTATCGCCTGATGTCACTATAGCTTGATTTTGCTTTGCCGCATATACCCGGCTTCTCTAAGAATTCGGGTATCTTGTTGTTCAATTATCTACATTAGTTTTGATTAAATGTTCTGACTCCTGCCTGACTTCTGAAGTCTTACCTTTTTATATACTTTTAACTAACCCCAGGGAAGACGTTAGTTAAAGAATCTTTTTTTAATATTTAGTTATTTGTAAAATAGTCAGAAGGATATTTGCCTAATGTTGGAAATCAAGAGATTATTTAATCCAATCCACCGCCAAGTTGGGATAGTTATCTTAGCTGGGTTAATTTGGCTAATGGGCTTGCCGATGCTGGGTGTTCAAGCGGCTGGTTATTATTCCCAGAAAAACCAGAAGGTTGACATAACTCAACCATATTATTCTACCAAAGAACATAGGGTAGTTAAAAATGATCCTGTTAGACCTTATTACTCAACACAAGATCGCAGAAAAGAAAAAGTCTATACAACTCCAGAAATGGGTGATGATTATATTGAAAGTGGGAAGCGTGCAGGTGAGGTAATTCCTAAAGATTTGGGAACTGGAAGTAGACAAAAAAATCCTGTCAATATGCTCAAACGTGCAGGGGAAGAGTTGGGTAATGAACCTCAAAAACGGACTTTTGGGGCGAGGGATTATGAAAAGAGTGAAATTGAACAAGAGTTGATTAGGAATAAAGCTGCAAGAGGTGATTTTGAATAATTAAAATTTCCTTGTACATGTTGTATTGATATGATAAGGGTTTAGCATTGCTAAACCCTGACTATTTCCAGCATTTATTTAAGTATAAAATTTCATATATATTATTAATATTAAATTAATGCTCTCTTGAGATCAGAACGAAGGAAACACAAACTGTATCTATACTCGCTACAAAAAGAAAAAACTATTACCGCATTGATTGAAGATTGGGTAGATAGGTTGAAACTTCAGGATAATTTTGAAGGTGGTTAAAACCACCAGAGCCGTTTTTCATCCCCTGTCTGAAGCACGAAAGACAAAACTGCGTTCCTCTGGCTCTCTTGTTTCAAACTTCCTGTCAATTCTTGTAAAAGGTAAATCTCGGCTGAGATTGTGGGATATCCTTAGATAAGATAGAGATTCGCCCAAAGAAGTAGAATGAAGCTGGCAGCAAGAGTAAGTCAGGTAACACCCTCCATCACCTTAGCGATCGCAGCTAAAGCTAAGGCCATGAAAGCAGAGGGTATTGATGTTTGTAGTTTTAGTGCGGGAGAACCGGATTTTGATACTCCAGCCCATATCAAAGCCGCAGCCGCGAAGGCTTTGGATGAAGGGAAAACTAAGTATGGTCCGGCGGCTGGTGAACCGAAGTTAAGGGAAGCGATCGCTCACAAACTCAAAACCGATAATGGTCTTGATTATAAAGCTGAGAATGTTTTAGTTACTAATGGCGGTAAGCATTCTCTCTATAATTTGATTGTGGCACTGATTGACCCCGGTGATGAGGTGATTATCCCTGCACCTTATTGGTTAAGTTATCCCGAAATGGTGACTTTGGTGGGTGGTAAGTCGGTAATTGTGGAAACTGATGCTTCCACAGGCTATAAAATCACTCCAGAACAGCTAAAAAAAGCCATTACCCCAAAAACTAAGTTATTTGTCCTTAACTCACCTTCTAACCCCACGGGGATGGTGTACACACCAGAGGAAATTAAGGCTTTAGCTAAGGTAATTGTTGATGCAGATATTTTAGTTGTTTCTGATGAGATTTACGAGAAAATTCTCTACGATGGTGCAGAACATATCAGCATCGGTTCTTTAGGTGCGGACATTTTTTCCCGGACTTTAATTAGTAATGGTTTTGCTAAAGGTTATTCTATGACAGGATGGCGTTTAGGTTATTTAGCAGGACCTGTGGAAATTATTAAAGCTGCTAGTACCATTCAAGGACATAGTACATCAAATGTTTGTACCTTTGCTCAGTATGGGGCGATCGCTGCTTTGTCAAGTTCCCAAGACTGTGTGGAAGAAATGCGTCAAGCTTTCGCTAAACGTCGTCAGGTGATGTTTGACAGACTCAACGCTATTCCTGGTTTGAGTTGTCCTAAACCCGATGGCGCTTTTTACCTGTTCCCTGATATCAGCAAAACCGGGTTGAAGTCTCTGGAATTTTGCAACGCTTTGTTAGAAGCACATCAAGTTGCAGTTATTCCCGGTGTGGCTTTCGGTGCTGATAAAAACATCCGCCTTTCCTATGCTACGGATATGGCCACTATTGAAAAGGGGATGGATAGGTTAGAGAAGTTTGTCCGTTCTCGGATTTAATAGGTGACAGGTGACAGAAGGTAGGAGTTTCTCGTTCCCATACTCTGTATTTCTCGTTCCCATACTCTGTATGGGAATGAATTATGGAAGTCTCTGACTTCTATTAAACCAGAGTCAGAGCCTCTGTAATGGCATTCCCAGCCGGAGACTGGGAACGAGATCATAACTAGGGCTTGCTGAAAAAGTCTTTTCGTGGGGGAATAGGAGTCAGGAGTCAGGAGTCAGGAGTCAGGAGGAGGTTGGAAAATTTCTTTGCTATCTCTCGAAATCCCAAAAAATGCACACTTTTTCAGGTATACCCTTGAAAACCCTTGCACTTTTTTCCTCTTCATCAGCCTGTAACCTTTGATTCATATAGGTTTTACATTTATTCAGCAACTCCTAACTAGGGCGGGCAAGATGCCCACCCCACAAGAGTTTTACTTATAAAATGTCATATTTTTGACATTGTTCTATAAGTTTTTTCTTGATGAGCGATCGCACGTTTTCGGGTGAAACGACTATACAATCAGATGAGTATTGCATAATTTCCCGTATAAACCAGAATGTATTTGATACTCTCCTCATAACGCGCTTTACCTGTTGTTGATCGGGTATCCATTCCACAAGTTTATCTTCTGCTTTGGTTTGATAGGCAAAAGCTAAACCTTTGTATAGGTGCATTTCTACATCTATTTCATCTAAATGCGATCGCCATGTTCCCGTAGTTTCCGTAATTGCTGCTTCATTAATTCTGTCTAAACGAAAACACCAATTATGTTGTAATTCTGGGACATCGTGATTATCTGTTGTTTCTTCGCACCAACAGTCAAGATATTGACGTTTTTCATGGGGCGTGATTTTTGCATAATGAACAGTAAAATTAAATACTCGTTCTGCCGCATCTTGATAGGAAAGCTGAAAGGGTTGTTGACGCAAGATATAGTGATCTACTTGTAAACGCCAAGATGGGCGAGAATGATTTAAAAACCCTTCTATTTCTTTCCGCATTGGTACGGATAATTCACTACGTTCTAGTAGCAAATTGGCGATGATTTCCGCTTGTTCAATTTGTCCGATGTCGGTTAATGAACCTATACAACGATGTAAGGCACGGATACGGGAATCCTGCCAGTCATGATTTTTACCAACAATTAATTCACGTTTGGCGATCGCTTTGATCAGTTTGGAGATATTGGGATCTTCTCCCCACATCATACCGAATTCGAGAGCGATCGCTTCTAGTTCAGATTTGTCTTTTTCTGATACCGACAGGGTTATAGACTGACCTTTTCGACTCATTAAAAGTGTCCGTATACTTTATACTTGTTTTCTCTTGTCAACTTTTATTTTCAGTGTCATTATAGGTTTTAGCAATGAGTTACGGACAGTTTTTAATTACAACATAAAGACTGCAACCAATGGTTGCAGAAATTGAAAAGAGTTATTAAGGGTATGTCAGAAAATTACAGTATTAAACTCAAACCTGTTTATTCGCAAACCGTCCCCACTCCTGATGGGGTAAAATTACCAGATGGTTGGTGTTTATCTTGGCATCAAGTAGAAACGTTAAAAGCATTAAAAGATCCAAATATTGATGTAGTTTTCAATACTGCAATGACAGGAGATGGTAAAAGTTTAGCTGGATATTTGGACATTTTACAACAGCGTTCTCCGGTTTTAGCCTTATATCCTACAAATGAACTCGCTAGAGATCAAGAAAAGCAAATTAGGGAATATATTGAAAAATTTAAACCTGAACATGAACCGCGTGTTAATCGTTTAAGTGGACAAGAATTAGAAATTTATGCTGAAGAAGAAAACTTAAAAAAAGGAGTAGCGTTAGAAACTCGCGCTGCACAATCTGAAATTTTACTTACTAACCCTGATATTTTTCACTATCTTCATTATGGTGCATATTTACTTTATAAGGATAATCCTGATAAACTCTGGAATAGAATAGACAAGCGTTTTAATATCATTATTTTTGATGAATTTCATGTATTTCAATCTCCACAAATTGCCAGCGTAATTAACACAATGTTGTTAATTCGTCGTACTAACAGACGGAAAAAGTTTTTATTTCTTTCTGCTACACCCAATCCCCAGTTAATTGAAAGACTTAAATCAGCAGAATTTCGCTGTCATGAAATTAACCCACTAGAAAACAAAAAATATTACTTTCCCAATAGCGGTGATGAATGTCAGCAGCTAAAAAACCAAGATTGGCGAAAAGTAGTTGGGGAAATATCATTACAGTTTGTTAGTTTAGAGTCTACATCTAAAGCTTCTGAAACTTGGTTAAAAGATCATGCAGAATTGATATTAAATCATTTACAAAATCATCCAGGTAGTAAAGGCGCAATTATTCTCAATTCCATTGCTGCTGTAAAACGGTTAACAGAGTTTTTCACAACTTTTCTTCAGCCTTATAATTTCACAGTTGCAGAAAACACTGGGTTATCTGGTAAGAAAACCAAAGAAAAATCTTTTGATGCTGATTTGGTTTTAGGAACTAGCACTATTGATGTTGGTGTAGATTTCAAAATCAACTTCTTGTTTTTTGAATCAGCAGATGCGGGTAATTTTATTCAGCGTTTAGGTAGACTGGGAAGACATGACAGTTATGAACGTGATGGAAAGCAGATTAATTTTAATAAGTTTATTGCTTATGCACTTGTTCCAGATTTTTTAGTGAAAAGGCTTTTTGAAAAAGATGAAAATGATGAAGCACCACCTTTGAAATTAGGTGAAGTTTATGAACGTCCATTTTTTCATGAACAAATTAGAGATAAATACCGCAAAATCAATGATTTTACAGGTTATTACTTTAAGTGGGGAGTTGTTCAATCTATGCGACTGGTTCGACAGTTGGGACATCCTAATATTAAACAACAATATGCAGCAGGTAGTCAGGAAGCACTCAAGAAAGATTGTGAGATAGTTTTTGGTACTGACAAAAGAAAAGCTAATCTTAAAGCAGCATTTATTCGTAGCAAAGAATGGGAAGAAAAATGGCACGAACTTTCAGGAAAAGATAAAGGAAATCCTATTTTAGAAGAAGCTGTGAGTTTTCGCGGTAAAAGTCCTTTATTGTGCGGAATTTATGACACTACAGAACCAAATGAAACTGATAAATTCAAAACCTACGATTTACCCGGAATTCTCAGCAACTTGGAAATTGAACCAATGACAGCTACAGAATTTGAACGTCGTAGAAAAGAAATTTCAGAACGCACAGATACAGCCATTCCCAAAAGTAGATTTAAAGAATGTCTAGGGTTTATGAAATTAATTCGCTATCGTGAAGAAAGACTTGATTGGAAATTTACTTATCCTGGGAATTTAAAACCTTTTGCTGATACTTGGGATGTGCAAGTATTGTTAGATATTCAAGTTTGGCAACCTGCAAATTATTGGATTAGTGAAATTAACAAACAATTGAAAAAACAAGCATTAGTTAGTTATGTATTGCCTTTTCCTGTGGAGAGAGTACGTCAGCAAGGGAAATTACCCATGCACTTTCAGATTTACCCTATTAGTGACCAGTATAGTGTGTTGGATAATACACCTCCATACTGTATCGCCTTTGGGCAGTCTGCACTATTGCTAGACACCTTGACACACTGGTTTAAGAGTAAAGGGGATGAGATATGGATAGCGCAGTGTTGATATCCCTCATAGGGATTAGTTTAGGCTAATCTAGCCGCAGGATAGAGTAGTTCGTGGAATTAAAGCCGTATTTCAATCCCTAATAAGGATTTGATTACCCTGCTAATTCAAGATAGCACTAAAAAAGGCTCTATTGAACCAGAAAATTTGTTATTGTTACGGCATTATTACCACTAGATTATTTATCAATAAATAAATGGTCTTATGTTTTAATTAGATTATGCTATGCTCTAAGTAATCCTTTAAACCAGGAAAAGCTTAGATGCAAAGCCAAAGCCCCGACCCCTTAGACCAACTCCGTTATGCCATCAATGATCTGATTGATCGCATTAAAGCACAGCAGCAGCACAATCTTATTCAAGACAATCGACTTTCAGAGCATGACAGTCGGATTGAAGAAATAGAGGAATCAATGGACTTATTTTTTAGAAAACTTGGTCAATTTGATTATCTAATTGGCAGAAATCAGGAACTAGAGGAAAAAAATGATTTTTACTTGCGAGATTGAAATATTGTCATTATGAGTAATTCCATTTCTGACGAATACACACATCTACTTATGGAAGTACAACAAAGGATTCGTTCAGCCCAGTATGAAGCATTAAAGGCAGTTAATCGAGAAATGATTAACTTATATTGGGATATTGGGCAGATGATTGTCATCAAACAAAAGGATGCTATTTGGGGTAAATCAGTAGTAGAAAAGTTATCAAAAGACTTACAAACAGAATTTCCAGGTATTAGTGGTTTTTCTGCTGCAAATCTGTGGCGAATGAGGCTTCTTTATGAATCCTACACCAATAACGAAAAACTCGCACCATTGGTGCGAGAAATTGGATGGACTCACAATATAGTCATTTTAGAAAAGTGTAAAGATGACTTAGAACGAGAGTTTTATATGAGAATGACTCGAAAATTCGGCTGGACAAAAAATGTTTTGATTCACCAAATTGAAAATCAAACTTATGAAAAAACTCTGTTAAATCAAACTAATTTTGAGCAAAATATTTCAGTAGAGATACGTAACCAATTAAAACTAGCAGTTAAGGATGAATATACCTTTGATTTTTTGGAATTAGCAGATGAACACAGCGAACGACAGCTAGAAGAGTCAATTTTAGCAAAAGTTCAACCATTCCTGCAAGAAATGGGTGGTATGTTTGCCTTTATTGGTAGTCAATATCGTTTAGAAGTTGATGATGAAGAATATTTTATAGATATCCTATTATATCATCGGCGTTTAAAGTGTTTGGTAGCAATAGAATTAAAAATTGGTAAATTTTTACCTGAATATGTGGGCAAAATGCAGTTTTATTTAGCTGTTTTAGATGAAACTGTCAAATTACCAGAGGAAAATCCTTCTATTGGTATTATTCTTTGTAAATCCAAACAGAGAACTATTGTTGAATATGCACTCAAGGAATCTAATAAACCAATTGGTGTTGCAACTTATCAAATAGTTTCTAAATTACCACAAGAACTAAAAAATCAACTTCCAGATCCAGAACAAGTTGCTAAATTATTAGAAGGATTTGAATAAAATGGCTAAAAAATCTAAAAAATCAGATGCACATCAACAATTATCACTTTTAGAAGTGGAAATAACAGATAATTCAAACCCCGAATTATCAGATGATGATTGGATGTCTGGTGATGATTCTGATTTTGAATATACATCTAATCTAAAAGTTGAAACAAAAACAGGAGCAATACTCACACTCAAGTTATTGCAAAATGCAATTAAATCGGAAAATTTTGATGATTTAATCATGCAAGAATTTAGTGATTATGTTTTACCTAATCTTTTAAGAGTAGCAGTTGGAGTAACAGCCAAAGGTGGTAAATTTTTTGATTACCTCGATCAAAAGAAACAAGAAGAAATAGAAAATTACCATCAAAATAATTTAGGAATAAATCAAAAATTAAAAGAACCGAAAAAAATTGATCGGAGAAATGCAGGTGATCAATCCTTAAATACTCATTTATTAAATGGGTTGCTACCAGCTAATTTAATAGAACGTCGTCTAAAGAAACTTGATACTACCGCAAAAAGAGTGATTCAAGAACAAGAACGACGATTATTAATTGCAGGGTTTATTCTCCATGATTTTGAAAAATTTGATTATCGACTATTTCCGAAAATGCCAGATAAATATAAAGCAATTTGTCAAGATAGAGAACAAGACATTCGTAAGTTATCTGTAGATGAACATCGGGAAATTATAGATGTGATGGTTTGTGAATTAGGACTTAATAAATTTGTCAGTCCTGATGAACCATCAGCATGGCAAGAATATCGAGATGATTTGTTATTTATTGCCTATAATGCCCAGCGTCGGAATGATACAAATCTCAATCTTTCTGAATATGGTTTACAACCCCTAATTGATGATAATATCTTGATATGTCTGGCTGATTTAACTTGTTTAGCTGATTTACTTTCTTCAATTATCAAACATCCTCAAGACGCAGATAATCAGACATTAAATGGAATTTTGCATAGTCTCAGTGATGGAAAATTAAAATTCACCTATCATCACATCGCCGAAAATAGAGGTGTTTTAACCAACGTTGTTAATAATGCAGTAATTGAAGCTCATACTAACTTAAACACTGACGAAAATAGATATTATCAACCTTTGTTATATCTACCAACAGGGGTAATTTATCTAGCTTTGCGTGATGCTCCTCCTATCTCTCCAGAAATTTTACCAGATTTGGTAGTTAATAAAATTAAATCTCTTTGTGCAGGTCAATTAAAACTCAGACAAACGGGATTTGGTAGAGATGGAAAAGGGATGAAATATGCTGAATATTACAACCTATTTTTTGAGTCTCCTGAATTGATGAAAGTGGCTTTAGATGCTACTTTACGTATTCTCAATACTAACAAACCTTCTGTTGCTAAAAGTCGCAGTCAAAATTTAGTCAAGTTCCAAAAACAGAATGTTTTATCTGCTGATTATGATTTTAACTTTGATGATAATATTCGCATTGATCAAATTGCCGAATTTGGTGATTTAATTACTCTCAAAATTTGGGATGAAACCGTTGAAAAAATCGAAACTGCCAGAAAGAAAGATAAAAAATTACCAGAAGTTCCGAGTTTTGATTTGACTCACAAAGTCGCTGAATTTTGGAATTTAACAGAATATTTACCGCAGATTCGAGAAATTCAACGCATTAATGAAAGTTTGAAAGAACAAAAACTCAAAGGTAATACAGGAGGTGTACCTTATGAATGGTATTATCTAGCGGCTAAATATTTAGAAAAAAATCCAGATATTGAAGATGTCCGCGAAAATTGTCAACAGGTGATTTATTACTTGACAGATTTAATTTCACCAATTCTGGCACAATATCAATTACCTGATGGTTGGGATGATTTAAGGTTGTGGGTATCAAGAGTTGTCATGTTACCTAATACTAATAAATCAACATCTGTCACCACTGAGATTGATAATTTTATCAATGAGTTAAGTAATTATAATGCTGCGAAAAAACCAGGCAGAGGTAAACAATTAATTTGCTCAATTTCTCATTCTGCATACACTGTAACCGAGCAAATGGAATCAGCAGTTTTATTTACTCCTCAAGTTTATACAAATAAACAAATGTTAGGAGGTTCTAACGCTAAACGCAACATTTCCAGTATTGCCGGTGTGGAAATGATGCTCAGACAAATATTGATGAATCAAACGCAAGCTGTAGGTAAAAGATTTGAAGATGGTAAATATCGCTATCTCTACTTTTATCCAACTTATTATTTCACTCCAGAAACTAATAAGTTCTTACAAAAAGCCTACACTAATATTGCTCAAACTCGTTTTGATACGAGCATCCGTAATCATTTCATTAGTAAAGATTTACAGGTTGATTTAGGTAAAGAAAATTATCAAAGTGTGGATAGTTTCTTGATAGATGAAAATTTAGATAGTGAAAAAGATCGCACATTTAAACTTTCCTATCCTGAAGATCAACCTTTAACATTTTACTTCATGGCCTTACCACCAGGAAGAGATAGCACTGATACAGAATCTTGGGTAATGCCAGCTTGGTTAGCGTTTGCTTTCCCCATGATTTTAGATGTCAAAACTGTAGTTTCTGAGTCTCCAATTCCTCCATTTAATGATGGTGCAGAATTTGAAGAAACCGTATTTCTTGATAGTGCGCCTCATGCTTTTCGGACTTTGGTAAAAAGAGATAGATTTCGACTAGATTACATTCTTGAAGGTTGGGAAGAGTACGGTATTCAATATTCTGCACCTTTAAATGTTTTAACTGCGGCTTACGCTATTCATTTAGATGTCAATGCTAGACAAGGTAAGACTGGATATGATGCTAATTGGGGGAAATTTACGGAATTAGCAAAAGATTTTGAAACCAGTCCTCTGTATGTGTTTGCTTATCTAAATAAATGGGTGCGTAACCAAAAAGTTGAAACAGCTAGGATTGAGAAAATCAAACTTTACACCTATCATTTTTACCCCTGTTTTGATCCCTATGCAAAATTTGATTCTACTAAGGAGGAATTAATTGTGGGAGAAATATCAACTTTGAATCATCCGAAAAAATTAACGGAATTATATCGCCGTTTTTATCGAGCAAATAAAAGGTTTAATCCTAAAGCTAATGCTGTTTTAAAACCCATTGATATTGCTGCGGAAACTATTCTTAAAGCAGATTCTTGTGTATTTGATGGGGAAACTTTAACTTTAGCAGTAGCAGCAGAAATTTTTAAACTTATGGATCGGGTACATTCTTCTACTGCGGAAGGACGATGGATGATGAGTAAACGAGAGGAGGAAAGACAAGCAGTTTTAGAGTTTGCAAAGTATTTTATAGAGGAGGTATTTGAAGGAAGTTTTAAGGGCGATCGCGCACGTTTAGCAGGTCGTCAATTAAACCTAATTCGAGATACCTGTGAGTTTCTTTATCGCTTAGAAGATGACAAAGAAAACGCAGGAAAAACTAAATCTGAAGGTAATGAAAATGAATAATCAAACTACGCCTGATCTCGTTCCCAGTCTCTGACTGGGAATGCAACCAAGAGGCTCTGCCTCTACCTTATTTTACAGAAGGCAGAGCCTTCAAGAATTCATTCCCATACAGAGTATGGGAACGAGAACATAACGAGAAATTTATTACATCAATTAACCTAATTTTGGAGAAAAACATGACACTCTTAAAAACCGTTGACGCTAAATTATTTCAAGCAGAAATTCCCTACAAACCAATGGGAAAATATGCCCACTTCCTCACTATTCGCGTTACCGAATCTTACCCTCTATTTCAAACAGATAGCGAACTAAACAAAGCAAGAGTTAGAGCAGGAGTCAAAGATAAAAACACCATTAGCCGTCTTTCCATGTTCAAACGTAAACAGTCCACCCCAGAAAGATTAGTAGGTCGGGAATTATTACGTAAATACGAATTTATGACAGCAGAAGAATGTGAATATAACGTATCTTTTGCAATGGATAATCCTGATTGTATTATTTACGGCTTTGCTATTGGTGATTCTGGTTCTGAAAAATCAAAAGTTGTCGTAGATACCGCATTTTCTATTACAGCATTTGATGAATCTCATGAAACATTTACTCTCAATGCTCCTTTTGAAAATGGCACAATGGCTTCTAAAGGTGAAGATGGTTCTAAACCCGGTGAAGTTACCAGTAGAATTAACCAACAAGATCATATCAGACCACAGGTATTTTTCCCTAGCATTGTCACCTTAAAAGACCCGACAGAAGCAAGTTTTTTGTATGTCTTTAATAACATCCTCAGAACTCGTCACTATGGCGCACAAACAACCCGCACAGGTCGCGTCAGAAATGAATTAATCGGTGTTGTATTTGCTGATGGAGAAATTACCAGTAACCTGCGTTGGACTCAAGCAATATATGACCAAATGAAGGATAGTAATACTCTCAAATCACCTGATCCTTTAGATGAAGATGATGTAATTGCTGCTGCTAAAAATGCAATTGAGAATTTAATGGCAGATGAATTTATTGTCCATAATGACTTTATTGGTGATGCTTTTTTACCTCTAATTAATGAAGTTAAAAACCTCACCAATAACGAAGCGGGAATTAAATCTATTTTGCAACAAGCTAATGATGAAGCTAAGGCTTATGCTAAAAAGCATATTAAAGGTAAGTCTGAAGAAACAAAAACCGCAAAATCAAAAGCAGGTAAAAATGCGAAAGCGGAGTAACAAAAATGGTGTTTATCTACCGTTGTCAATTAGAACTACACGACAGCCTCTATTTTGCCACCCGTGAAATAGGAAGACTCTACGAAACAGAGCCAATAATTCACAATTACGCTCTCTGTTATGCACTCGGTTTAGTTGATAGTCAAATCTACTCAACAACTGTTTCCGAAGAAGACTCTTATCGTTATTTCTGCCCCGAACAAGTGCCAAAATATGAAGCACATTTAACCCCTTTAAATCAACAAGGAATCTATCTAACTCCGGCGCGTTCTTTGCATCATACAGCTATTCTCAATACATGGAAATATGCCAATAATAACTACCATGTTGAAATGGAGAAAACCCAAAAGAATATCCCTAGTTTTGGACGAGCAAAAGAAATTGCACCAGAAAGTCAATTTGAGTTTTTTCTAATTGCTCAAAAAGAGATCAAATTACCTAAATGGATTCGTTTAGGTAAATGGATGAGTAAAGCAGAATTAACAGTTGAAAAATTACCACAACCCAAAACAAAAACTGATTTATTCACCTGTACTCATCCCTTAAACCCCTTGGATGTCATGTTTACTAATCAAGTCATTAGTTATGATGTGGTAAATATGCCACCAGTTAGCCTCATTCAAAATGTGCAAATGCGAGGAGAATATTACTATTTTGATGATGTCAAAAATGTAAAACTTCCCACACAAATGCAATACAGATTTAAGGCTTAGAATCTCAGATCCCCCCCAACCCCCCTTAAAAAGGGGGGCTTATAAATCCTGTGGGGTGGGCATCTTGCCCGCCCTTAACTTAGAATTTTCACCATCAATAATATGCCCCACAGTCTCATTCTCAACATCACCCCCCAATCCCCCATCTATCCCAATTTCCTCTCCGGTAGACACTATCACGCCTTATTCCTCAATCTAGTCAGTTCTGTTGATAAAAAATTAGGCGACTACCTCCACGAATCAAACGCCGATAAAGCCTTTACCCTCTCACCTTTACAAATCCAAATCAGAAATAAACCCCAATCTCACACCTTACAATATGCTCATCATAACCCTATTCCTGCTGGTACTCCCTGTTGGTGGCGGATATCTTTATTAGATGACAAATTATTTAGTCAACTTACACCTTTATGGTTGAATCTTAACCCGGAACAACCTTGGCATTTAGGATCAGCTAATTTATTTATTACCAGCATTCAAGGTACACCTCAATCTACTCAACCCTGGGCTAATGTTTGCACCTATTCCCAATTATATGAAGCAGCAAGTGAAACAGAACGCATAATTAATTTCATTTTTTCTACACCTGTAGCTTTTCGTCAAGGTGGTTTTGATAATGTTTTACCTACCAAGGAATCTGTATTTAATAGTTTGTTGAATCGCTGGCATAAATACAGCAGTATTGAATTAACTAATATTCCCCTTGAAGCAGTTTATCCTAGTGCTTTTAACATCAGAACTGAGGTTATTAGCAACTATGAAAATAAATTTATTGGTTGTTTAGGTGAAATTAGCTATCGCATTCTGGGTAGTGTGGAAGCAATAGGAATTAAACAGATTAACGCCTTATCTGATTTTGCTTTGTATGCGGGTATTGGGAGAAAAACAACTATGGGAATGGGAATAGTAAGAAGAAAGTAGGTTGGGTTGACGTAAGGAAACCCAACATGATCACATTATTAACGTTTTTGTTGGGTTGCGCTGTCGCTTAACCCAACCTACAGATTAATTGTTTTTTATTGTCTTGAAAATTGAATTGGGAATACTTTATGATTTCACCTGTCACCTCTTCTGATGATTACGTTAACATCGCTTCTTTAAACCAATATTCCTACTGTCCCCACCGTTGTTGGTTGATTCATTGTGCTGGTGAATTTACAGATAATCAATACACTATTGAAGGTACAAGTTTACATGAACGAGTTCACACAATGGGAGCAGGAAATCGTGAAGAAATTTACCAAATACGGGCTATTTATCTTAAATCTGATCAATATCAATTAGTTGGTAAATCTGATTTAATTGAATTTGAAAATGGTGAATATTACCCGATTGAATATAAACGCGGACGCAAGGGAGAATGGGATAATGATGAATTACAAGTTTGCGCTCAGGCTTTGTGTTTGGAGGAAATGACGGGTAAAAATATCAATTCTGGTTATATCTATTATGCCCAAACACATCAACGCAAATTAGTCGAAATTACGCCAGAATTAAGAATAAATACCATTGCAGTTATTGAATCTGTAAAAATGCTTTTATTTACAGGTGCAATGCCCAAACCAATGAAAACAAAACGCTGTGATGGTTGTAGTTTATTTTCTCGATGTTTACCCCAAGCTATTGATAAAGTTGGGCGTTATCAAGAAGCAAATTAATTATCGGTAATTGGTAATTGGTAAAGAGTAAAAATACTCTCTTACCTTCTTACTGTCACCTTTCACCTATTCTGAGGATGTTATCATGGGTACTCTTTACGTTTCACAAGCTGATTCTTTTATCGGGAAGGTTGATGAACGAATTAATGTTAAGTTTGATAAGAAAACTATCATGGATGTGGCTTTTATTAAGTTAGATGGTGTGGTGGTTTTGGGTCGTTCTACTGTTTCTCCTGCGGTGGTTTCTGAGTTGATGACTCGTCACATTCCTTTATCTTTTATTGATGAAAGAGGTCATTATTTAGGACAGTTACAGCCGGAAATGTCTGGTAATATTTTTGTGAGAAAAGCTCAATGGCAAGCAGCGGGAAATACACCTCAATCTGTTCATGTTGTGCAGGGTTTTGTCAGGGGTAAATTAAAAAATTATCGTCAACTTTTGGTGCGTCGTCAGCGAGAATCTGATCATCTTGATTTATCTGCTGATATTACTCGTTTAGAAAATGTCATTGCAGCAATTGATCAAACTGAAAATATTAATTCTTTACGGGGTTTGGAGGGTGCTGGTAGTGCAGTTTATTTTGGTTGTTTTAATCAGTTAATTCGCAATTCTAGTTTTGAATTTACTAAGCGTGTCCGTCGTCCACCTACTGATCCGGTAAATTCTTTATTGAGTTTTGGTTATTCTTTGTTACGTCATGATATCCAAGCTGCTGTCAATATTGTGGGGTTTGATCCTTATTTGGGATATCTCCATTTTGATCGTTATAATCGTCCTTCTTTGGCTTTGGATTTAATGGAGGAATTTAGACCTTTGGTAGTTGATTCTTTGGTTTTAACTTTGTTGAATAAACAATTTTTAACGCCAGATGATTTTATTAGTGAACCTTTAAGTAAAGCTGTTTCTCTAACTCCTGATGGTAGGAAAATTTTCCTCACTAATTATGAAAAGAAAAAACAATCGGAGTTTAAACATCCGGTGATGGGTAAAAAATGTACTTATCGAGAATCTTTTGAGTTGCAAGCTAGGTTGTTAGCTAAGTATTTAATGGGAACTACTGAAAAGTATCCTCCTTTGTTTATTAGGTGACAGTTTTGAGTTTTCAGCAATTACCCATTACCCATTACCAATTTATGAATGTTGTTGTTTCTTACGATATTTCTGAGGATAAAAGACGAACTAAAATTCACAATATCCTCAAGTCCTATGGCCAATGGGTGCAGTATAGTATTTTTGAGTGTGAATTGACTGATACTCAGTATGCAAAACTGCGATCGCGTCTCAATAAGCTGATTAAAGCTGATACCGATAGCATCCGTTTTTATTTCCTCTGTGCTTGTTGTCACGGTAAAATAGAAAGAATCGGTGGTGAGCAACCCCGCGACAATACTGTTTTCTTCGCTTGATGCGCGGATGGGTGGGTGTAAAAATTTCAGGTGAGCAAAAAATGTCTGAAATCTTCTCTACATCAGCTTTTGATGGATTTTATTGGAGTTACCCACCCGCGCACCTTACACCTCAAGGGTTTCAGCGTTTTTTGCTCTTGACACGATTCCTGAAATCGACTATGATGATGACATCCGCGCAACTGAACCTTGAAAACTATATATATTCAGGCTTTCAGACTCCCGCAGTTGAAATTTCACATAATCCCTATGAGGGATTGAAACATGCCCATAGATATTTACAATTTAGCCAATGATGGCTACAGTTGAAATTTCACATAATCCCTATGAGGGATTGAAACCTTTTCCATCCAAGAAAATATGATGGTAAGGGGTTGGTTGAAATTTCACATAATCCCTATGAGGGATTGAAACATCCTTCCTGGTGATCCAGGTTTTGACTGGAGTTGAAATTTCACATAATCCCTATGAGGGATTGAAACTTAAGTGAACAAGCAATAGTTTGTATTGACGATATCGTAGTTGAAATTTCACATAATCCCTATGAGGGATTGAAACCTTCTGTCGATTTTTGGGGTTTGAATCGACAAATTTGTTGTTGAAATTTCACATAATCCCTATGAGGGATTGAAACCAGTGCAGAAGTCAATGATAGCTAAAATCTCATCAGTTGAAATTTCACATAATCCCTATGAGGGATTGAAACCTGGTGGAACCAGACAAGATAAAAATTGCAACGAGATACTAGTTGAAATTTCACATAATCCCTATGAGGGATTGAAACGGGATAGGGCTTTGGAATTGATTGCTGAATTAGAGGTTGAAATTTCACATAATCCCTATGAGGGATTGAAACAAAAGAATCAAAATCAAAATCACCAAGAGGCATATCAGGTTGAAATTTCACATAATCCCTATGAGGGATTGAAACTGAGATAATGTTTAATCGAAGCAAAAAAGCGAGCATCGACTGTTGAAATTTCACATAATCCCTATGAGGGATTGAAACTTACCCAGATCCAGTTCATCCCTCCTAATTGCTAGTTGAAATTTCACATAATCCCTATGAGGGATTGAAACCCTCATACATCGGGCAATATTCTTAATGCCTACGGTTGAAATTTCACATAATCCCTATGAGGGATTGAAACAAATCAATTGCAGTAGAAACAGGAATACCTTTAGCGAGTTGAAATTTCACATAATCCCTATGAGGGATTGAAACGATTCCCGCGCTTCTAACCATTCCCCAATGGGCTGAGTTGAAATTTCACATAATCCCTATGAGGGATTGAAACAAAACAGGCTATGTGAGTAAACAATTGATTACCCTGTAGTTGAAATTTCACATAATCCCTATGAGGGATTGAAACAACCGCCACCGCCAACCTGAACCTTGAAAATTTAATAAGGTTGAAATTTCACATAATCCCTATGAGGGATTGAAACGATTCCCGCGCTTCTAACCATTCCCCAATGGGCTGTTGAAATTTCACATAATCCCTATGAGGGATTGAAACAAATAAACATTCATTCTTCGTGACAACTCTAATTATGTTGAAATTTCACATAATCCCTATGAGGGATTGAAACAAATATTTTGTCTGACAAGGTTTTAATATCTGGTTGAAATTTCACATAATCCCTATGAGGGATTGAAACATGAATCGTTTGTAGACTATTCCTGAGTATCCTATAGTTGAAATTTCACATAATCCCTATGAGGGATTGAAACTGTACCCTTGGCAGTTTCTTTGTAAAAGACTACCAGGTTGAAATTTCACATAATCCCTATGAGGGATTGAAACATCTGATTTC
>RDYJ01000125.1 GCA_004293145.1 Nostocales cyanobacterium | reverse complement strand
ATTTTGGATAGATGAGGCAATATCTGTTGCCCATCAAGAAAGAATTGAATATCAACGCCGGATAGCAGAAATAGAAAAGCGTCGTCAGCAGCTACAGGACCAGGCAGAAAAAAATGATTGGGACGTAGATCAGCTGATCCAACAAGCTTTAAGCCATATTCCCCCGCGTAGTCCCGGTAGTGGTAATTATCAAGAATGTTTACAAGTCTTAATGGCACTAAATGGCCATTATGGACCTGTTGACGCTGAAATAATAGCAGAAAGTTGGAGTCCATCAATCACGGGGACGACTTGGAACATTCGCGCCAAAATTAAGAGTTTTAGGGGTCGTTCCGGTATAACCATCGGTACGCTATTTCATATTGCTCAACAGTATGGGTTTAAGTTCCCATCTGTTGAGAAAAAAGATAACTATGGTGAACCTGATCCCGAACTGTACAACAAATATGTACAACGGGAACAGGAACAGGAAAAGGTTGATAATTATTTAGCTCTCCTGAGTTTTAAAGAGAGTTTTAAACGGATTGCTAGTAAAGTTGTCAAGCCAATTCAGAAAATATTTAAAGGCTTTGGTGCAGCACCAAAAAAACCACAAAAACAAACTAATCAAGCTGCTAACATTGACATCTGTTCTAGTTCTGAAAATAGAGATGATAACGTTGACATCTGCTCTAGTTCTCAAGATATAAATGATAACGTTGACATCTGGTTTAGTTCTCAAGATAGAGACAAAATTTACCAAGAAATAGCTACAGATGAAAAATATCAGGGGTGTAAATACATTCTCGATACATCTGCGGCTGGAAGTGGTAAATCTCATCATATAGGAACATTAGAACCAAGTGATTTAAAAGCTGCTAAGTTGTGGTATATCAGCAGTGACCACAGAAACCCAACCACATCAACAATAGAATCTAACTATGTAGATTTACCAGTAAGAAATAATGGGTTATATGCAGATTCAACTCAGTTTACTCCTAACGGTAATCCCAAAGTTCACTGGCCAGAAAAAGGACAAGTCCCCAATGTAAAAGGAAATTGCGATCGCGCACCTTTATTTAGAAAGTTAGCATCCAAAGGTTATCAGAACGAAGCTAACAGCGAAGCTTCTATGAATCCGGGGTGTGTCACTTGCAAATATAAGTTTAATTGCAGTGGTCATTACCCAGATGGTAAAGAAGCTGCTTATATTCCTGGTAATACTTTTCGTAGAGATAGAAAAAATGCTTTATTAGCAGATAGTAACAGATGTCACATTGACAGTTTACCTAGTGATATTCCTGATAATTCTATTGCTTTTGTGGATGAGTTTTCATGTCAAGTCAATCCTGTTCAAGTTACTGAACTGGGGTTAACTGACTATGAAAAAACAATTACATCTGTAGTCACTAAACTACCGGATGTATGGGAACTGATTAAAGATTTTATCTCTCCACTCCATCAATATTTGTCATATTCCCACAAGGAAGCATATTATGGCTATCCCCATCAGGAAGTAATGGAGATATTTGGCAAGATTGATAAATCAAAGATTCCAGATATTATCAACGAATTGAAGATATTAAACCCCGATTTGGAGGAAATTTTTGAAGATGCTGATGGACTTGACAACTATGAGGGAATATCAAAAAAACTGATCAGAACTATAAAAATAGGATTCTTGAGAGAAGCTGCTAAACACTCTCATGAGATGTTGGATGATTTGGCAGTAAACTGGCTAATTCCCCTCTTAGAAATTTATGCTGGTTTAGTTCCTGGTAACTTCAGAATCAAGAATCATAAGCTGATTATTGCCACTAAAAACACTAGACAAGTTGAGGTATTAGGGAAGTTTAAAAAAGTATTTCTACTGGATGCAACAGCA
>RDYJ01000131.1 GCA_004293145.1 Nostocales cyanobacterium | reverse complement strand
GTTCCACCGCAAGACGTTCCACCGCAAGACGTTCCACCGCAAGACGTTCCACCGCAAGACGTTCCACCGCAAGACGTTCCACCGCAAGACGTTCCACCGGAACGTCTCTACAAACCCATTCAAATCAATCGGTTGAATAAAGCACCTGCTGTTAAACCTGATAGTGCAAAGAAAGATGTGAACCAAAAACCTAATCCTTTTTTGCAGTCTGATGCCTGGAAGTCTATTTTGGCCAAGATAGTCGCTGAAAGGATGAGTAAAGTATCAAGAAATACCCGAAACCAGGCGATCATCATAAAGAACAGGAAGGCTGCAAAAACGGTGACTCCAAAACTTCTGAAGTTAGATTTAAACAATATGCTATGATATTCGGCTATTTTTGACCAGGGAGTAGTCAAACTAGCTAGTAACAGCAAGATAGCAACTACAACCAATAACCAGACAAACCAGGGAGGTTTGGTTTCAGATATCACCCAGCCTAGCGGACTATAACTTAGGAGTACGAGTGTTAGGGAAAACCAAGGAATTATTTTCAAGATTGACATAGTTGTGGTAAATACGGGTGAGTAATTTCTGAGTATTTATACTTTTTTTAACTAAGACATTAATTAACTCTCAATCTTCCCGGATTATTTTGTAAAAATTAGTTAAATTATGATCTTAAACATTTGTAAACTATTAGCAGTCGAGTAGCCGCGTGTCACATTTTAGGAAGGTTAAGGACTGAATCATGAAACAACTTTTTATCATTGAGCGCGTATGCCTAATTGGTCATATCGTGTCTATGCTGTTTGGACTGGTAGGGATATTATTAGTTATTCCTAATGCTGAAGTAATTTTCAGCTTATCTGAAGTCGGTCAGACTGTCATGCAGTGGAGCATGGCTGGTGGCGGCGTGGCTTACATGATTTTGGGTGCGGTGGGTGTGTTCCTGTATGCTTACCGGACTTTGGGTTTAGGACGCGCTCTGTGTTTTCTGCTGCCTTCGGTGTTAATTTCTTTAACAAGTGAATTACTAGGAACTAGCACAGGTTTTCCTTTTGGTCACTACAGCTACCTGAGTGGTTTGGGTTATAAAATTGCGGGTTTAGTACCATTTACTATTCCTCTGTCATGGTTTTATGTAGGATGTGTTTCCTACCTGTTGGCGCGTGTGGGTTTAGAGGTAGATAAAAAACCCAGCTTAGTCCGTCATGCAGGTGCGATCGCTTTAGGTGCATTATTGCTCACATCTTGGGATTTTGTCCTGGATCCGGCCATGAGTCAAACTTCTCTTCCCTTCTGGTATTGGCAACAACCAGGGGCTTTCTTTGGGATGCCTTATCAAAACTTTGCCGGTTGGATGGGTACTGGTGCGGTATTTATGACAGTAGCGGCGCTGTTATGGAGAAACAACCCCATTCAATTGGAGCGATCGCAACTCAATGTTCCTTTGGTAGTTTATTTAGGTAACTTTGGTTTCGCGACAGTGATGAGTTTAGCTGCTGGCTTCTCTATCCCTGTATTATTAGGTCTGCTACTTGGTGTTGCACCAGCTGTAGCATTGTGGTTGAGAGGACCTATCACTACAACTCCTGTAGCTGTTGAACCAGCAACCAATGAAGTTTCTGTTACCAGCGTTAAAGTTGCTTTCAAGTAACCTCAATAGTGCTGAGTAAACTAATTATATATTATACTCAGCACTACTTAATAATTCGTAATTTAGAATTAGAAACCCGTGTACTAATTGTGAGAAAGTCAAATAATTTATATTATTTATAGTATCTATTGCATTTACTCAATATCTTGATCATACAAAGCACTATTTCCCTCTTCCTACTACTTATCCAAGTACCAGCAACGGCGCTTCTACTATCACGGTTGCTTAAAGGACCAAGAAGACATCCGCCTCTGGAAGCAAGTCAACCAACACCTGATATGTTGGGTATTGTCAGCGTTGTTGTCCCGACTCTCAATGAAGCCTTACGCATTAGTCCGCTGTTAGCTGGGTTAAGTCGGCAAAGCTACGAAGTCAGAGAAATTATTGTTGTTGATAGTAGATCCCAAGATGGGACTCCCGACTTGGTGAAAGCTAAACAGCAAGAAGATCCCCGGTTTCGAGTGATGACAGATGACCCTTTACCCTCTGGTTGGGTGGGTCGTCCTTGGGCGTTACATAATGGCTTTTTATTTAGTTCGGAGGGGAGTGAGTGGTTTTTGGGGATGGATGCGGATATTCAACCCCATCCCGGTTTGGTGGCTAGTTTAGTGAAAACAGCCGAAGCTGAGGGTTATGATTTAGTTTCCCTTTCCCCTCGGTTTATTCTTAAGTATCCAGGAGAATGCTGGTTACAACCGGCTTTGTTGATGACGCTGTTGTATAGATTTGATCCGGCGGGTATTCACACGCAACAACCGGAAAGGGTGATGGCTAATGGGCAATGTTTTTTGTGTCGGCGCTCGGTTTTAGCGGCTGTAGATGGTTATAGCAGTGCTAGTGGTTCTTTTTGTGATGATGTGACTTTGGCACGAAATATTGCCGCTGCTGGTTTTAAGGTGGGGTTTTTGGATGGGGCAAAAGTGCTGAAGGTGCGGATGTATGAAGGCGCAATGGAAACTTGGAAGGAATGGGGGCGCAGTCTTGATTTGAAGGATGCCTCTAGCCGCGCTCAAGTTTGGGGTGATTTATGGCTGTTGTCAGCTGTACAAGGTTTACCTCTGCTGATTGTCTTAGCTTATCTCCCCATTTCCCCATCTCCCTATCTCCCTATCTCTTTAGTATTGGGATTGAATATATTTTTATTGATCATTCGCTTTGCTTTATTGTTGGCGATCGCTCCATCTTATGACCGTAAAAATGCCCAGGGTGGTTGGTTGTTCTGGCTTTCTCCCCTGGCTGATCCTGTGGCGGTTTTCAGAATATTTTTATCTGCGTTCCGCACTCCACGAGAATGGAGAGGAAGGCAGTATAATACTCATTCATAACTATCTGTTATGGCTGCCATGATTTGAAAATAAATTTGCACTTTCCTAGCTAGTGCTTGATTGTCTTATGTATGACATAATTTTTGGCAGTTATCAACCGCTGGTAACTGTAATTTGGTCTATACAATTGTTTGTACTGACTGCGGATGAGGGATTGCTAAATTCTTGGTTGGGAATTCAAATTTTTATTGCGACTTTATTTATACTGGCTTGTACTTTAGTCAAATCAATCTTAGATCGGCAATATGCAGAGCAATTAGTCCGACAAGAAGCATTATTACGAGAGAGTGCGGAACGAGAAAAAGCATTGGCTACCGCAATTCGCAGGATGCGGCAAACATTAGATATTAAAACTATCTTTGCAGCAACTACCTCAGAATTAAGGCAAGTTATCAATTGCGATCGCGTCGTAGTTTATGGTTTTAATTCTGACTGGAGTGGAGAATTTGTCGCCGAGTCCGTAGGTAGTGGGTGGATATCTTTGTGGGCAGAACAAAATAATAATCCCAAATTACAAGAAAATGCAGTTTCAAATGAGCGATGTACTGTGAGAGATTTCAATAGTACAAATGAAAATGATCATTTTAGTCAAAATTTGCTTTTAGGACAGGATACTTATCTGCAACAGACTCAAGGTGGTCTTTACAGCCAAGGTGCAAGTTACCGAATAGTAGAGGATATTTATCAAGCAGAATTTGATGATTGTTATATTCAACTGTTAGAGCAATTTCAGGCTAGAGCTTATATTATTGTGCCAATTTTTTCTAATCATAAACTTTGGGGACTGTTGGCAATTTACCAAAATTCTGCCCCCCGACAATGGAAGGAAGCGGAAATCAATATAGCTGTACAAATTAGTAATCAGTTGGGAGTTGGTTTACAACAAGCTGAATTACTTGAACAAACTCAAAAACAATCAATAGAATTACAACAAGCATTATTAGCAGCAGATACAGCCAACCGTGCCAAATCAGAATTTCTGGCCAATATGAGTCATGAATTAAGAACACCACTGAATGCTATCCTTGGGTTTACACAAATCATGAGTCGTGATCATTCCTTGTCTCAAGAACATCAGGAAGAAATAGGAATTATTAATCGTGCTGGTGAACATTTGTTAACACTGATTAATGACATTTTAGAAATGTCTAAAATTGAAGCAGGCAGAAACACACTCAATCAAAACACCTTTGATCAGGATATTTCCGCCCAAGATTTAAATTATATAGCCACTGCTTTAGCACCTAATCAACCAGAATATCGAATTTTAATTGCTGATGATGTCAAAGATAGTCGGCTATTTTTAGGGAAATTGCTGACAGCCATAGGTTTTAGTATCCGTGAATCTACAAATGGTGAAGAAGCGGTTAATTGTTGGCAAACTTGGCATCCTCATTTGATTTTTATGGATATGCGGATGCCGGTCATGGATGGTTTTATAGCTACACAAAAGATTAAAGCTACACCCCAAGGAAAAGCTACTAAAATTGTAGCGTTAACAGCTAGTGCCTTTGAGGAAGATCGTCAAGCTATTTTAATTTCCGGTTGTGATGATTTTGTTGCCAAACCTTTTAGACAAGCAATTTTATTGGAGAAAATTAGTAAACATTTAGGAGTAAAATATGTTTATGACGATGACAGTGAGAACAAATTAAAAACTCAAAATCACCAAGAAATTTCCGAATCAGAATTAGATTCACTTTTATTAAAGATGCCCCATGACTGGCGAAAACAGTTAAATACTGCTGCTGCTAAATGTAGTGATGAAAGTATTTTAGAATTAATTGACAACATAACTCCAGAAAATCAGATTTTATCCGATAGCTTGAGGGAGTTAACAGTTAATTTCCAATTCAAAAAAATTATGCAGTTGACACGGAATAACGATGAATAAAAAATCTCTGTTGAATGCTGATAATAAAGATATTCTCATAGTTGATGATACACCTGATAATTTACGCTTTTTAGCCACAATTTTAAGTGAGCAAGGTTATTCTGTTCGTAAAGCTTTGGATGGACACATGGCTATTACAGCTTGTGAAAATCTCTTGCCAGATTTAATCTTATTGGACATTCTGATGCCAGAAATAGATGGATATGCAGTTTGTCAATTACTCAAGTCTAATGAACATACTAGAAAAATCCCCGTCATATTTTTAAGTGCTATAGATGATATTTTAGATAAAGTTAAAGCTTTTGAAGTTGGGGGTGTTGACTATATTACCAAGCCATTTCAAGCAGCAGAAGTATTGATCCGCGTCAAAAATCAAATATCACTGCGAACAGCAGAACAGAAAATTTTAAATTTAAATATAGAATTAGAAAAAAGAGTTCAAGAACGAACTTTGCAACTGGAATTAGCTAATCAAGAACTGAAGCGAGAATTATGTGAACGTCAACAATTACAAAGTCAATTGTTGTATAGAGCTTTGCATGATCCACTTACTAATTTGTCTAACCGCACTTTATTTATGGAGCGGTTAGATGATGCACTTAAGCTAACTCAAATCACATCTGATTATCAGTTTGCTGTTTTATTTTTAGATGGCGATCGCTTTAAAATTATTAATGATTCTTTGGGACATTTAGTAGGAGATGAATTATTAATTGAAATTGGTAATAGGTTACAAACTCTGATGGGAGATAGGGATATTCTGGCTAGATTAGGTGGTGATGAATTCGCTATTTTTGTAGACAAAGTTAAAGATATTAGTGATGCCCAAAATTTTGCTGACCAAATTTTACAAGAGTTTTCTTACCCTTTTAAACTATCTAGGGCAGAGGTATTTATTAGTGCTAGTATCGGTATTGTGTTAGGAAATATAAATTATAACAATCCTCAAGAATTGCTACGGGATGCTGACACAGCAATGTATCATGCGAAATCACAAGGTAAATCTAGATATTGTGTCTTTACTCATGATATGTATCAACAAGCAATCAAACTTTTACAGTTAGAGAATGACTTAAAAAGAGCAATTGAACGACAAGAATTTATAGTTTATTATCAGCCAATAGTATCTCTATCTACAGGTAAAATTAGCGGATTTGAAGCACTGGTTCGTTGGCAGCATCCAACTTTAGGTATGGTTTTTCCTGGAGAATTTATTCCGGTTGCAGAAGAAACAGGTTTAATTGCAGCTATAGATACCTGGGTATTACAAACAGCTTGTCGTCAGCTACGCAACTGGCAAGAACAAAAAGTAATTGATGAAGATGTTTCTATTAGCGTTAATCTTTCCGTGAGATTGTTTTCTCAGCCGAATTTATTAGCAATAATTGCTCAAGCTTGGCGAGAAATTCAATTAAAGCCGCAAAACTTAAAACTAGAAATTACTGAAAGTGCGATTATGGAAAACAGCCAAGCCGCAGCAGTAATTTTACAACAACTGCGAGAATGCAAAATTGAATTATCTATTGATGATTTTGGGACAGGATACTCTTCCCTCAGCTACTTGCATAGATTTCCGGTGAATATCCTCAAAATTGATCAATGCTTTATCAATAGTTTGAATCAAAATCCTAGAAATACAGGTTTAATTGCCACTATTATTAACCTTGCCCATACCAGTGAAATGAAAGCGATCGCTGAAGGTATAGAAACCCCAGAAAAATTGGCTCAATTAAGAGATTTAGGCTGCGATTTTGGTCAGGGTTATCTATTTTCTAAACCTTTAGCAGCCAAATCAATTGAGGATTTACTTGCGTCTAATCCCCAGTGGTAATGAATTACAGCAGATTGCCAGTAAATGAGGTGCAAGCTAAAATCAAGACATGGCTCTAGAGCCATAGGCGACGCTATCAAATATCAAGAGGCTTTCACTCCTGTAGAGACGTTCCGGCGGAACGTCTCCTGAATTCTGCTGCATCTTCAGCCAGCATCACTTTCTATTTGATCAGCTCTTTCAAGTTCCCAAAGAATTTGATTACCTTCGCGTCGTACCCGTGAAACGATCCAGTTTCGCCAACGCCATTGATCTCCCCGACTCGTCACAGCACTAGCGTGAACATCCATTAAATCTGCTAGTTCAGAACTGGTGATTAAGTAGCCTTTTTCGGCAATTTCGTCAGCAACTCGCAGGGTTTCAACAAGATTGCGGAGTTGCAAAATCCTCATTTCAGGAGGTTTTTCATCGTTTATAGCCGCAGGTGACGCTGTTGATGGTTCCATAGTGATTATAGCTGATAACAAAGTGCTGCTTTCCGAGATGTGTTCATTAATTTTTGTGAAGTTTATAGAAGAATCAGGTACTTTTGTTACATTTATTTCATTCGTTTTAGTTAAGGTTTGCTGAGGATTTACAGGCAATAATTGCTGAAGAGATGGAATTTTGCCGCTGGCAAATGAGCGAGCAATCACATCACAACGTTCGTTACCTATGTTACCAGAATGGCCGCGCACGTGCTGCCATTTTATGAGTTTGCTGTTGAGTTGATCGAGGGTTTCTAAAAGGTCTTGGTTTTGGACTGGGTTTCCATCTGACTTTTTCCAACCTTTCTTTTTCCAACCTGGCATCCATTTAGTGACACTATTAATTAAATATTCGCTATCAGTGTGGAGGGTGATAGGTTGGGTTTGTCCTGATGTGGCAAAGAATTCTAAGGCAGCGATCGCAGCTTGCATTTCCATTTTATTATTGGTGGTATGTCGTGATGCGTCCCCCATTTCGTGAATTGAACCATCACTGAAGTAAACAACGACACCCCAACCACCAGGTCCAGGGTTGCCAGTGCAAGCACCATCAGTATATATACTTTGAATTACGCGTTGAGTAGACATCGTGGTAGCAGGAAATAGTTAATAATCAATTAATAATCAAATTGTTCAACTTTAGTGAAAATTTTTTTCACTGCTGTCAATATTACTTCCTGCTGATCTATCCAAACAAAATGACCACTTTTGGCAGCTAATAATTGTTCACAGTCAGTCGAAAGTAAGAATAAATTAGATTGGATAGCATCTCGCAGTTTATCAGCAGGTTGAATCGAAAAATAAAACCTTCCCAAACTAGGACGAAGAAACATAGCAGCTTTGATATTAATAATGGGAATATTACCAAAACCATTAACATTTTTTAATTGACGACCACTATTATTTAAACTCCACATTTCTCGAAACATTGTCAACCAGTGTCTGCCAGAGTAAAAAGAGATTTTGACGATTTTTAACGTAGTTTTTGGAAATTTTCTCAGTTGTGGTTTGAGAACTTCAAAGATACCTATTATTCCTAAAAATCTGACAATTCCTAAAGCAGCACCCAAGGAAGCAATTAAAAAAGAAACCGTAAAAAATAATTTTAATAATTTTAGACTCAATGGCATAGCCAACATCTGTTTTTCATGCAAACCATCGGTTAAAACCATACCTACAACTTCTTCTGGAAAATTATCAGCATAAAGCCGCATATTATAACTACCAAAAGAGTTGCCAACTAAGATATAAGGCGGTTCAATTTCTGCTTTCTTTAATAAGATATGTAATTCTTTAACTATCTGTTCACTGGTACGGGGTTTATGACTCGATTGACTCCAACCATAACCTGCTCGATCATAAATACAAACGCGTGAAATTTTGGCTAATTCTTCTACTAAGAAATAACCATCTATTCCCCCCAGACTATGATCTAAAATTATGCTAATTTTCCCCTCACCAGCACAATATAAATGTAATTTATGACCACCGACATCAATCAATTTTCCAATTGGTGGTAGTTTGGATTTTTCTTGGATGCTGGCAATTAGATGATATGCAGTCATTCCTACTAAAATCAATGCTGGTCAGTTGAATACATTTGATAGCAAAATATTAACTTTCATGGTATTTATCTATGATTTATGTTTAGGTTTAAATTCCATACAAATTACCATCCTTGTGGGTAAAAATCCAGCCACCATCATCACTAGATTTAGCAATTAAATCATCATCTGGATAAGATACTTCATCTCCTGGAGTTCTATCGCCAACTTCCAAATAAATTACTATTGCTGAAGATTTATTCACAAGTTGATGTCCATCGGCTTCTGTTGCTGGGAAAGCTGCCATCATACCCGGTGTCAGAATTTGCTCACCTGCATTAGTAATTAAAGTTGCTTCACCTTGGACAATATAAATAAACTCATCTTGTTTTTGATGCCAATGTCTTAAAGCTGAACAGCTTCCTGGTTGTAAACTGACTAAATTAACACCAAAATTTTTTAACCCGGCAGCATTTCCTAAAGCTTGTTTGACTCTTCCTGTGATGCGAGATTGAAAGACTTCTGGATAAATAGAAGTAGTTCGACGTGGTACATTGTTGAGATTAATAATCATTGTGTTATTCCTCAGATAATTGCTGATGACGACGCATTAATTTAATTCCATCTATATGATCTGTAAAACCCCAACGCTCATAAAAAGGAATCATTTCTGATAAACAGAAAAGAGCAATATTTTCAACTTTTTGCAACTGGGGATGATTAATTACTGCATCTAATAATTTAGCACCAAAACCCATTTTTCTATATTCAGGTTTAATAATTACATCATACAGAGTTCCGCGATAAACAAAATCTGTAAGCACACGACAAAAACCTATTAATTCTTCCTCATCACCTACCAAAGCAATAATTACATCTGACCCTTCTATCATCTTGACAACACGCTGGTATGTTCGGTCTTTGCTCCAAAACTCATTTTTGTATAATTCCACAAGTTCATAAATTTGCTTTTCGCTTAACTCGTTAACAACTTGGTAATTCATGGTTAGTTTTCAATTAAATTAATTTATGGTAATGCAATTAGTGATCAAGTTGATTATTTGGATCATTTTATTCTAAAATATAGAAAGAAGGATTCAATAATTATATTAAACATAGCAAAATGACGCAACTCACCTTAGTAAGCGGTAATAAAAATTATTCATCCTGGTCATTACGTCCTTGGCTAGTAATGAAACAATTTGGATGAGAATTTGAGGAAATTAGGATTCCTCTCTATACTCCTGAATCCACATCTAAACTTCAGCTATATTCTGCATCTGGGAAAGTCCCTGTATTGTTACACGATCAAGTAACGAGTATCTCACCATAACCTTCATTTTTACATGAGAGTAAATGCACCAAATGTGTACATACTAGGTGATAATCATTGAAGACATTAATAAAATCTAAATCATCGAGGAGTAAATTAATCATGTACCGTCTCAGAGCATTTTCACAGCCACTACAAAGAATTATTTTGGCAATATTCTTAACACTGAATATTAGTTTAATACTTCCAGGGATTACTTGGGCTAGTAGTGTGGGAGTTGAATCAGGTTATCTGAGTCCTTGTCCAAGTTCAGACAAC